>NZ_JBEPPM010000025.1:0-47644 GCF_040547315.1 Arthrobacter sp. UYP6
ACGCGGGGGTTTTGGAAAGCACGGCAGAGCAGGCCCGGGGTGATTGAGTGGACCTCGCCGGGCGGGAGGATCTACCGTACTGAACCCCACCTCAGTCTCGCTCCGGGCCAGGCACAGCGAAACCGTGAGTCCGGAGAAGTGCCTGCCGCAGGCACCCGGGACTCAAACCCTGACGATTACGGCGATGATCCACCGCCCTTCTAAGCTACCTGGGAACGGGCTGGTTTCAGAGCCGGTCCATTGTGGGCGAGTTATTAGGCTGTGTGGTCGTCGTCGGCCGGGAGAGCCGCGGTCCGCCGATGGGACGCCGCCAGCCACAGCACGGCACCGGCCACCGGAAGCACAATCACAGCCAGTATCCACAGTCGCCGTGCCGGGACGGCGACCCATGAGGAACCTGCCAAGCTGTACAGCGCAGCGGCCGTGAGCGTCAGGTAAAGGACCAATGACAACGCCGCCAAAGGAGCCCATATCAGGTATTCGACAGGCATACGAAAACCTTGCTCTTTCATCATGAACGGAGTGAAAACAAACAATGAATGGGGGCGCCACCGCTGAAACGGGGAGGACGTAATTCCACCATAGGGTTCGCTGAAGGAATCTCGCCTCATCCCCTGTGATGACATTTGGAAGTCCTCCGCGCCTTCCGCGTAGTGCCCGTCGCAACCCCTCGAACTGTCTCACCGCAAACTGCGCCTAGCCTTAAGCCATGAGCACCACATCTCCTCCACGGTCCGCGGTCCGTCCCGCAGCCCTCTTTGGCGCTTCTGCCGCCGTACTGAGTATTCCGATGGCCCTGCTGGTGCCCCTGTGGATCACCGCCGGACGCATGCTTTTTGGGGTGCAGGGAAACCTGGTGGTGATTTTCGCGGCAACTGCAGGGCCCCTGCTGGCCGTGCTGATGCTGCTGTCGGCCGTTCAAATTACTGTGGCTGCCTGGCGGCGCCCAGCATTTGAGGTTCCGCTGCGGACATCTTTCCTGCTGCTCGGCACCTGGGTAGCAGGCGCAGCTTTCGGCTTCCTGGTGCCCGACGTCGGCGGCGAGCCGGGGCGCAACGGTTCAGTGATGTCGGTGCTGCTGGGCAGCGAGGCTGGAGGGTTTTCCGCTGCGCTGGCCAACCCGGTGGGGATGATCATGCTGGGCCTGACGGTGTGCATGGTTGTTGTGTCGCGGAGGGACGGCAAGCGGGCGGCAGGGCAGCCGGTTCACACGGAGGGTCCTGATGAACCGTGAGGTGAGCAGCAAGATCCGATGAGCAGTGGAACCCGGAGCCGAAACCAAGATCCGGTGATCAGCGGAACCCCAGTCGGAACCCGCTCATCAGCTCTGCGGCGGCGTAGCTTCTACGCCGCGTGCCTGCTGCCAGGGCAGCCGCCCGGTAACCTCCAGCTGCAGCGTGTAGCTGAGGAATGTCCGGATCAACACGATGAGCGCCAAGACTCCCAGCGACTCAAAGGTAGGGGTCACCGCCACCGTTCGAATGATGTCTGCTGCCACCAGAAGCTCCAGACCCAGCAGGATGCACCGGCCGAGCTGTTGCCGGTACGGCTCATAAACGGGCCGGCCGGTGCGACGCAGGAGAGTTCGCACCGCGGACAGTGTTGCAAGGATGGCGCCAACAATGATCACCGCCACTCCGGCCAGATCCACCGCTTCGCCGGCGGACTCGATGATGCCCTTGAAATCCATCTAAGTGCTCCGCTCCGGGCTGCTGTAGCCGATCCAGCCGGGCGAAATGCCCGTACCTCCATAAGCGGCCCGGCCCCGTTCGGTGTCAAGGGGCGCACCGGTGAACTTAGGCGGCTGCCGCGAAGCGGGCCGGGGATGAGCCCGGAGAGGAGGCCGGATAGTAGAAGGACCAGTCGTCGTAGGGGTCCTGCCAGGTCGAATCATCCCGTGCAACGCGGCGGACCGTTCCTGCCGGCACCCAGCGGTTGTGGGCTCGGCCGTCGTCGTCGATCCAGTGAAGGAGAACGAAGGTGCGGGTCCAGGCCGCAGCCTTTCCATCGATGAACGACGACGGCGTCCGGCAGCGGACGTACGGCTCGCGGCGGTAGGGGGCGTGAGTGACGCCCCCCGGCCCGTTGCCCGCTGGCCCTGCGGTGTGCAGGGTTGCGGAAGTCGGGGCACTTATCCGAGTGGGGGGTGCAGGGAAATCAGGCACGGGTGGAGAGGCTGAAGCAAAGGGAGGCATGGAACCACCCTGCCGTGCGGCACTGACACTTTGATGGAAAGCCAGTCCGGCGGAAATCCGCAGCGGTTAGGAAGCCAGATCCCGCCACTTGGCAGCGGCTTTGTTTGTCAGGGCAATGCTGTGATCAGCGACCCGGCGGGGGACGAGACGGATAACGGGTGCCAGTTCGGCCATTCCGGGGCGGGCGGCATCATTGACCGGGAGCTCTGCGCGCTCGGGCCGGTTGGCGACCATGTAAACGATTGAGAGGCCGGCGACCAGCAGTGAGATGAGGGTCACTACGCCGAGCCCGTAAAGGGCAAGCAGCGCATAGAAAGGGGAATCGAAGAGACCGGAAATGAAATCGGCGCTGCCGATCAGCAACCACAGCCAGAAGACGGCCACAACAACAAACATGGTCCGCCCGCGGCGAAAAAGCATTGCGGATTTCTTCCGCTCAGAAGGCACCTCTTGAGACTCCCCGCCCATTTCTACTCCCCAGCTAGCAGACCCGGTTAAGCAGGTCCTCAAGCAGATACTAGCCCTTTTATGGCGCCGCATTGTTCACCGAAGCGCCAGAATGTACTGTGTCGCTGCGGGAAGGGCAGAAAGTGAACGTAAAGTCCGGCCCCCGCCTCCTGTTCGTGCTGCTATGTGCCATGGGTGCAGGGCCCGTCATGAACTCCGGCACCAGAGCCGCGGGCATCCTCATCATTGACGATCTGGGCATCGGGGAGCATCCACAGCCGGCTCACAGCGCCCTGACAGTGATGGGCTAGGGCCTGACCGCAGGATAGAAGAAGTAGCTGCCGGGAACTGACCTGGCTGCTGAACCCCGAGCTGCTATATACAGGGACCCGAGCTGCTCGGAACTGAGCTGCCTGCAGTGCGGTTGCTGAACTGTTTATGCTGGGACCAGGCCCATACCGGGCGGACCGATAGGAAAAAGTCATATGTCCGAGGCCACTGGCTCCTTCATGGGTGATCTGCCCAAGCTGTCGCATCCCGACGGCACCCCGATCCGTGCCCTTGTGGTGGACGATGAGCCCAACCTCGCCGAGCTGATCAGCATGGGCCTGCGCATGGCCGGCTGGCAGGTGGTGATGGCGGCTGACGGCCGCGGCGCAGTGGAAGCCGCACGTGAATTCCGGCCCGACGTGCTGGTCCTGGACATCATGCTCCCCGGATTTGACGGTGTGGAGGTGTTGACGAAGATCCGCAGCTTCGCCCCGGACGTTCCGGCGTTGTTCCTTACCGCGAAGGACTCCGTGGAGGACCGCATCACCGGGCTGGCAGCCGGCGGGGACGATTACGTCACCAAGCCCTTCAGCATGGAGGAGGTACTGCTGCGCCTGCACCGGTTGGTGCAGCGTTCCGGTGCTGCCGCCGTGGACACTGCCGAACTGGTGGTGGGTGACCTGACGCTGAACTTGGATACGCATGAAGTGCTCCGCGGCGGAGAAGAGATCCAGCTGACTGCCACCGAATTCCACCTGCTGACCTTCCTGATGGAGAACCCCCGCCGGGTGGTGAGTAAGACACAGATCCTGAATCGGGTCTGGGACTACGATTTCGGCGGCCAGGCCAACATTGTGGAACTGTACATTTCCTACCTGCGCAAGAAGATCGACGCCGGCCGCACACCCATGATTCACACTGTGCGCGGAGCCGGATACGTGCTCAAGCCGGCCACATGAGCAGCGCCGCCGCGGAGCACCGTCGGTTGGCACGCCTGCGCGCACGCCTGCGCGGCCGTGTGCGCGCACGCCTGCGCGGCCGTGTGCGCGGCCGTCTGCACGGCTGGCGCCTGCGCGCCAAGCTCCTGCTGGCCACTCTGGGTTTGCTGACCCTGACCTGTCTCACCATCGGAGTCCTCAGCCACGCCGTCATGAACGTGTTCCTGGTCCAGCAACTGGATGAAACCCTGCTGGAAGCTTCGGAGCGCGCCGTGAACTTTCCGTTGCCGCCCGGGGGGACACCGCCGTCGGACTCGGCGGACACCGACGAGCGGCCCGACCCTCTGGACGCGCCGGGCCAGGGCGGGCCGGGCCTGTTGGACGTGCGCTTTTACGGGAACAGTGCTTTCAGCAACGGAGTGACGCTCGAGGACGGTACCCGGCAGCCGTTGTCAGCCGACGACGTCGGGGTCCTCGCCTCGATCCCGGCGGACCAGGTCCCCGTGTCGGTGGATCTCTCCTTCGGTGATTACCGCGTGGTGGCCCAGACGCAGCCGCAAACCGGAACGGTGGTGGTCTCCGGGGTGCCGCTGGCTGCCACAAACAACACCCTGCTGTGGCTGGGGGTCACTATTGCGGCCGTGTCCCTGCTCGGGCTGGCGCTGACCGCAGTGCTGGGCTATCTGATCATCCGGCGCAGCCTGCGGCCCCTGGAGGAAGTGGCAGCCGTAGCCACCAATGTCTCCCGGCTGCCGCTGGAGGCTGGTGACGTTGCGCTGGCCGAGCGCGTGCCGGAGAGCCTGGTCCATTCCGGAACGGAGGTGGGAAGCGTAGGGCAGGCGTTCAACAAGATGCTGGACAACGTGGCACGCGCCCTGCAGGTGCGCCAGCGCAGCGAAACACAGATCCGGCAGTTCGTTGCTGACGCCAGTCATGAACTGCGCACCCCGCTGACCTCCATCCGCGGCTATACGGAAATGGTTCGGCTCACCGAACACCTCAGCCCGGAAGGGATCCAGTCACTGGGACGCGTGGAGGCCGAATCCCGGCGGATGACAGGGCTGGTGGAGGACCTGCTGCTCCTGGCGCGGCTGGACGAAGGCCGGGAAAAAGTGCACACCGAGGTGGACCTGACCCGTCTGGTGATGGAAACCGTGAGTGATGCCCAGGTTGCGGCCCGGGACCATCACTGGCGGATCCAGCTTCCGGATGAGCCCGTCACCGGTGTGGGGGACCCCGGACAACTGCGCCAGGTGCTGATCAATCTGGTGACCAATGCTCATGTTCACACTGCGCCCGGAACCACTGTGGAGGTCTCCCTGGGCGTGGCCTCCGACGGGAAGGGCGGAAGCGACGCGGTGCTTCGGGTGGCCGACGACGGCGCGGGGATACCCCCTGATTTCCAGGACCGGATCTTTTCGCGCTTTGCCCGCCGTGACGCCTCGAGGTCGGACCGGACCGGCTCTTCCGGGCTCGGGCTGGCCATTGTGGATGCCATTGTCTCAGCGCACCACGGCACCATTTCGCTGGAAAGCGTGCCGGGAGACACCGTGTTCACCGTCCGGCTGCCGCAGGGGCAGCCGGACGGCTAAGCGGTTTCCGGGGTCGGCGGCGGCTTGGCCAGCCGCGGGCTGTTGGGATTCAGCAGGGAATTCCGACGCCCGTAGAACCAGTAGATGACAAGACCAATGATGAGCCAGACACCAAAGCGGAGCCAGGTCTCCCAATGCAGCTGCAGCATTAGGAAGCCCGAGGCCAGCACGCCAAATGCCGGCACCCACGGCATGAGCGGCAGCCGGAATTCACGGGGAGCGTCGGGCTGGCTGCGGCGCAGCACAATGACTGCAACGCAGACCACCACAAAGGCGGCAAGAATACCTATATTCGTCAGGTCCGCCACGGCACGGATCGGGAAGACTCCGGCCAGCAGTGCGGATACGCTGCCGGCGATCCAGGTCACCCGCTGCGGGGTACCGTGCCGGTCGGTTCCGGCAAACCAGCCCGGGAGCAGCCCGTCGCGGCTCATGGAGAACCACACCCGGGTGACTCCAAGCAGGAACGTGAGCATCACGGTGAGGATGGACAGCACGGCAAAGGCGGAGATGATCGTGGCGATAACCGGAAGCCCCGCAGCCTGGAAGGCAGAAGCGAAGCCCGCAGTGGGACTGATCTCGGTGTAGTTTTGCATGCCGGTCAGCACCAGGGTAGCCAGGATGTATAGGACCATGGCTACTCCCAGGGAGATCAGGATGGCCTTGGGCATGTGCTTCTTGCCGTCAGTAGCTTCCTCTGCGGCGGTGCTCATGGCGTCATAGCCGAACACCGCAAAGAACACTGTGGCGGCACCGGTGAAGACGGCGCCAAAACCATTGGGCATAAACGGTGTGTAGTTATCCGTGTTCACGAAGAAGAACCCCAGCCCCACGATGAAAAGGATTAACAGCACTTTCAGGCCAACAGCCACCAGCTCAAACCGGCCGAATGTCTTGGTGCCGCGGCTGAGGATCCATGTGATGAACAGGCAGACCACCAGGGCCGGCACATTGATGACTCCGCCCTCCACGGTGTCTCCGGTGCCCTGCATCCACGCCGGAATATCAATGCCGATTCCGCTCATGAACTCGGTGAAGTAGCCGGAAATGCCGATGGCTACCACGGCGACAATGGCGGTGTATTCCAGAAGCAGGTCCCAGCCGATGAACCAGCCGATAATTTCGCCCAGCGCCACGTATCCGTAGGTGTACGCGGAACCGGCGCGGGGCACCATCCCGGCAAACTCGGCATAGGACATGGCTGCCGCCGCGCTCGCCAGTCCGGCAACCAGGAAAGAGATCAGCACAGCAGGCCCGACGCCGGGGGCATCCGGTCCGCCGTTGGCCACCAGTCCGGCGAGGGTGAAGATGCCGATGCCGATGATGCCGCCCACGCCGATGGCGGTCAGCTGCCAAAGGCCCAGACTTTTGAAGAGCTTGTTGCCGGTTTTTTCATCGTCCACTTCTTCGATCGGCTTGCGCCGGAAGAGGGAGGTGGAGGACGGGGTATCTGCCGTGGTCATGGGGGAGGCTCCGATCATTGCTTCCGGAGCCGCTGGACACCGGAGATGACGCCTTTTGCGGCGCTCAGAGCATTATTGTCCCGCCCGGTTGCCCTGCCAAGACCTGCGGCCCCAGAACTGCGGATCAGTGCTTATTTTCCTCGGGTTCGGGGGAACCCGTCGCGTGTGCAGGGGATTCCACAAATTTCAGGCCCACCACGCAGCCGATGATTCCGGCGAGGAACAGGAGTTTCAGCAGCCCCGGTTGTTCGTCACCAAAGACCATGGCGTAGGCAACGGTGAGGACAGCGCCCAGCCCGGTCCACACCGCGTAGGCAGTGGAGATGGGAATGGAGTTCATGGCATAGGACAGGCCCACCATCGACGCGGTGCATGCGGCCAGGAAAATGAGGGACGGAACCAGCACTGTGAAGCCGGCCGAAGCGTCCAGTGCTGTGGCCCAGGCGGCTTCCAGTACGGCGCTGAGGAGCAGGATGATCCACGGCATACCTAGCCCACCACCTTCAGGCCAACAACGCAGCCCACTACGCCCAGCAGCAGCAGAATTTTGACCATCGTGGCTTTTTCGCCGCCGAAGACCATCGCATATGCGGCAGTGAGCACCGCCCCGATTCCCACCCAGACGGCGTACGCAGTACCCACCGGGATGCTCTGCATGGCCACGGCAAGACCGGTCATGCTCAGCAGGAGGCCGGCGGCGAATATCACCGTAGGCCAGGGTCTGCGGAAGTTTTGAGATTTGCCCAACGCGGTGGCCCAGACGGCCTCCAACATGCCGGAGAGAACAAGAATGGCCCAAGCCATGACAGATTCCTTTGGCCAGTCTTGTCGCTGTCCGGGTACTGAACCGTCGTCCGGAGGCCGGGATCCGGCCTTGGCTCCTAGGTTAGCAAATGCCCGGGTTTTTGCCGCCACCCGGCAGGTGGCACCTGCCGGATGGCGGCAGCGAGGGCTAGCCGGCGCGGCTGATCATTCCTTCCACTTCGTCCTTGAAGGTACTGGCTGCTTCCTCAGGGGAGAGGGTGCCGGCTAGGACCTCGGCCGTGTAGCGGGCGATCACATTTTGTACATCACTGGCGCCTACCGGGGGGACCGGAGGTGCGCTGTCGACGTCGGGCTCAATCTCCGCCAGGAAGTCGAGGACCTCCGCATTGGCCGGTGAGAGGGCGCTGGTGATCGACTCTTTGACCTCAGGGTTGGTGGGAACTCCGCGGTCGGTCAGCAGGCTTTCGCCGGCAGCGGTGTCATTGACCAGGAAGTTGATGAATTCAGTTGCTTCCTCCGGATGTTCGGTCCGTGAGGAGGCGGACCAGAACATGGTGGGCTTGTAGTACATCCCGTTACTGCTGACGGCGCCGTCGGTGCTCGGCCGGCGCAGCATCTTGATATCGGAACCGGTGGTGGCTTCAAGGGAACCGAGCTGGTTGGTCCACCACCAGCTCATGGCCATCTTGTTGGTGCCAAACAGGCTGCTCTCCAGCGGTGCAGTGTTGTCCTCGGTGAAGATGGTGACGGGAGGGCTGGCCTTTTCGTCTAGCTGGCTCCTGATCTGCTTCCAGAATCCCGCTGCGGTGTCCGTTTCGAAGCCGAGTTTTCCATCCGCGGTATAGAGCTGCTCACCGTGCTGACGCAGCCAGATGATGAAGTTTCCCTCATTGGAGCCGTAGGCGGCACCGTAGCTTTCACCGTTTCCGTAGGCGCTCAGGTCCGCGGCGATTTCCCTGTAGTCCTCCCACGTCCAGGTTTTGTCATCCGGCAGGGGAATCCCTGCGGCATCGAAGAGCGAGGTGTTGGCCATGATGACGTAGGTGTTGATGCCGGTGCTCAGGCCGTACTGCTTGTCTTCGTACTGGCCTGAGGCCAGATCTTCCTTGCCGATCTTGGATGTGTCGATTCCGTCCTGTGCGGACAGGTCCAGCAGCGCACCGCGTCCGCCGTACTCCGCAATGTACTTCTGGTCCATCTGGATGATGTCCGGGGTGTCTCCACCTGCTGTGACGGTGGCGAGTTTGTCCCAGTAGCTGCCCCATTCTCCGGGCTGCGGCTTGATCAAGATGTTGGGATGAGTGTCCTCGAAGGCATCGATGGCAGCCTGCGTCTGCTTGTTGAGGAATTCGTTGCCCCACCAGGTGAACGTCAGGGTGACCGGTCCGTCAGCAGCGGACTCGCTGTCGCCGGCTCCACAGGCGGTAAGGAACAAGGCCGCCGCAGCGGAAACAGCCATGAGCTTGGCGAGCCTTTTGGGGTGTTGTTTCATGATCTCCATTGACCTTTTCGAAAGTGGGTGGTGCCCGGTTGTCATGCCAGGGGGAGCATGGATCAGCCGGGCAGGGTGCAAGAACTGGGTGGTGCTGCGTCGCGCGGTGTGGACGAGACGGAGCTGGTGCGTCGGGAGGGCGCAGGCCTGGAGCGGGGATGGTGCCGGGGCCGTGGCGGACGAACGGATCTGTGAGGTGGCCTTGTCGTCAAGGTGTGCCTGGCAACCAGCTCAGAAAGCGCTTTCTGGAGTGGTTTAAATGAGTATCCTGCGGGCGAGCGAACTTGTCAATGGATTGCTTGCCTGTGGCAGTGGGGGTGACGTTGCGGTGCCGGTGCCAACGGTGCGGCAGTGGCGGTGCGGATACCTTGCCGGAGCCCGGCATCCGCTGGGGGCTGTTACGCGGTGCCGGTGATCCCGTCAGAGCGGCGGTTGACGATATGAAGCCCCGGCTTGCCCCTGCGCATGGTTGCCGAAAGCCGGAGCCTGCCCTGCCGGGCCAGGATGATGGCGATCCCGGCGGCCGCCAGAGCGGGCACGGCACCGGCAACAAAGATAGCCCCCTGCGGCCCCAGCTCTTCGGCCAACCATCCGGTCAGCGGTCCGCCCAGCGCCTGTCCGCCAATCAGGACCATGATGTACAGGCTCATTACTCGTCCGCGGATCCGTACGGCCGTGGTGGACTGAACCAGTTGGTTGGCGCTTGTGATGAATTGCATGGAGCAGAAGCCTGCAACAATCATTACCGCTCCGAAAATGGCCAGGGACGGGGCGAAGGCAGACGCCGCAAGGGCGCACCCGTAGGCGGCGGCACTGGAAACCACGGTGCGCAGCCGCAGCGTGCGGCGCCGGGTGGAGGCCACCGCGCCGGCGAGGGCCCCGGTGGCCACCAGCGTATTGAGCAGGCCGAAGCCACCCGCGCCGCTGCGGAACACCTGGTCGGCAAAAGCGGCCATCAGCACCGGTGTGCTCAGGGCAAAGACCGACACAAAAGCGCACATGGCGGCAGGCCAAAACACCGTGGGAGTCCTTCTGGCGTACCGGGCGCCCTCCCGAAGCATGCCTTTGGACCGGGGCGCCGGTGCGGTGTGGAAGAGCTGGTCCGTGTGCAGCCGCCCGAGCATGAATACCGTGAAGCTGCAGGCAGCCGCGTTGATGGCGAAGGCCCAGCCGCCGCCAACTGCGCCAATCAGCACGCCGGCCACCGCCGGTCCCACCATGGCGCCCAGCTGGAAGACCGAGGAGCTCACACTGAGGGCATTGCGGAGGTTCTCCGGCCCCACCATTTCATGCACAAAGACCTGCCGCGCGGGCTGGTCGATGACGGTGACCAGACCGAGCGCCAGAGCCACAACGTAGACATGCCAGACTTCCACGGCGCCGGTCAAAGCCAGAAGTGCCAGGCCCAGGGCCAGAACCGCGGCAGCGGACTGGCTTGCCATCAGCAGGATGCGCTTGGAATAACGGTCTGCCACCATACCGCCCAGCGGCCCCAACAGGAGCGTGGGAAGAAACTGGAACGCGGTAGTAATGCCCACAGCAGTGACGCTTCCGGAAAGCTCCAGAACCAGCCAGTCCTGGGCGATCCGCTGCATCCAGATGGCCACTACGGCCACCAGATGCGCGGCGGTGAAGAGACGGAAATTGAGGATCCGCAGGGAGGCGAAGGTGTCCCTCCACGGCAGCGGGGCTGGGCGACTGCCGTCCGGCGGCGATGGGCTTGGCGACGGCGATGATGGGTGCTGCGGCGACGGTGATGAAGGGTGCGGCGGTGACGGGTGTGCCAAGGAAGGTCCTGTACGGGAAGCGGAGTGCGGTGAGTGGTGCGGTCCAGCTTCTTCAGCCTATTGGCCGGCGGACGAAAGAGAACGGGGTAGGCTCCCTATCAATCTCATTGCATTGCGCAATAACCGAGGCCTTGCCTGGGCTAAAGATAAATGACATCAACCGGGGGAAGAATGTATGAGCCGGCACAGCTGCTGAGTTTTCTCACGGTGGCGGAAACCCTGAGCTTCACCGGAGCTGCGGCCCGGCTGAACCTTGCCCAGCCCACGGTTAGCCAGCACGTGCGGAAGCTGGAGGCTGCCTGTGGCAGGATCCTGCTGGAACGCGACACCCATGCGGTGCGGCTGACGGATAACGGGGACGCTATGGCCGGTTTTGCGCGCAGCATCCTGGCGGCACATCAGAGCGCAGAATCATATTTCTCCGGAGCCGCTATGCGGGGGCGGATCCGTTTCGGGAGTGCCGATGATCTGTCCCTGACCCGACTGCCGGACATTCTTCGGCGCTTCCGCCGGCTTTATCCACAGATCAACCTGGAACTGACGGTTAGCCAGAGTGACCGTTTGCACCGCAGGCTGCAGGCAGGACAGCTGGATCTGGTCTTCATCAAGACCCCTGCGGACTCCGTGCAGGGGACGGATGTCCGGCGGGACCGGTTTGTCTGGGTGGGACTCAAGCAAACGGTTCTGGAGCAGGGAGCTCCGGTGCCTCTTGTGGCCTATCCGCATCCGAGCCTGAGCAGGCGTTTCGCGATCGAGGCGCTGGAAGCCGCAGGACGCGCATGGCGGGTGACGTGCAATACGCGGGAAGTCAACGGGATCCTGGCGGCCACGCGCGCCGGAATCGGACTGGCGGTGCTGCCCTCATCGCTGGTGCCTGCTGATCTGGAACAGGTGGGCAGGCGCCTGGACCTGCCCCCGCTGGGTGAAGTGGATTTCACTCTGATGAGCAATCCGCTGGCCAACCGCGACGTGGTGGAGGTCCTGACCGCAGCCATTGCTGACAACGTTCTGGCAGGGGTTTAGCAATGTCCCTGCTGGCAGCGCTCCCGCTAGTGGGGCCCGGCTAGCGGGTCACGGGGTTTCGCTGGCTGGTCCGGACATCGGCCGGGGCGGGTCCGGTGCTGCCCCTCACCTGTACCTGGGTGGCAAAAACGGTATTCTCCGGCACCGCGGACCCCTCTGCGCCACTCGCCTCGGCGATGTCGGCGATGTCGGTGGCGGGGTCAGCGTCGGCGCCGGGACCGGCGTCGGCCTTGGGATTCAGGAGCGCATGCAGCCGGCGCCACGCCTGTTCGCCCAACTGATTCAGCGGCACGGTTGCCGTGGTCAGCGGGGGAGAGGTGTATCCGGAAAACTCAATGTCGTCGAAACCCGTCACGGACAGGTCGCCGGGCACGGTGACGCCCTGCTCATGCAGTCCGCTGAGCAGACCCATGGCTACCAGGTCATTGAAGGCCAGGACGCCGGTGGCGGAGGTAGCCAGGACCTCCAGGGCGGCAGCATGACCGGAGGCAAAGCTCACACCGCCCGGCAGGATCTGGAGGCTGGCATCCGGCCGTTCCGTCAGGAACTGTTCAAGGCCCTGCAGACGCAACCGGTTGGAAGCACTGTTTTCCGGTCCGGACAGGAAGGCGAGCCTGCGGTGTCCGAGGGCATACAAATGCTCAGCGAGGTTGCGGATGCCGTCTGCGTAATCAACGCTGACGGTGGGCGTGCCGCCGGAGGACGTGCGGTTGATCAGTACCAGCGGCTGCAGCCCGGGGGCCAGATCTTCAAGTTCCTCATCACTCATTCGCGGAGCACAGAGAACCACGCCGTCTCCCCGCCGCCGGGCGTCGGAGGCCAGAATGTGTTCCTCACTGGGGGTTTCGGAGGAATCAGCGATGAGCACGCGGTAGCCGTCCTGGGCCGCGGCCATGCTGACGCCGCGCAGTACGGCCTGGAACATGGGGTTCGCCAGGTCCGGAACCAGCACACCGATGGTCTCGCTTTTGCCCAGTGCCAGGCTCCGGCCAAGGGGGTTGGGGTGGTACTGCAGTTCCTCCGCGGCGGCCCGGACCCTGGATGCGATGGTGCGGTCAACGGTAAAACTGCCGTTCATGACCCGGGAAACAGTGGCATGGGAGACTCCTGCCCGGCGGGCCACATCAGCGATGCCGATCCGGCGGGGCTGTCTTTTCTTCTCCACAGGGGAACCTCTCAAGGGGTGATGAACCGTTGACGCGGTTGCCCGCGGTTTGATAAGCATATGCCAGTGAGAAAACGTTTTCTCAGTGACTTATCCGCGGCCAGTCCGCCACATCGACTTGTGCACGTCCTTCGAAAGGAACATCCATGACTACCGCAGCTTCCGGCGGCACCTTCTCCGCCGCTGCGCCCCAGGCCGGAGCCGGGGCGCCCGGCGCGGGCACGGGAAAGGCCCGGCTGGCCCTTGTGGGGACCGGTGCCCGTTCCGAGATGTACATCCGCGCAGTTCTCACCGACCACGCCGACGTGGCCGAACTTGCCGGACTCAGCGACGTCAACTCCGGCCGGGTGGAGTTCTACCAGCGGCTCATCAAGGAGGTGGGCGGCGGTTCCGTGCCGGCGCCGCTCGTGTTTGACCCGGCAGATCTCACCTCGTTCATCCGCAGCAACGGCATCACCCGCGTCATCATCACCACCCCTGACTACACGCACGCGGACTACGTGGTTCAAGCGCTGCATGCCGGTGCGGACGTGGTGGTGGAAAAGCCCCTCACCATCGACGCCGAGGGCTGCCGGCGCATCAACGCCGCCGTCGCCGAAACGGGCCGCAACGTGGTGGTCACCTTCAATTACCGCTATTCACCCCGTAACAGCGCCCTGAAGGAGGTCATCTCCAGCGGCGTGATCGGCACCGTGACCTCCGTGGATTTCACCTGGGTCCTGGACACCGTGCACGGCGCTGACTACTTCCGCCGCTGGCACCGCCAAAAGGAGAATTCCGGCGGGCTGCTCGTCCACAAGGCATCCCACCACTTTGACCTGGTCAACTGGTGGATTGATGACTCCCCGGCCCGGGTCTACGCCTCCGGCGGACTGCGTTTTTATGGCAGCGAAAATGCCGAACTCCGCGGGCTGGGGGAGCGCCCCGAACGCGGTACCGGCGACGTGGTGACAAATGGCACCAATGACGCCAAGGACGGCAAGGACCCCTTCGTCCTGGACCTGCGCGATGACCCGCGGCTGCAGGCGCTGTATCTGGATACCGAGCACCTTGACGGCTACCGCCGGGACCAGGATGTGTTCTCCGCCGGCATCACCATTGAGGACAATCTGGCGCTGGTGGTGGATTACGACGGCGGCCCCACCCTGAGCTACTCGCTGAACGCCCACAGCCCCTGGGAGGGCTACCGCGTGGCTATCAACGGAACCGAAGGCCGGGCGGAGCTTGAGGTGGTGGAGCGCGCCGCCGTCGCCGGAAGCAATGACAGCAAGAATGTGCTGGATCCCTCGGCGACGCCCGTCTCCGAAGACGACGCGGTGCGCGCCAACGGTGAGCGCCTGGTGGTCCAGCGGCACTGGGAACCTGCCTACGAAGTGCCCATCCTCAACGGCGCCGGCAGTCACGGCGGCGGCGATTCGCTGCTGCTCTCCGATCTGTTCAACGGACCCGGGGAGGACCCGCTGGGTCGGCCTTCAGGGTATGTGGACGGGCTGCGGTCCGTGGCTGTGGGAATTGCCGGCAACGAGTCCCTGGCCACCGGACAACCGGTCCGCATCAGTGAGCTGGGCTTGGGCGCCGACCTGCGCCGGGCCGCTCAGTGAGCTCCCCGGGCAGGGAAACGGTCCTGGTCACCGGAGGGTCCGGGCGGCTGGGCCGCAGCGTGGTCGCCGGTCTGGCGGCAGCCGGGTATGCGGTGGTTTCCGCGGACCGCGAGAGTATCGCTGACGTGGCCGACGGCGTTGTGCAGGAAGCGCTGGATCTCGCCGCTGAAGGAGAGGCAGCCCGGCTGATCGCCGCGCACGCTCCCGATGCCGTGATTCACCTGGCCGCCATCGCGGTTCCGTTCAGCGCTCCCGAAAACGTGATCCTGGAGACCAACGCCAAGCTGGCCTTCGCCGTCCTGGAAGCGGCCACCAACGCGGGGGTGGGCCGCATCATCACGGCCAGCAGCCCCACGGTGATGGGCTACGGCAATCCGGCGGGCTGGCTGCCGGAGCGCTTCCCGCTGGACGAGGACTGCACGCCCCGCCCCTGGAACGCGTACGCACTGTCCAAGCTGCTCGCGGAGCAGACCATGCAGATGTTCGCGGCTGCCAACGGCGAGAAGATCCGCTATGCCGCCTTCCGGCCGTGTTTCGTCATTTCGCCGGAGGAATGGGACGGCGCACCTACGCAGCAGGGGCACACCCTGGCCGAGCGGCTGCAGGATCCGGCGCTGTCCGCGCCTGCCCTGTTCAACTACCTCGATGCCCGGGACGCGGCGGACTTCCTCGCCGTGCTGCTGGAAAAGCTCCCGGAGATCCCCAACGCACAGGTCTTTTTCGTGGGCGCCGCAGATGCCCTGGCGGATGCTCCGCTGGCCGAACTGCTGCCCCGGTTCGTGTCCGGTTCCGGCGAGCTCGCCGCGGGCCTGACCGGTTCCGCGCCAGCCTTCTCCATCTCGAAGGCGCGGGAGCTGCTGGGCTGGGAGCCTCAGCGGTCCTGGCGGTCCGAACTACGGCTCGCCGCGGAGGTCGCTCCGTGAGCGCCTCGAAGATCACCGGGCTGAGCACCCGGCTGCTGACGCTTCCGCTGCACCGGCCGTGGGGGGACACGGTTCCGGAGAACCATGTGATCGTCACTGATGTCAGCACCGAGGCAGGTACCGGGCACGGCTTTTCCTGGACTCCCACCATTGGCCCGCGGGCGGTGCAGGCCCTGCTGGACCACGATATTCGGGACTTCGTGCTCGGGCGCCCGGCCGAACCCGAGGTGCTCTGGGACCTGCTGTGGAAGCACCTGCACGAAGCCGGCGGCGGCGGGCTGACGACGATCGCCATGGCCGGAGTGGACCTGGCGTTGTGGGACCTGAAGGCACGCACGGCCGGCCGTTCCATTGCTGATCAGTTGGGCCGGCGGCAGGAAAGCGCCGTCGTCTACGGCTCCGGCGTAAACCTGCACTACTCGCAGGATGAGCTGGTGGCGCAGGTCCAGCGCTGGGTGGCCGAGGGCAAGCAGGCCGTGAAGATCAAGGTGGGAAAGCCGGACCTGGCCGAGGACATCGACCGCGTTGCCGCGGTCCGGGACGTGCTCGGTCCGCACCGGAAACTCATGATCGACGCCAACCAGCGCTGGGACCTGCCGGCCGCCCTGCGGGCGCTGGACGCGCTGGCGCCGTTCGGGCTGGAATGGCTCGAGGAGCCGCTGCGCGCGGACGATCTCTGGGGCTACCGTCAGCTGCGCCGCAGCACCTCAGTGCCCATCGCGCTGGGGGAGAACCTGCACAACATCTACCGGTTCCGTGACTTCATCTCCGCCGGGGCCGTCGATATTGTGCAGCCCAATATCGTGCGGGTGGGCGGCATTACCCCGTTCAGGCGGATCGTGGAGCTGGCCCGCACGCACAGCATCCGGGTGGCACCGCACCTGCTGCCGGAGCTCTCCGGCCAGCTTGCGCTCACTCTGGCCGAGCCGGTGTGGGTGGAAGATGTGGAAGACGCCGCCTTTGGCCAGCTGGGGGCGCTCACCGGTGCGTCGCCGGTACGGATTAACGACGGCGTCCTGACGGCCACCGGCGCCCCGGGACTGGGCCTGGACTTCGTCTCCGCCCTGTCCCGGGGCTAGCCGGGCCGGCTGGCCGCCCCGCCTAGAGCTGCAGGGTGGCCGGCCGCAGCCGGCCGGCCACCTCAACCGTTGGCCAGCGCTCATCGATGCTCAGTGAGCGGATTCCGCTCGCCCCGAGCAGCACGGTGTCCTCGACCTTGACGCCGGGACCGGAAGGATTCCACGCGAAGGCCTGGTTAGCCACGACAGCGTCATCCGTAGCGTCGGTGGCACGCGGGTCACGGCCGTTGTAGCCGGCCGCTCCGCCCTGATGGTGCAGCCGCCACTGGTCCGGACCGAAGCCGTGCGCCTCGTAGCCGCCCCGCACCGCCGCCAGCACATCGCACAGGCGGGTGCCCGCAACGGTGGCGGCAAAGGCGGCGGCCTCCACCTGAAGGATGCGGAGCTCGGCGTCGGTTTCCGCGGCGTCAGCTGCGCCGAACCGCACCCAGCGGGTGACGTTTGCGATCAGCCCGTCCCGCCGCGCGCAGACCACAGCCATGGCACGGCGGCCCAGCGGTGCATCGGTGGGCAGCGGATGCCGGAACGCCGCACGGCTTTCGCCGGCACAGAGCAGGACCACCGGATCCACACCGGCCTCAACCAGGCGTCCGGCCAGCTGTGCAGCAACCTGGCGCTCGGTCATCTGCGGGTCCGCCAGCGTGAGCACATCCGTCAGCGCTGCTGCGGCGTCGCGGCAGAGCTGGTCATAGCGTTCTGTTTCCGTCGGCAGCAGGGACCGGCGCGCGTCGCGCAGTTCCCGGGCCAGCTCCGCTTCGGCCAGCGGCGGCCCGCCCCCTTCGAACCAGTCTTCACTGCGCTGCAGATTGGCGAACCAGGGCACTTCCAGAAGGGCCATGCCCTCGGGAACCTCTTCGGCGGCGAGCCGTTCGGCTTCATTGTTGAAGGTGACCATGTGGTCGCCGTCGCGCTCCACGAGTACGGCTGCCACCGGGTCGCCAGCCAGGCTGATGTGCACGCGGCTGCCGTCCAAGTACCAGGAGAGGGCGGCCTGCGAGGTCAGCAGCACGGACTCGGCTCCGGCCCGGTCCAGGATGTCCAGCACCCGGCGGCGCTTGATCCGCCGGTCAGCTGCCGACGGCGGCGCGGACTGCACTCCCGGGGATCCCTGCACTGGGGCCGGTGCGCCCGGAGCTGCCGCTGCGGCGGGAGCGGACCCGGCGGAGAGCCCGGCGAAGAGTGCGCCGGTCACCGGATCGCTCGCTTGGCCTGGATGCCGGCAATCAGCTGTGCCACGCCGTCGTCGTCCAGCCGCCCGTCGGCAACCACAACGCTGACCAGACGCGAGACGGGCGTGGAGGGTGTGGTGCGGACCGGCGCATCCCAGGCAAGGGACAGGCCGAGGCCGGGATAGCCGCTGCTGCGCACGAACCAGGGATCGGACTCGCGCGGATCCGGCACAAACACCAGGGTTGCCGGGCCTTCGGCGAACTCCGCGGTCCACGTCAGCCACGGGGCAACCGTGCCGTGAACCGCTTCCTCGCCGTCGTTTTCGGCAGTGCGGACCCGGACATCGGTGCACGCGGGCAGGCGCCAGAAGAAGCCGCCGTAACCGCCGCCCTCCCGGCCGTTCGACCCGGGGCTGCCCAGCAGGACCGGGACGTCGGCGGCAGTGAGGGTGAAATTCAGATCCAGCAGCCAGCTCTTCTCGTCCAGTGCGGTGAAGTGCCAGTTCCGCTGCTCGTCCAGCAGCACGGTGCCGTCCGGGGCGCACCACTGAAGGCGCTGTTCGAGGGCATCCGGTGTTGCTGTGGCTGCTGCCTCCCGGATGTGTCCGTGGTCCTCGCGCCAGACATATCCGGCCTCTTCACGGCGGTAGGTGCGGCCGCCCCAGAAATTGACGCCGTTCACGTCCTGGAGGGCCACTCCGGCACCCAGGTGCCAGACATGGTCCGAAGGCAAATGGTCGGTGACCGAAACACCGGAGAGGGTGCGGACCGGGTGCAGATACGAGCGGGGCGAGGCGTCGGGCCGGATGCCGGCGCCGGAACGCAGCTGGGCCACGGCGGTGCCGTCGGCGGTGAATTCCGCGGCCGGCGCTGCGGGGCAGGCCCACGGCGCCAGCAGTTCACTGAACGTGGCCTGGGACCGCACCGCCCGCAGCAGCAGGTCCTCGATACCGTGGACCACGGGGTGCGCAGCTCCTCCGGATCCCACCCAGGTGACGTACTCGGCGCCGATCGGGTGCACCGGACCGGCAGAGCGGACCGCCTCCAGGACGGTCATGAAGGCGCCGGAATCGGCCAGCGAACTCAGCAGCGGGGTGCTGTCCTGCCGGTGGGCGAGGAGGTTTTCCAGCAGATCGGTGCGGTCATGGGAGGTGCTGGCGGTGCCGGCCGCCGTCGTCAGCTCCAATTCGTCGGTGGTGTAGGAAAACACCGCTTCGCCCTCGGTGCCGTGCACCGTTACCAGCGGCTGCTTCTGCCCTGGTGCGCAGACGGTGAGTGCGCACAAAATGGTGGCTCCGGCGGCGGTGTGCAGCCTTACCACCGAGGTGTCATCGCCCTCGATGTCGTGGGCATGATAGGCGTCCACCTCCACCGAGTCGACGTCGGCAGTTTCCCGGGCGCCGCCAATGCGCAGCGCGGTCGCCACGGCGTGTGCCAGCGGATTGGTGATCACGCCGTCCACCACGTCCACGCCGTCGAGGGTGCGTTTGCCGGCCCAGCGGGAGCGGGCAAAGTAGTCCTTGTCCCGCACCCACAGCCCCGTGGCCGAGAGGCCCCGCACGGTGCCGAGGTCGCCGCGGTTTATGGCGGCGGCGAGAGTGTCCAGGGCGGTGGAGCCCAGGCTTTGGAAACCCACCTGGACGGCCCGTCCGGTGCGCTCGGAGGCCGCCAGGATCTGCCGGTACTGCTCCATGGAGGCCGCCGCCGGCTTCTCCAGATACACGTCCGCACCTGCCTCGAGGGCGGCGACGGCGAGATCCGCATGAGTGTGAATGGGCGTGGCGATGATGACGACGTCGGGTGCGGTGCCGGCTGACAGCAGTTCGCCGGCGGTGGCGAAGACCTGGACTGAAGGGTTCAGCTCGCCTGGTTTCGGTGGCCGCGGATCGGCCACGGCCGTCAGCGTCAGTGCGCCTGCCGCTTCCAGGTCACGCAGCCGCAGCAGGTGCTGGGCGCCGAAACCGTGGACGCCGATCAGGGCTATCCGGGGAACCCCCGCCGCTGCTTGGTCGGTCAGGGTCGAAGAGGGGGAGGTGGAGCGAGCAGGCTCGGGAGTCAAGGCGTCTTCCGTTCTAGCGGTCTGTGAGGTGGCTTACAGTGTATGTGAGAAAGCGGTTTCCGTGGGGGCTTCCTCGCCCTGTGGGAGGATCGGATCGAGTGTCGGATTGAGGGTCTTGGGCGGTTGTAGAACAGCCAGCAGGTGCTCGCGCGCCCGGGCGAGCAGTTCGCGGTCAAAGACATGGCCTCCGTCGTGCCACTGCGCCTGATAGCGTCCCGAAGCGATCAGGATCCGCTGCAGGCCGGCGTCAGCCTCCTGCATTCCTGCGAGGGGAAACAGCTGGTCGGCAGCGGCGTACTGGACGAGGAATGCGGTGGCCGGCGCCAGCGCGGCTAGTTCCGGCCAGTCGAATTCTGCTGCCAGGCCCGGCGTGTTCATGAGCCAGGAGTGGTAATCCAGGTGGCTGGGGAAAAGGGCACCGATGGTGGTCATCATGCAGGCCACCACGCAGGCCTTGAGGTCCGGGTCCAGTGCGGAGAGCAGTAGGGCGCGTCCACCGCCGCCGGAAAAACCGCCCGTGCCGATCCTGGTCGCGTCCACGCCCGGCCGGTTCCGCAGGATGGCCAGGGCGGTAAGGTCCTCGAGCGCCACCATGCCGGCGTAGCTGGTTCCCAGCATGCCGGCAGCCTTGGCAATCGTGTTCTCATGGTCAGCGGCGGCGGCGTCGTAGACCATCGCTGCGGTGGGCACCGTGCCGTCAGCTGCCCAGGCGGCGTGGCGGGCCTCGAGGACGCGCGCGGTCCGCTGTGGCGCCGGAACCAGGGTGAAGCGCCGGCTGCCCCAGCTGAACGCATCGTGGGTCAGCACGGCAAACCCGGCTTTGGCCAGTTCATTGACCGGGGCCAGTCCCTCGTACAGATTCTCCCGCAGTGAGGCGGCTTCCGGCGTCGCCTCCGAGCCCAAATCCACGATGCGTTCGGAACCCAGCCACTTGTTTCCGGCGTGGCACTGCAGCCAGAGCACCCCGGGCAGCGGCCCCTCGGTGCCGGCCGGTTCCGCCAGATAACCCGTGCTGGGCGGGCCGTACGGCAGCTGCCAGCGCAGCTCGGTGATCCGGATGCCGTCCACGACGCGAACGGACCGGACAGTTGTTTCCGGTAGGGAGGGGGACGGCGCGGGAACGCCCAGAATGGCGGCGAGCTTGGCGGAAGCCGGGCTATGGCCGGAATAACCGGGATCCGACCGGATGTAAGCGGGCCAATCCTCGTAACCGCCGATGGCGCTGACGGGAGTGTTCATGACTGCCTTTCCTTGAGGGCTGGGTAGGGGTCGGATGAAAGAATTCCCCGGACTGCGCGCAGTCCGGGGAATTCTGGTCAGTCCTGGTTCAAGCGGAAGGCGGGGCCTAGCCTGCCTTGATCATGCCGGAAATCTCGTCCGTCATGCGTTCCGTGGCTTCCTCCGGTGTCAGCTTGTCGAAGAGCACCTCGGAGACGTAGCGCTTGACGACGTCCTGGACACCGCCGGCACCGACGGGAGAGGGCTTAGGCGCCTCGGCCATGTCCGGGCGGATTTCGTCCAGGAAGGCCACCACAGTTTGGTCGGATTCGTTCAGCTCGGGCTTGATGGCTGCCGCCATGTCCGGGTTTACCGGTACTCCTCGGTCAACCAGCATCTCCTTGGCCGCGTCCTCGTTGTTCGCCAGGTAGTTGACGAATTTTGCCGCAGCTTCGGGGTCGCTGGCTTTGGCGGAGACGGACCAGTACATGGAGGCCTTGTAATACATGCCGTTGTCGGCGGCCGCACCGCTTTCGGACGGTGCGCGCAGCATGCTGATGTTTGAACCCGAGGCAGTGCGTAGGGCGGCCAGCTGGTTGGACCAGTACCAGCCCATCGCGGCCTTATTGGTGGGCAGGGCGCCGGCTTCGAACGTACCGGAGATTCCCTCTGTGTACTCCGCGGCGCTGGGGCCCTTCGCGACGTCGCGGACGTCCAGGAGATGCTGGAACCAGGAGGTGACGTTCTCGTTGCTGTAGCCAACCTCGCCGGCCGCTTCGTTGTAGAGGGACTCGCCCTGCTGGCGCAGCCAGACGCGAAGGTCTACATCCTGTGCGCCGTAGTCGGTCCCGACCACCCCGTCCAGTGTTGAGCCGATTTTTGCGGAGATCTTGTAGTAGTCCTCCCAGGTCCAGGTGCTGTCGTCCGGGATTTCAACGCCGGCCTGCTTGAAGAGGTCCTCGTTGATCATGAGAACATAGGCGTTCTGGCCGGTGCTGAGGCCGTAGAGCCCGTCCTCAAATTCTCCCAGGTTCAGCGATGCCTCATCGAACTTGGACAGGTCCAGGCCATCCATTTCGGAGAGCTCGGCGAGGGCACCGCGGCCGGCGTATTCCTGCAGGTACTTCTCGTCCATGGTGATCACATCCGGTGCGTCTCCGCCGGCGGTGGTGGTGGCCAGCTTGTCCCAGTAACCGCTGAAGTCGCTGTAGTCGCCCTTGACCGTGATGCCTTCGTTGGCCTCCATGAAGGAGGCCATGATGGCTTCATTGGCCTTGTGTCGGGGGTCGGAGCCCCACCAGGAGAAGGTGATGTTGTCGTCGCCCTCGGCGTCGGATCCGCTGCTGCTGCCGCAGGCACCCAGTGTCAGGCCCAGGGCTATGGCCATGCCTGCTGCGGTGGCGGTCCGTGAACGTTGTGAAAGCTTCTTCATTGAATTCTTCCTTTGCATTTTGGGTGCGCTAATGGCCGGTACGGCGCACAGGGTGGCGCCGTGCCGTTACTGGCTGGGGTACTGGGTTGCGGTGGTTCCGGGGTGCGGGAGTGCGCTGGTGCGGGAGTGCGGTAGTTCTGGGGTGCGGTGGAACAGCGGTGCGCCTGCGCCGGCAGCTGCCGGCGCAGGCGGGCCCTTATTTGCCGCCGGTGGTGGCGATGCCCTTGACCAGGTACTTCTGTCCAAAGAGGAAGACCAGGAAGACGGGCAGGAGGGAGACGATCGACATGGCGAACATAGATCCCCATGATGACGTGGCAGTGGAGTCGATGAACGAGCGCAGTGCCACCGGAACGGTGTACATGTCCGGATCCGTGAGGTAGATCAGCTGGCTGAAGAAGTCGTTCCAGGTCCAGATGAACGTGAAGATGGCGGTGGTCGCCAGGGCCGGGAGCATCAGGGGCAGGATGATCTTGGTGAAGATCCGCACGTGGCCGCAACCGTCAATCCGTGCAGCCTCGTCCAGTTCCTTGGGCAGGCCGCGGATGAACTGGACCATGAGGAAGACAAAGAAGGCGTCGGTGGCCAGCAGCTTGGGCAGGATCAGCGGGATGAAGGTGTTCACCCATCCGAGCTGGGAGAAGATGATGTACTGCGGCACGATCACCACGTGGATCGGCAGCATTACGGTCATCAGCATGATCGCAAAGAGCAGGTTGCGCTTGCGGAAGCGCAGGCGGGCAAAGGCATAGGCCGCCATGGAGCAGGACACGAGGTTTCCCACGATGGAACCGAACACAATGATCAGCGAGTTCATCATGTAGTGGCCGAAGGGGGAGCGCAGGGCGTTCCATCCGTCAATGTAATTGGAGAATTCGAAGGTGGTCAGGATCAGCCCGGACTGCCGGAAAATCTCATCATTGGGTCGCAGCGAACTGACGAGCATCCACAGCAGCGGATAGAGCATCACCAGGCCAAAGGCAATCAGCACAATGTGTTTGACGAGGCGTCCACCTCCGCCGGTGCGCTTGCGGGGGCGGGCGGGCGTTGCAGTCGGCCGAAGGCCGGTAGCGGTGCCGGGCGGAACTGCTGTGGCCGCGGCTTCAGTATTAGTCGTCATAGAACACCCAGAACTTCGAGGCGATGAAGTTGATCAGCGTAAAGACAGCGATGATCACCAGCAGGAGCCAGGCTAGGGCGGAGGCGTAGCCCATGTCGAAGTTTGTGAAGCCTTTCTGGTAGAGGTACAGGGTGTAGAACATGGTGGAGTCGGCGGGGCCGCCGGTTCCGCCCGAGACCACGTAGGCCTGGGTGAAGGACTGGAAGGCGCCGATGATCTGCAGCACCAGGTTGAAGAAGATGATTGGCGTCAGCAGCGGGATGGTGATGGTCCACAGCTGGCGCAGCTTGGAGGCGCCGTCCATGGAGGCTGCCTCGTAGTACATGCCGGGGATCTGACGCAGTCCGGCCAGGAAAATGATCATCGGGGCGCCGAAGGTCCAGATGTTGAGGATCATCAGGGTGCCCAGCGCGGTGGAGGGGTCGGAGATCCAGCCCATGCCTTCAATTCCGAAGAAGCCGAGAACCTGGTTAATCAATCCCTGGGTACCGAAGATCTGACGCCAGAGAACGGCGATGGCCACCGAGCCGCCCAACAGGGAGGGCAGGTAGTAAATCGATCGGTAGAAGTTCATGCCCCGCAGTCCGCGGTCCAGCACCAGGGCCAGGACCAGGGCTGCCACGAGCTGGAGCGGAACGGAGATGAACACGAACAGGAACGTCACTTTGAGTGAGTTCAGGAGCCGTGCGTCATCCATCATCCGGCTGAAGTTCTCGAAGCCCACCCACTCCGGCGTTTCCAGCAGGTTGTAGTCCGTGAAGGACAGGTACAGCGAAGCGGCCATCGGGCCGATCGTGATGACAACCAGCCCTAGAATCCACGGACTAAGGAAGAGGAAGCCGGCCCGTTCTTCCTTCTTTTCGGCAAGGGTCAGCTTGCGCTTTACCTTGTCCTTGCTTCCCTTCAGGCTGGATAGCTCACTCAGTACTGACATGGCGATCCTTTGCTGCCGGTACGCTGCCGGGCCTCGCGGGGAACCGCATCTTTGCGGAAGGGCACGGATTGCATTCCGTATCTCCGTTTCTCGTGTGACGATGCTCTGAACTTCTGCGAGCATACGTGAGAAAGCGGTTTCCCGAAAGCCCCAAATGTGGACTGCGTCACATCTGTGACCGGGCGAAATAAACCAAAGATGTGCAGGGTGCGCAGTGCCCGCGGCCGCCCAGGGCCGCACGCCTTCGCTCCCGGGGCACGGAGTACCCGAAACTTAGGGGAGCTAGGGCAGCTCAGTGCTGCGGCGCAGGATGACGGTTCCCTCAATGCCGGCCGGCTCCGCAGGGGTTTCCCCTCCCAGCACCCGGGCCACGGCCGCGCGGCCTAAATCGGCCAGCGGCAGCTGCACGGTGGTCAAGGCGGGTGTGAAGTCGCGAAGCGTTTCAATGTCATCGAAACCGGCCACCGCAATGTCCTCGGGGATGCGCAGCCCCACCTCCCGGAAGCCGGCTATCGCGCCGATCGCCATGACGTCATTGACTGCGAAGACACAGACAGCGGGTCCCCCGCCCTGCCGGGTCCGCTGCTCCGGGCGCTCCATTGCCGCCACCCGCGCGCCGAGTTCGACGGCGGCCCCGTATCCGCCGTCGCGGTTGAATCCGGTCCGGTGGACGTCAGCCGGATCCAGACCGGCATGCCGGAGCCCTTCCTGGAACCCGGCCAGCCGGTCATCCGAGGTCACCAGGCCCTCCGGTCCGGCCAGGACCAGGAAGCGGCGATGTCCGGCGGCAGCCAGGTCTGCGGCAAGCCGGCTGCTGAGCTCTCGGTTGGGAACCGGCACGCTGTGGAAACCGTCGTCGGGGTGGGATCCGACCACCGGGTGGCCAATGACGGCCACCTGGCCGCCGTTGGCCTTGTAGCGCCGCAGTTCGGCGAGAATGAGGCTGTTTTCGGCGCTGGCCGCGTCATTGTCGGTGCGGGAACCGGCAATGACAATGGCGTCGGCGCGGCGGGCGGCAAAGGTGGCGATGGCGTGGCGTTCAGCCTCCAGTCCGCGGCCGGTGCTGGCCAGCAGGACCACCTTTTGATGGTCTTGGACGGACTCCTGGACGCCGCGGGCAATCATCGAGAAGTAGGGGTCGCTGACGTCATGCAGGATCAGCCCCAGGATTCCGCTGTTCTTTTTTGCCAGTCCCTGTGCCTGGGCGTTGGCGATATAGCCGAGTTCGTCGGCCGAGGCCCTGACGCGTTCGGAAATGGCCCCGCCCGGACGGCGGTTGGATCCGTTGAGTACGCGCGAGGCGGTGGCAAGGGAAACCCCGGCATGCCGGGCGACTTCGTACAAGGTGCTAGCAGGCACAATTCCTCCACTGTAGTGAGACGGCAATTATGGCATTGCAGGAAAGTGCTTGCCAGAAAGGTCTGGCTGCGGCAGGATGGGCAAGGTTGGAATGCGCTTTCCCGCGTTTCCTTTCCGTATTTCCGAACGATCATTCCCCGCATCTTTACCAGAAGCCAACCCAGCCAACCCAGTCAACGGAGACCGACCATGGAGAACACCGCCACCCCGCCCCGCACCATCCGGATCGCCATGAACGGCATCACTGGACGGATGGGCTACCGCCAGCACCTGCTTCGCTCCATCCTGCCCATTGTGGAAGCCGGAGGGTTCCTGCTCGAAGACGGCACGCGCGTAGCGGTGGAGCCCATCCTGGTGGGCCGCAACGAAGCCAAGCTCCGCGAACTGGCGGAAAAGCACAAGGTCGCCGAGTGGACCACTGACCTGGACGCCGTCATCGCGGACCCCACGGTCGACGTCGTTTTTGACGCCTCCATGACCAACCTCCGGGCCGCCACGCTCAAGAAGGCCATGCTCGCCGGCAAGCACGTCTTCACCGAGAAGCCCACCGCGGAAACCTTGGAAGAAGCCATTGAGCTGGCCCGGATCGGCCGCGAAACCGGCGTCACAGCCGGCGTTGTGCACGACAAGCTGTACCTCCCGGGCCTGGTCAAACTCCGCCGGCTGGTGGACGAAGGGTTCTTTGGCCGCATCCTCTCCATCCGCGGAGAGTTTGGCTACTGGGTCTTCGAAGGCGACCATCAGGAAGCCCAGCGCCCGTCCTGGAATTACCGCAAGGAGGACGGCGGCGGCATGACCACTGACATGTTCTGCCACTGGAGTTATGTCCTCGAGGGCATCATCGGCAAGGTCCGCACCGTCAACGCCAAGACCGTCACGCATATCCCCACCCGGTGGGATGAGAGCAGCACGGCGTACGACGCCACCGCCGACGACGCCGCTTACGGCATCTTCGAGCTGGAAACCCCGGCGGGGGATCCGGTCATCGGACAGATCAACTCCTCCTGGGCCGTGCGCGTCTACCGCGACGAACTGGTGGAATTCCAGGTGGACGGAACCCATGGCTCCGCCGTCGCCGGCCTCACCAAATGTGTCTCCCAGCACCGTGTGAATACGCCCAAGCCGGTGTGGAACCCGGACCTGCCCGTCACCGAGTCCTTCCGCAGCCAGTGGCAGGACGTTCCGGCCAACGCCGAACTGGACAACGGTTTCAAGCTCCAGTGGGAAGAGTTTCTGCGCGACGTCGTTGCCGGCCGCGAACACCGCTTTGGCCTGCTCTCCGCCGCCCGCGGTGTCCAGCTGGCCGAGCTGGGCCTGCAGTCCTCCGAGCAGCGGCGCACCCTGGACATCGCGGAGATCGAACTCTGATGCCGCAGCTGATGCTTCCCGCCGACGACGGCGGCACCCGCGCCTACACTCCGGCGCCGGCAACACTGTGGCAGCGGCCGACCGCTCCGCTGCTTGCCCGCCGCGCCTATGCCGCAGCCCACGTTATTCCCCGGGTTTCTGGCAACAACATCCCGGGCGCCCCGGCGGACCTGGACTGGGAATCGACCCTGGGCTACCGGCATGAACTGTGGTCCTACGGCCTGGGCGTGGCCGATGCCATGGACACGGCGCAGCGCGGCATGGGCCTGGACTGGGCCGCCACCCAGGAACTGATCAAGCGCTCCGCGGCCGAGGCCGCCGCAGTGGCAGCCTCCGGTGCTCCCGCCGTCGCCGGCAAGACCGTCCGTGACCTGATTGCCGCCGGAGCGGGAACGGATCACCTTGACCTGGCCGCTTTGCCGGCGGGAAAAGCCGGCGTGGATGCCGTCCTGGACGCCTACCGTGAGCAGATTTCCGTGGTGGAGGGCTCGGGCGCCAAGGTCATCCTGATGGCGTCGCGTGCCCTGGCACAGGCGGCGTCGGGCCCCGAAGACTACCTGCGGGTGTATTCAACCCTGCTGGCGGAAGTCGGCGAACCGGTGATCCTGCACTGGCTGGGCGACATGTTCGATCCCGCCCTTGCCGGCTACTGGGGAGGAGCGGACGTCGCCGCCGCCACTACCACGTTCCGTGAACTCATCGACGGCTCGGCGGCGAAGGTTGACGGGGTGAAGGTCTCCCTGCTGGACGCCGCTCATGAGAGCGCGCTGCGGGCCGTGCTGCCTGCGGGGGTCCGGCTCTACACCGGGGATGACTTCAACTATCCGGAACTGATCGAGGGCGACGGCACGCATTATTCCGACGCACTGCTGGGGATTTTTGCGGCTATCTATCCCGCGGCCTCCGCGGCGCTGCAGCACTACGACGCCGGTCAGCCACAGCAGGCGCGGGCTCTCCTGGACTCCACCCGGGAGCTGGGCCTGCACATCTTCAGCGCGCCCACGTTCTACTACAAAACAGGCATTGCCTTCCTGTCCTGGCTCAACGGCAAGCAGCCAGGTTTCCAGATGGTGGGCGGGCTGCAGAACGGGCGCTCCGTCCGGCACCTTGCCCGCACCTTTGAGCTGGCGGACCAGGCCGGCCTGCTTCTGGATCCAGATCTCAGCTCCGCGCGAATGACAGCGTGGCTTACCGTGAACGGAGTGGCTCAGTGAGCGACTTTTCCCGGCTTTCCCTCAACAGCGCCACCACCAAGTACTGGACCTTGGAACAGGTAATTGACGGCTGTGTCCGGACCGGCATTCCGGCGATCGGACCCTGGCGGGACCGCGTCGCGGAGGTGGGTACCGAACGCGCGGCCAAGCTCATCAGCAATGCCGGGCTGCGGGTGTCCTCCCTGTGCCGGGGAGGGTTTCTGACCGCCTCCGATCCGGCCGGCCGCGAGGCCGCCGTCCAGGACAACCGGGCAGCCATCCTGGAGGCCGAAATCCTGGGAGCCGGTGAGCTGTTCCTGGTGGTGGGCGGCCTCCCGGACGGGGATCGGGACATTGTTGCGGCCCGGCAGCGGGTGGCGGACCGGCTGGAGGAACTGGTCCCCTTCGCCGCCGAACACGGCATCCGGCTGGTGCTGGAGCCGCTGCACCCCATGTATGCCGCAGACCGGGCGCTGCTGTCCACGCTGGGGCAGGCACTGGACCTGGCCGCACCCTACCCCGCCGCCGTCGTCGGCGTGGCAGTGGACACCTTCCATGTTTGGTGGGATCCGCAGCTGCGCGAGGCGATCGCCCGCGCCGGCCGGGAAGGCAGGATTGCCTCCTACCAGGTCTGCAATCTCCCCATCGCAGCCGATGCCCTGCTCTCCCGCGGGATGATGGGCGACGGCGTGATTGACTTTGCCACGATCACCGGCTGGGTGGCCGAGGCAGGCTACCGGGGGGATATTGAGGTGGAGATCTTCAACCAGGAGATCTGGGATGCACCCGGCGACGAGCTGCTTGAAACCGTCAAGGAACGCTACTCCTCACTGGTGCTGCCCTTCGCCTAGCTTCGTTACGGCCGCAGGGCGGCGGCCGCATCGGTGACGGCGGTCCGGATCCGGTACAGACTGGTGGACGCGGTCAGGTACAGGGTGGCGCCATCGTTGCCGCCGAAGCAGACGTTGCTGACGGTTTCCGGGACCGGAATCCGCAGGATCCGCTCACCGGTGGGGGAAAAGACCTGCACGCCGTCCTTCGCGGAGGACCAGAGGTTCCCGTGCACATCCACCCGGAAGCCGTCAGGAACTCCCGGCCCCACCTCCGCGAACGTCCGTCCGTTCCGGGCGAAGCGGCCCTGCACTACGT
Organism: Arthrobacter sp. UYP6; assembly: GCF_040547315.1. Lineage (NCBI taxonomy): Bacteria > Bacillati > Actinomycetota > Actinomycetes > Micrococcales > Micrococcaceae > Arthrobacter > Arthrobacter sp. UYP6. Next base: position 29,742 of record NZ_JBEPPM010000025.1, read on the forward strand.
CATAAGCGTGAATTCCATGGCCGTGCAGGCGCGGCCCGCCGTCCATGGCCGGGGTGCCCAGCGAGGTGTCGGAGACATAGAGGATGGATTCATCGGGTGAGAACGCCAGCCCGTTGGGTACCTCCACATCGATGACGGCAGGTGTCAGCTCCCCGCTGGCCGGATCGAAGCGGAAGACGTACCGGTCCCCGTATTCCTCGCGGCCGGGGTGCCCTTCGGTGTCCTTCTGGATGCCGTAGGAGGGGTCGGAAAACCAGATGGTGCCGTCGGATTTCACCACCACGTCATTGGGCGAGTTCAACCGGCGGCCGTTGTAGGAGTCAACAAGCGTGGAGACGGCGGGAACGGCGTTGGCCGCGGTGCCGGTGTCCCGCTCAACGGCGCGCCTGCCGTGCGAGCACTGGATCACCGCGCCGTCACGGTCCAGTGCGCGGCCGTTGGTGAACTCAGCGTCGGCGGCATAAACCTCAAGCGCGCCGGTGGCCTCGCGGTATTCCAGGATCCGGTTTCCCGGGATGTCGCTGAAGCGCACGGCTTCCCGGGCGGGGATCCACACCGGACCCTCGGCCCATTGGGCGCCGGTGGCCACCTTTTCCAGCGAGGCATCCGCGGCGAGCAGGTTTTCTGGCGTGGTTCTCATGCGCGGTCCTTCACAATGGGGGAGGGGGTTGCCTCACAGCATAAACGCAGCGGCCGGCCGCTCCGGGGATAGGCTGGTGTGGATACCCAGCCTGAAGGAGAGAACACACCGTGAGTGCACTTTTGACGTCCCTTGTTTCCAGCGCCGGCCTCATTGGCGGTTACAAAACCGCAAGGGATACCGGCAACCGACAGCTGGGCGGCGCCGTCCTTGCGGTCGCGGGAGCGGCAGCCTTCACCCTGTGGAAGCGCGACGCCGGCACCGGCACTGCTGTGGCTCTCACTACCGGTTACGTGGCCGCCTTTGGCCTGTCCCACCCGCTGGCGAGAAAGCTCGGCGCCTGGCCCTCCGTTTATGCGGTCACCGCTGCCACGGCCGCCGCTTCACTGATTTTCGGGCGCCGCCGCTAGTTACAGTGAGACTTCCGCTGCGCGGCACCAGGAACGACGACGTCGGCGCGGCAGGAAACTGCGGGACCGGGCCGATATTTCTGCCCGGTCCCGCAGTGTTCTGTGGCCCGGGCGGAACTGACCAAGATTTAATTGTTTACCTCTTGTGACGATCGTCATAGTGCGTCAATAATGAGAGCGACCCGCACCGCCGACGCAAGGAGCACCGTGGCTACACAGGTATCACCATCAACTGAATGGACCATTCCACGCCGTACCACGGGCCTGGTGCTCTTCGCCTGCTGGCTCGCGATTCTGGCGGAGGGATACGACGTGGGCGTCCTGGGCGCCGTACTTCCCGCCCTCGCAGAATACAAGGAATGGGACCTCTCGCCGCTGGAGCTCGGCGGTCTGGGCGCCTACGCACTGGTTGGCATGCTCTTCGGAGCACTGTTCATCGGGACGCTCAGTGACATCATTGGGCGCAAGAAAATGCTCCTGCTTTCCATGGTGATCTTCACCCTCACCCAGGCCGGGGCTGCCATGGCCCCCACTCCGGAGATCTTTGGTCTGTTCAGATTCCTGGGCGGACTGGGCATGGGCGGCGTCATCCCGGTTGCCGCGGCGCTGACCATTGAGTACTCGGCACCGAAAAAGCGTTCCTTTAACTATGGGCTGATGTACTCGGGCTACTCACTGGGAATTGTTGCCTCCGCCCTCGTGGCCATGGCGCTGCTGCCCGACTTCGGCTGGCGGGCAGTGGTTGCCGTCGGTGCCCTGCCGATCCTGATCCTGCCCCTGGTTGCCTTCCTGCTGCCGGAATCGCTGGAATACCTGGTGTCAAAGGGACGCATCACCGAGGCCAAGGCCCTGGCTGCACGGCAGAACATTCCCAACTACAACCCCAAGCCCCCGGCCCGCGGCGGTGCGTCGATTCCCTGGCGGGAAGCCATGGCCACAATGTTCTCGCGGCGGTTCCTGCGCTCCACGGTCTTTTTCTGGATTTCGCTCTTCTGCGGCATGGTCCTGGTCTACGGACTGAATACGTGGCTGCCTCAGATCATGCGCAAGGCAGGCTACGACCTGGGGTCTTCGCTGACCTTCCTGCTGGTCTTCAGCCTGGCGTCGGCCATCGGCGGCCTGGTCCTGGGTTACGCCGCGGACCGCGTGGGGCAAAAACTGATCCTGGTGGTCTTCTACATCCTGGGCGCCGCGGGCATCATGCTGCTGATGTTCCCCAACTCCATGGTGGTGAACCTGGCGTTTGTGGCGTTCGCCGGAATCGGCTCGATCTCCACATCACTGGTCCTGACCGGTTATATTGCGGACTATTACCCCGCGGCCACCCGTGCCACGGCTACCGGATGGGCCCTCAGCTTTGCCCGGATCGGTGCCATCTCCGGGCCGATCATCGGCGGCTGGATCGCTGCCTCAGGGGCGCCCTTTGAGTGGAACTTCGCGATATTCGCCGTCGTTGGCCTCATCGCTGCCGGTGCGGTGGCGATGATCCCCAAGCGGGTGCCCCAGCTGGACGGTACCGCTGCAGCGGCCGGTGCGGCCGGTCCGGCGACGGAATCCGGAGCAGCCGCCGGTGCCGCTTCCACCGCCGATGCAACCAAGTAGGCGGGACCTCCCTACCATCAAGAACAGTTCCGATTCCTAGGAGGACACATGTTCGTAGCGGAGGTTGTCGGCAGGACCCTGGCTGGGCTGGGAGCGGGGCACTGTTTCGGTGTGGTTGGTTCGGGGAACTTCACCGTAACCAATGCGCTGCGCCACCACGGTGTTCCGTTCACCGCCGCCCGGCATGAGGGCGGGGCAGCCACCATGGCCGATGCCTACGCGCGGGTTTCCGGCAGGGTGGGACTGGTGTCCGTCCATCAGGGCTGCGGTCTCACCAATGCGGCAACCGGCATCGGGGAAGCGGCCAAGTCCCGCACGCCGTTAATTGTGCTGGCTGCCGAGGCAGCGTCCTCCGCCGTGGGCTCAAACTTCAGCATGGACCAGGACGGCTTTGCCCGGTCGGTCCACGCTGTTCCGGAAAGGATCCACTCGGCGCGCACGGCGGTGGCGGACACCGTGCGCGCCTACCGCCGGGCCGTCAATGACCGGCGCACCGTGGTGCTGAACCTTCCCCTCGACGTTCAGGCCCAGGAGGTGCCGGAGACGGCGGCGGCGCCGGTGGCGGTCCCGCTCTCCGATCCGGTCCGTCCCGGCCGGGCGTCCGTGTCCGCCTTGGCGGACCGGCTGGAGCAGGCACAACGGCCGGTATTTATCGCCGGGCGCGGAGGCCGCGGAGCGCGGAAGGAACTGCTGGCCCTGGCCGAGTACACCGGCGCACTGGTAGCCACCTCCGCGGTGGCCAAAGGACTGTTCAACGAAGAGAAGTTTAACCTCGGAATCTCCGGCGGATTCTCCTCACCGGCGGCCGCTGAACTGATAACCGGCGCTGACCTGCTGGTGGGGTTCGGCTGCGCGCTGAACATGTGGACCATGCGGCACGGCCACCTTATTGGTCCGGAAACCGCCGTGGTGCAGGTGGACCTTGAGGACGCAGCGCTCGGCGCCAACCGGGCTGTGGCACTGGGCGTCCTCGGGGACTCGGCCGAAACAGCGGGCGCGGTGCTGGCTGAACTACTTGCCCGCGGTAATGCACCGCGGACCGGCTACCGGACGGATGCGGTGTGCCGGCGGATGGAGTCCATCCGGTGGCAGGACGAGGAGCTGGCGGATTTCTCCACCGACAGCCGGATTGACCCCCGTATCCTGACCCGCCGTCTCGATGAGCTGCTGCCCCGGGAGCGGATCGTCGCTGTGGACTCGGGCAATTTCATGGGTTACCCGAGTCAGTTCCTTGAGGTGCCGGACGAAAACGGGTTCTGTTTCACCCAGGCCTTCCAGTCTATTGGGCTGGGACTGGCCACGGCGATCGGAGCCGCGGTGGCCCGTCCGGACCGGCTGCCCGTGCTCGGCACCGGCGATGGGGGCTTCCACATGGCCGTCGCGGAGCTGGAAACCGCCGTGCGGCTGGAACTGCCGCTGGTGTGCGTTGTCTACAACGATGCCGCCTACGGAGCGGAGGTGCATCACTTCGGTGCCGACAACCCGCAGGCGGACATGGGGACGGTGGTGTTTCCGGAGACGGACGCTGCTGCAATTGGCCGTGGCTTCGGTGCGGACGGACTGACCGTGAGGGCCCTTGCTGACCTTGATGCCGTGAGCGACTGGCTGGCGGCCGGCCCGCGCAGACCGCTGGTCATAGATGCGAAGATTGCCTCCGACGGCGGCGCGTGGTGGCTCGCAGAGGCGTTCAAGGGGCACTAAGTTCCAGAGACAGACACAGGCGCAGTGATGGATCGCGCGTATGGATCGCACGAAGAGATAAAGGAAGGGCCCGCCTCCGAATCCAAGGATTCAAGGAGGCGGGCCCTTCCTTTGCGGGATTGAGCCTGGCCTCAGACGCCCGAGGCGGCTGCTTCCGGCTGCGCGGTCCGCGAATGCGGCTCCGGGGTCCACCGCAGGTGCGTGGGTGCGGCTTCCGGATCATCCTGGCGCAGGAGTGAAAGCCGGGGCCGGACGGCGTCGGTCCGGGCGCTGGGCGGCTTTCGCCGGCCAGCCTTGAACGGCAGCGGCCAGTCTGCCCCCGGACCGCGGTAGTCCTGCTCGGCCGCGGCCTGCAGGGTCCACTGCGGGTTGTAGAGGTGCGTGCGGCCCAGGGCGCAGAAGTCGGCCCGTCCGGCCAGAAGGATGGAGTTGACGTCGTCGTAGGAGGACACGGCGCCGACGGCGATGACCGCCACCCCCGCTTCCGCCGCCGCCCGGTTGCGGATCTTGTCCGCGAACGGTGTCTGGTAACTGCGGCCGAAGGCGGGCTTTTCCTCCTTGGAGACCTGGCCGGAGGACACATCGATGCCGGCAGCTCCGTGGGCAATGAACGCCCGGGCAATGTCCACGGCGTCGTCGTCCGTAGTGCCGCCCTCCACCCAATCCGTGGCGGACAGCCGCACCGTCAACGGACGCTCGGCCGGCCAGGCCGCCCGCACCGCATCGAAAACCTCCAGGGGATAGCGCAGACGGTTCTCCAGGCTGCCGCCGTACTCATCCGTGCGCCGGTTCGAGACCGGGGACAGGAAGGAGGACAGCAGATAGCCGTGCGCGGCGTGCAGCTCCAACAGGTCAAAGCCAGCCTCGGCGGCGCGCCGGGCGGAGTCGGTGAATTCGGCCAGGACCCGGTCCATGTCCGCGCGGTCCATCTCGCGCGGAAGGTTGCAGCCTTCGCCGTAGGGCAGTGCGGACGGGCCCATCACCTCCCAGCCCTCCTGCGCGTCGAGCGGAACATCGATGCCCTCCCACATGAGGCGGGTGGATCCCTTGCGCCCGGAGTGACCTATCTGGGCTCCGATCCGCGCCGTGGACTGCTGGTGCACAAAGTCCACGATCCGGCGCCAGCCCTCGCGCTGCTCGTCCGAGTACAGTCCCGTACAGCCGGGGGTGATGCGGCCGGCGTCGGACACACACACCATCTCGGTCATCACCAGGCCGGCGCCGCCCAGCGCCTTGCTGCCCAAATGGGCCAGATGGAAGTCTCCCGGGAACCCGTCCACCGCCGAGTACATGTCCATCGGGGAGACGATGATCCGGTTCTTCAGCTCCAGGCGCCCGATCCGCGCCGGCTGGAACATGGCCGGTGCCGTCTCGGCAACTCCGGCCGCATCGGCAAAGGCGCGGTCCGCGAGGGCGGCGAAGTCCGGATCCCGCAGCTTGAGGTTGTCGTAGGTGATGCGGCGGCTGCGGGTGAGGAGGTTGAAGCAGAACTGGACGGGTTCCTGGTTGGCGTACTGGCCAATGTTCTCGAACCATTCCAGCGAGGCCTGGGCCGCGCGCTGGGTGGATTCCACCACGGGGCGCCGTTCGGCTTCATAGGCGGCCAGCGCCAGATCCACATCAGGGTGTTCATGCAGGCAGGCGGCCAGAGCGAGGGAGTCCTCCATGGCCAGTTTGGTTCCGGACCCAATGGAGAAATGCGCGGTGTGGGCGGCGTCGCCCAGCAGGACAATGTTGTTGTGCCGCCAGTTCTCATTCCGGACCGTGGTGAAGTTCAGCCACTTGGAATTGTTGGACAGCACTGAGTGGCCGTGCAGTTCCTCCCGGAAAATCTCCCGGATTCGGGCAATCGCCGATTCGTCGCTGACTCCAGGCGGGAATATGTGCCCCTCGGTATCGTCAAAGCCGGCGGCCCGCCAGACGTCCTCGTGCATTTCCACAATGAACGTGGAGCCTTCATCGGAATAGGGGTAGCCGTGGATCTGCATAACACCGTGCTCGGTGTCCTTGATGAAGAACTTGAAGGCTTCGAACACCTGGTCGGTGCCCAGCCACATGTACTTGGAGCGGCGCTGGTCCAGAGAGGGCCTAAAGGAGTCCGCGTAGGCGGACCGGACCGCGGAATTGAGGCCGTCCGCCGCCAGCACCAGGTCATGGGTGGCACTGAGTTCAGCGACGTCGGGGGCCAGCGTGGAGAAGCGCAGATCCACGTCCAGTTCGGCGCACCTGCGCTGCAGCAGTTCAAGCAGCTCCTTGCGGCTCATTGCGGCGAAGCCCTGCCCGCCCACCGTGTGCTGCTCGCCGCGGAAATGGATGTCAATGTCCGTCCACCGGGCAAAGCGCCTGGACATGTAGTCGGCAATGGTGGTGTCCGCATTGCCGATCCCGCCAAGGGTTTCATCGGAAAATACGACGCCGAAGCCAAAGGTGTCGCTGGCGGCGTTGCGTTCCCACACCGTCACCTCGTGCTCCGGATCCAGCTGCTTCATGAGTGCGGCGAAATAGAGCCCGCCGGGGCCGCCGCCTACAACTGCGATCTTCATGGTGTGTCCTTTCTGTGCCGGATAACCGGCGTGGATCTAAGCCTGGGCGGCTGTGAAGCCTTCACGGAGCTTGAAATGCTGGAGTTTTCCGCTGGGGTTGCGGGGGAGTTCGGTGACAAAATTGATGGCGCGGGGATATTTGTAGGGCGCGATGGTCGCCTTGACGAAGTCCTGCAGCTCGCGGATTTTGGCGTCGTCGGCCGGTACCTCGTCCCGCAGGACCACAAAGGCGCAGACAACGGAGCCGCGGTCGGGATCGGGCCGGCCAATCACGGCGTTCTCCACCACATCAGGGTGCTGGTTCAGGGCTGCCTCAACCTCCGGAGCGCCAATGTTGTACCCCGAGGAGACGATCATGTCGTCCGACCTGGCCTGGTAGAAGAAGTAGCCGTCAGCGTCCATCAGGAAGGTGTCCCCGGTGACGTTCCAGCCGTTCACCACATAGTTGGCCTGCCGCGGGTCATCCAGATACCGGCAGCCGGTGGGGCCAATGACGGCCAGGCGCCCTACCTGCCCGGGGTCAAGTTCCTCGTCATTGTTGCCGAGGATGGCGGCCCGGAAACCCGGGATGGCCCTGCCGGTGGCCCCGGGGCGGATGTCCGGGCCCGCTGCGGAGATAAAGACGTGCAGCATTTCCGTGGAACCGATGCCGTTGACCAGTTCCAGCCCGGTGGCGTCCTTCACCTCCCGCCAGGTTGATTCGGGCAGGTGCTCCCCGGCGGAAACGGCAATGCGCAGCGGGGACAGCAGCTGCCCCAGCCCTTCCTTGATGATGGCGCGATATGCCGTGGGCGCCGTGAACAGGATGGTGGCGCCGGCCTTCCGGCTCAACACGGCGAGTTCAGCCGGAGTGGTCCGTTCGGTCAACAGCGTGCTGGCGCCAAAGCGTAGGGGAAAGACCACCAGTCCGCCCAGGCCAAAAGTGAAGGCCAGCGGAGGGGAGCCCGCAAAGACATCCTGGGGTTCGGGCTTCAGGATGTGGCGGGCAAAGGTGTCCGCGTTGGCGAGGATGTCGCGGTGGAAATGGATGGTGACCTTCGGCGTGCCGGTGGTGCCGGACGTCGGGCCCAGGAGGGCGACGTCGTCGGCTGCCGTCTGCACATTGGCGAACTCACCCGACTTCGCCGCCGCGAGCACGGTCAGGTCCTTGTCGCCGCTGCCGCCCACCGCCATCACGGGCAGATCGCCGGCGGCTGTAAGCATGTCAGCCAGGAACCGGTGATCGCACAGCACGGCGGCGGGGCGGGTCAGATCCACGAGCGTCCGGATCTCTCCGGAACGCAGCGCGGGCATGGTGGTCACCACCACGGCTCCGGTCTTGAGGACGCCTAGCCAGCAGGCAACCAGCCACGGGTTGTTTGGTGCGCGGAGCATCACCCGGTTTCCCGGCACAATGCCAAGGTCCTCGGTCAGGACCCGGGCCACCTGGTTGGAGCGCTCCAGCAGCAGGGCGTAGCTCCACTCGGTGCCGTCCGGCGCCAGCAGCGCTGTCCGATTTCCGCCGTGAACGGCAATCGTGTGGTCCAGGAGTGCTTCAGCGGCATTAAGGCGGTCCGGATACTGCAGCTCGGGGAGGGAAAATTCGAGGACCGGCCACTGGTCCCTGGGAGGAAGGTGGTCGCGGGTATAGGTGTCCTGGTGTGCCGAGGGGGAGAGGTCCATGGTGTCTCTTTCCATGCGTGAAGCTCGGGTGGGGTCAGGCGCGGGGACCGCGGATCATGCCTTCCTGGGCCACTGTGGCCAGGAGTTTTCCGGTGCGGCTGAAGAACCGGCCGGTGGCAAGTCCCCGGTTGTCCTGCGAAGAGACGGCATCCTGGGCATAGAGCACCCAGTCGTCCACGCGTCCGTCGCGGTGGAACCACATGGAGTGGTCCAGGCTGGCGGTGGCCAGCCCGGGAGTTGACCAGGCAAGGCCGTGGACCCGCAGCAGCGGCTCCAGGATGGTGTAGTCGCAGACGTACGCCAATGCCGCCCGCTGGATCGCCGGATCGTCGGGAAGTGCGGAAAAGGCCTTGATCCAGACGGCCTGCTGGGGCTGGCTGTTCCCGTCGTGTGCCAGGTACAGGGGGCCCGGGACGTGGCGCATGTCAAAGCTGCGGCCGGCGGACCAGTACCGGGCGTCGTCGGCGTCGTTGCCGGCCAGGACCTCCGCCGCGCTCGCCAGGGATTCCGGATTAAGACCCGTGTGCTCTTGGGGCATCTCCGGGTTGTAGGACGGACCCTCTTCCGGAACGTGGAAGGAGCCGAGGGCAGCATAGACGGGCTTGCCGTTCTGGAAGCCGCGCACCTGGCGGGTGGAGTAGCCGCGGCCGTCCCGCAGCAGTTCCACCTCATAGCGCACCTCAATGCCCATATCCACCGGCCGCAGGAAATAGCTGTGCATCGAGTGCAGCCGCCGGTCCCCGGCCGCCGAGTGCATCATCGCCAGCGCCCCCTGCGCCACCATGTCCCCGCCGTAGGCCTTGGGCCACGGCACGTACTGCGGAACCGCACTATACGCCTGGTCAAAGACCTCGGCTTCCGTCTGCTTGAGCTCTATGGCCTGCAGGAAGATGTCCGAGTTCATGCCCTGCGGTATCCGTTCAGAGTTGCGTCGGGGACATCGTCAAGGTTGACCACAATGTTCTCGGGCGTACGGGCTGTGAGCCAGACCAGCTCTTCGGTCACTGACATGTTGGCTTCCACATGGGGCATGAACGGGGGCACGAACACCCAGTCGCCGGCCTTCATGTCCAAGTATTGCCCGTAGTCCTCGCCGAAGTAGATGCGTCCTTCGCCGCGAAGCACGTACCCACCGGTTTCGGCTTCCCCGTGGTGGTGCGGCAGCGAACGGTAGCCGGGAACATTGGACACCTGGCCAAACCAGATCTTGGTGGCGGGGGTGTGCTGGATGCTGACGCCTGACACGCGGACGCAGTCTCCGGACTGGGCGGTGTTTGTATCTTCGGCTCCGGCCCGCGTCACCACGGGCACAACCTGCCCGTCCGGTCCGGCGTAGACGGAGTTGTCTCCCTCGGTGCTGTACTCGATCATGATGTCCTTTCCTGGCAGCGCACTGCCGATGGTGGGTCCTGCTGTTCCGAAACTCATGCCGTAACCGTGGCCCGGATCCGGTTTTCCAACCGGCCGATGCCGCCCACCTCGGTGGTGAGTACATCGCCGTCGGACAGGTAACGCGGCGGTTTCATGCCCATGCCCACGCCGCCGGGAGTGCCGGTCAGCACTATGTCGCCGGGGCGCAGGACGGTGAAGGTGGAAATGTAGGACAGCAGGGTTGCGGCACTGAAAACAAGAGTGGAGGTGTTGCCGTGCTGCATGCGCTCGCCGTTGAGGTAGCAGCTGACCTCCACGCCGGCCTCTGGGTCCAGCTCGTCCGCGGTGACCAGGACAGGGCCCAGCGGTGTGCTGGAGTCAAAGGCCTTGCCCTGGAACCACTGCAGTGTGCGGTTCTGCCAATCCCGCATGGAGATGTCATTGGCCGCCGTGTATCCGGCGATTCCCGCGGCTGCCTCTGCTGCGTCCGCCCGGCTGAGCCGGGAACCAACGACGACGGCGACCTCGGCTTCCCAATCCACGCTTTCGCTGGCCGTAATCTCCAGATCCGCGAAGGGGCCGGTGAGCGTGTCAGCGAATTTCGCAAACAGAGTGGGAAAGGACGGAAGCTCCCGGCCCATCTCCAGGATGTGGTCGCTGTAGTTCAAACCGCAGCAAATGACCTTGTTCGGATGGGGAAGGGGGTTGAGCACTTCTGCGTCGGCAGCGGACACCACCCGGGAGCCGGTCCCGGCACCGGCGGCCAGGGCCGCCGCCTTTTCCTGCCAGCCCTCGCTCCGGAGCAGGGCGCTGAGGTCCGGCGCTTCCAGCGGCAGGTAGTCTCCGTTGGGCAGTGCCACGGCCGCCGTGCTGCTGCCGTTGATCCTTACCGTTGCGAGTTTCATTCTCTCTCCGTGTCCCTGCAATCTCCGCAGGCTACGTAGGCTGCATATGTCGACTTTATGACTGGCGTCACGTACGCTCAATGTAGCACGGCTCACAGGGCTTGAATAGGGCTTTTTGGGCGCAGATAAACGCCCCGCTCAGGAGGAAAAACAGCATGGTTAATACGGTCATCAATCCCGCTTCGCTGCCCAAGCCGTCGGGCTATGCGCACGGCGTCCTTGCCGGGAACACCGTCTACCTTGGCGGCCAGACGGCGCTGGATGCGCAGATGCGCATTGTCGACGGCGGCGTGGTGGAACAGTTCCGGCAGGCTTTCGGCAACGTTCTGACCACCCTGGCCGAAGCCGGTGGAAGGCCTGAGGACCTGGTGTCAGTGACGATCTATCTCACTGACGTGGATGACTACCTGGCCCACGGGCGTGAAATCGGCAGGATCTGGCGGGACATGGCAGGTACTGAGTATCCCGCTATGGCTGGAATCGGCGTCAGCCGCCTGTGGCAGAAGGAAGCCGTCATTGAAATCCAGGGTGTTGCCGTGATTCAGGAACGTAGCTAGCCGGCCGGTTCCCCAACCGTCAGCTAGGACGTGCCGTGGATAATTGCCGCTGCGTGGCGTTCAGCCGGCGGCCCCAGTAGGGAGTGCAGCCGGGAGAACAGGTCATGTGCTTCCAGGGCCTTCCAGTCCTCGGGCAGCAGCTCCACCGGCAGTCCGGGGTCGAGGTACGGGAGCCGGCGCCACTCGGTCACCAGCGCCAGATGGTCTACAAAGGCGTGCGGGGCCTGGTCGGGAGCGCTGCAGTCTCCGGCCGTCCATTTATCCAGCAGCGGCTGCTGGTCACTAATGAAGCTGGCGTACTGGCTCTCCAAAGCGGGCAGGTCCCACCACCGGGCTACATTGGCCCGCATGTCGCTGCTGCCTACGTGATCGGCGGTGAAGAACTCCAGATATCCGCTCAGGCCGCGGTTCTCAAAATAGGACAGCACAGCTGCGCGGAGGTGCCCGGGGGCAATCCACAGCCCGGGGGTTACAGCGCCGAATCCCATGTGGACCAGGGAGCTGCGGATCTTGTGGCGAACGCTGCGCTGAGATTCGGGAACGGTGAACGTAGCCAGCAGCCACGGATCTCCAAGCGCTGCCCGCCGGGGGTGGAAAATCCGCTCATCGCCTTCCTGGAACGTAGCGTCCAGTCCGGCGGCCAGGGCGTACCCGTTGCGGCCCTGTACCGTGGTGCTGTCCAGGACGCCGCGCTTCTTGAGCCTGGAGATGGACGAACGGACGCCGGCAGGTCCCACCCCGGCGTCCTGCAGCAGCCGGATGATGGTCGCCACCGGTATTCCTCCGCCCGGAGTGCGGGCGTATAAGCCAAAGAGGGTAATGATCAACTGATGGTGCCGAGGTGCTGCGGTGTCCTGCTCTGCCGCCGCCGAAGGCCCTTCTGTGATCATTCCGCCATGCTACAGCGCTGCCGGCCGCCCTTTTAACGCACGTCGGCGGCTCATCCTTTAGCCCGGAGGGAATCCATCCTGATGCGGACGTCGGCCCGGTTGGCCTGGCTGATAATCAGCCGGGCATTCGCCTCGTCGCTGCCCAGCGCCCAGGCCCGGGCCTCGTCCGGGGTTTTGCCGAATTCCGCATGCCGGCGGATCAGCCGCTCACGGCGTACGGCATCATCGACGTCGAGGTACCACACCTCGTCCATCACGGCCCGGGCGCGCGGCCAGTGGCCCTGCTCCAGCAGCAGATAGTTGCCCTCCGTGATGACCAGCGGCACTGAGGCTCCCACGGGCAGGGCGGATCCGATCGGTTCCTCCACCTCGCGCCGGAAGTCGGGCGCGTAGATCTCCGGTTCCTCCTCCGACTGGGCTCGCAGGCGCCGCAGCAGCGCCGCGTATCCGCCGTCGTCGAACGTGTCCGGCGCACCTTTTTGCTGCTGCCGTCCCAGCTCCTTCAGGACACTGTTGGCCAGATGGAATCCGTCCATGGGCACCAGGGCGGCCGTGTCCGGGCCAAGTGCTTCCACCAGGAGCCGGGCAACAGTGGATTTTCCGGCCCCGGGGGCTCCGGTGATACCCAGGATTCGACGTGATCCGGGGCAGACAAGCGAACGCGCCCGGTCAAGCAGGTCCGCCATGCCTGCCGGGTGGGTGCCAAAGGAGTCCATGGGGACCATTCTTACCCACGGATCTCTGCGCGGAGCAAGCTTCCGGGCAGGGAATGATCTTTGGCGGACAGTCGTTATTATGTGTGGACGCCGGGAACGGCGGCCGGTTGGTTGGCAACTGAATATGGGGATGATCGGTTTCGACGATGTCTGTTGAGTCAGGGGAAGCGGGCCGAGAACGCAGAGTTATCTCGTAAACGCTCTCTGCAAAAAAATAAGTGCCAAACCTATGCGCACTGACTTCGCTCTCGCTGCCTAAGCAGCCGGAGTAGTCCGTCAGCCCGGAGTCGCTCTCGCTCCGGATCCTGGCGTCGTTTAGAGGGCCACTGCCGAACACTTTCGCCGTCTGGGTGTTCGGGACTTTTGGACGGCTGGGCCCGGATCAGCCACTTGTCTGCAGGATGGCTGGGGCCGAGAAAATCCGACGCAGACTGCGCCCGGAGAAGTCCTGGCAATACAACATCGGACGGGGGTTCGATTCCCCCCATCTCCACCGAAAGATTCAGAGAGTGTCTTCATAACTCTCATGAACCGCATGATGATTGACCGGTATGTTTCGAGGACCTGCCCCTCCCGGAGGGGCAGGTCCTCGGCGCTTCCCGGGTTCGCCAGATCTTCACTGCACATCCGGACGGGCGTGCATCCAAAAAGGAGGGTAAAGAGTATTACAGAGGCAATACGGGCCGGAGCGACGCTACCGATGCGGCCCACTTGGCGAGGGGCCGCGAACTTGCCGAACGGCTGGCTTCCGAGCTGGGGAATGGCTTTTCGATCGCAACCGATGGAACAGATCAGGGGGACACGGTGCTGATCAGCAGCGAAGAGCCTGCCCTGAACCCCCACGCGGAAGAAGCTTTCACCAGGAGGATCAATGAGGAAGCAGCCGAGGCAGCGCGGCTAAGCGGTGAAGGGCTGCTGAAAGCCTATGCGCCGATTTCCAAGCAGGTCTTTACGGCCAAGTCACGTTGGACCAACGAGCACAGAGATGTCCCACGCTGACGAGTGCCTGGAAACGGCGACTGGTACGCAGAGAACCTGGACGTCGCCGTCCGCTTCCGGAACGCCCGTCTAGCCTTCCATGCGGCCGGCTCCGGACGCGGGAAGCACACTGAACACTGCGGGTGCGGCATAACCGGCTGCAGCAAACGCGCCGGTCACCGCCGCAGTGACGGAGTCGACGTCGTCGTTGTTGACCAGTGCGATGGCCGAACCGCCAAAGCCGCCTCCGGTCATCCGGGCGCCCAGCGCGCCCGCTCCCAGAGCAGTGTCCACCGCCAGATCCAGTTCCGGGCAGGAGATGTCAAAGTCATCGCGCATGGACGCGTGGCTCTGGTTCAGCAGCGGACCGAGCTTGCCCGGACCGTCCGTGCGCAGGATCTCGACGGCGGCCAGCACCCGGGCATTTTCCGTCACCACATGCCTGACCCGGCGGAACGTTTCCTCGTCCAGGATGCCTTCGGCTGCAGCAAGGTCGTTGACGGTCAGGTTCCGCAGTGCGGCCACGTCCAGAGCTTTGGCGCCCTGTTCACAGGAGGCGCGCCGGGAGGCATAACCGCCGCTGGAATGTTCGTGGCTGACCCGGGTATCAATCACCAGCAGCGTCAGCCCGCTGCCGGCCAGATCCAGCGGCACCAGCTGCGCTGTTTGGCTGCGGCAGTCCAGGAAGACGGCGTGGCCTTCCTCGCCCAGCAGGGATGCGGACTGGTCCATGATCCCGGTGGGTGCGCCCACCATGAGGTTTTCTGCGCGCTGGCCCAGGACAGCAAGCTCCGGGCCCGTGAGCCCGGCCTCGGAGAGATCGTTGGCCATCACGGCCACTGCGCATTCCAGGGCGGCCGAGGAAGAGAGCCCGGCCCCTACCGGCACATCGGAATCGAGGTAGAGATCCAGTCCGGGAACACCGGTGCCCCGGTCTTCGAAGGCCCACAGCACGCCCAGGGGATATGCTGCCCAGCCCTGGACGCTGCCGGCGCTCAAGCTGTTCAGATCGGCGCTTGCCAGACTGCCCTCACCGAATGCCGAGTACACCCTGGCCGTCCGGTCCCGGCGCGGGGCGGCGGCCACCAGCGTCGAACGGTTGATGGCGAAGGGCAGTACAAAGCCGTCGTTGTAGTCGGTGTGTTCGCCAATCAGGTTCACCCGTCCGGGAGCGGACCAGATACCTGCCGGCTCCCGGCCAAAGCGGGCGGTGAAGGCGGCGGACAGTTCGGGGGCGGAGAGGGTCATGACGGGGCCTTTCCGAGAGCGGCGGGAACGGCGGCACGCAGGTTTGCTGCCACCTGTTCGGGGATGGTGTCGTTGATGAAGGCGCCCATCGCGGCTTCCGAGCCGGCCAGGAATTTGAGCTTGTCCTCGGCACGGCGCGGAGAGGTGAGCTGCAGGTGCAGCCGGCTGGCCGGACGGAAGCGTGCATCCAGCGGCGCCTGGTGCCACGCGGCAATGTAGGGAGTGGGAGTGGAATACAGTCCGTCCACGCGGCTCAGCAGGTCAAGATAGACGGCCGTCAGGTCATCGCGTTCCTCGTCCCGGAGTTCAGCAAGGTCCGCGACCTGCCGGTGCGGCACCAGATGGACTTCCAGCGGCCAGCGGGCGGCGAAGGGTACAAAGGCACTGAAGTGTTCGCCCTCCAGGATCATCCGTTCTCCGGAACTGCGCTCCGCCTCCAGCGCCGCACCCACCAGGGTCTGCCGGTGATCGGACGCTTCGTAGTAGGCAGCCGCCTGCTGCGCCATGACTGCGGAACGGGGCGGAATAAACGGATAGGCGTAGATCTGGCCGTGCGGATGCAGCAGGGTGACGCCGATGTCCTCGCCGCGGTTTTCGAAGCAGAACACCTGCCGGATTCCCTCCATTGCCGACAGCGCAGCGGTGCGCTGGGCCCAGGCATCCACCACGGTCCGTGCCCGGCTCGGGGAGAGCGAGCCAAAGGAGCCCTGATGCGCGGAATCGAAGGCCACCACTTCGCAGCGCCCGTACGCCGGCGCCGTCGTGCCCCATGACGGGTCCGCGGGCAGCGGGCCCAGGTCCGGGCCAAAGGAGGGGAAGCGGTTTTCGAAGACCACTACCTCGTAGTCCTCGGCCGGGATTTCGGAGGCGCGCGACGGCGATGAGGGACATAGCGGGCACTGGTCGACGGGCGGCAAATGGGTACGGGACTGCCGGTGGGCGGCTACTGCGATCCACTCGCCGGTCAACGCGTCGAAGCGGGCGGTGCCGTTTCCCGGCCGGGCCGGAAGGCCTCGGCTGTCCGTCGGGGCGGACTGGCGCCGCCGGGCGGTCTCAGCGGAGGCATCAAAATAGATGAGCTCCCGGCCGTCGGAAAGCCGGGTGCTGGTGTGGACTGTCATGAATTCCTTACAAGGGACTTATCCGGGAACGATGCTGCGCCGGTCATGGTGCCGCCGCCGGAGCTGTGGCTCCAATGGTGGACTCGCGAACAATCAGCTCAGTGGGAAGGATTGTGGCTGCCGGGCTGAGGCGGTGGCCCCGGGTCTCTTGATGGCCCGGGCTGCCGGCGGCACATCTCATCCGGGATGTTGTGCATGTCACGGAGAAAGACTATCCCACGGACTTCACGCCTTGACTGTGCCGGCTTCGAGGTCCCCGCGGAAGCGCTGAAGGAGGAACCGCAGGATCACGGCACACCCCTCCACGGAAGCGCTAAGCAGGCCTAGAATCTAAGGGTGTCAACGATGGTTGTGAAGCCCCGCTTTCAGGCAAAGGAGAACGCGATGTCCGCCGCAGATGACCGCCCGGCCGTACCCACCGAGAACGAAGCCGATGCCTTGGATCAGCAGACGCCCGCTGTTCCCGAGGCACAGGAGGACACCGGAATCCAGGACCCCGTGGGCGCCCACGGGGATCCGCTGCGGACTGACGGTTCCGAGGCAGACCGGCTGGAGCAGAGCGTGGACAGCGGGGTGCCGCCCGAAGAGGACGAGTATCCCCGTTAGGCTGCCCGTGCGGCCTCAGCCGCCGTCGATCCGTGGGGACTCACGCCGAGGCCGGCTCTGGTGTGCGCTTTAAGGTCCGCGACCGTCTGATCCGGGAGCTCGATGATGCCGCGCAGCGACCCGCGCAGGCTGCGGTAGGCCGCGTCCACTTCGGATGGTGTGGCTGCTCCGTCAAGGATGATGTTCAGGGCCTGCCGGGCGGTGGCGAGCTTGCTGCGTTCGGCCGCACTGAGTTTGGACTGCCCGCAGCGGCGGGCGTATCTTTCGGCTGTCACGAAGGCAGTCTCAAACCGGTTAACAGCGCTGAAGAGCCTGGACGTTTCGGCCGGTCCGCGGCCCAAATCCAGGGCTTGTGCCTCCGCGGCGCGGAGGCCCTGCATGGCGACAATGACGTCGCGGATCACCGGGTCCGTGTAATCAGTCATCACCGGGTAGTCGATCATCAGGGCAACGTCCGTTTCATAACGTGACCACCGCACCAGGAGCTCGTCCCGGCGCTGGTACAGCCGCCGCCAGGACTCGGCCTGCGCCGCCGCGTCGTGGCGCCGGCTTCGAGCGCGCCGCGAGGTACGCACTCCAAAGAACACCAGCACCAACGCCCCGATGAACAACGACGGCGTGAGGAAGGCGGCCATGAAAGTCCACGGCGAGGGATCGCCGTCGTCACCGTACACCGCCATTTGGACAAGCTGCACGGCGCCGTAAACCAGCATGGCCAGCAGGCCCGTCGCGAAGGCTGTAAAAATCAGCGCTGCCACCGCGAGTCTCTTCGCCACTCTCTTCAGCATGGCGCCAGCTTACCGAAGGTGAGGCCTGCAATCACAGGGGTGCGGCCTAACTCACGTACCGCTCGGGGGGGGGGGGTGCCTCTATGGTTTTCGTCAAGCGACTGAGGGCAGGTTCTTTGGTGCCGGGTCTGCGTAGAGGGTGCCGTCACGGAGCATGGCGAAGAG
>NZ_JBEPPM010000026.1:0-45545 GCF_040547315.1 Arthrobacter sp. UYP6
GCCGGGCCAGCACCCTACCAGCCTCCTCCTGGGTGAAGGCCTCAACACCCTGCAACACCAGGGCCCCGGTAAACCCGTCCCGATACCCACCGGCATCCGCCGCCGCAGCCGCCCCCGATCCAGCCTCAGCCCCGGGCCCCACACCGGCACCGGGCTCACTGCCGGTTCCTGCGTCAGCTCCGGTTCCTGCGTCAGTTCCGCTTCCGGCCTCAGCTCCGGCTTCAGTTCCGCGACCACCACTGGCAGACCGTTCCACAGGCCCCGGCTCGGCCTCATAAACCGCCAGGCTGGGCACTGAATCTCTTCCTGACTCCCGCCCTGAATCTCTTCCCGTATTCGGGACAGCGCCCTGCCCGGCAGCGGCGGAACCACCGGTGCTGGTCTTGGGAAAAGATCCGTGCTGATCCATGACTTCAGGCTTTCACCTGCCACTGACATTCCTGGCTCCGGAAAGACTGAAATATCGCACAGCCTACTTGTCGGAGTCACCAGCAGAGCCTCCGCACTACGTGCCAAGGACCGGGAAGGCGTAGCCGCAATTCGCACCTTCGGAGTATCCAGCCTGGATGCGCGTCCGGGGATCACCACCGGATAGATCCCCAGACGCCTCCTACCACCTGTCAGCGACTCCAGCAGGCACACCACTTCCCTGCAACAATTATAACGATTCAAAAATCTATTGACGGACTGGCATATCCAGCCATAGGTTGGTCTCAATCGCGGGAAACCGCATTCCAAGCTGTACTCACAAAGAGGTGTGGTTGATGTTTGGCGATTCCATCAGCAAAGATCCAACGTCTTGAAGAAGGGCAGTCTGGCAGCACGTGCCTACGACTTCTTCGACACCTTGACGTGGATCGCCCTGCTGAATCTGGCGTTCATCGGTTTCACTGTCCTGGGAGGCATTGTTTTCGGGTTTGGGCCTTCCTTCGTCGCTGGGTCTGCACTGGTCCGGAGACGGGCCAGCGGTGAGGCTTTCAACGTGTTTCCTGCTTTTTGGAGGCATTGGAAATCTGATTTCGTCAGGGCGAATGTTGCTCTGCTGCCCGCAGCAGTGGTACTGGCATCACTGTTGTCCAGCTGGGAGTTCTTTCGCAGCGGTCAGGATGGTTTTTCTTCGCTGCTGGCGCCGGTAGTCCTCGTTGTTGCAGGCATCTGCGCCACCATCGTGACGGTGTTCGTGCCGATCCTGAACCACTACGACATCAGGACTGTCGCAGCGGTTCCGGCAGCAATCACACTGACGCTTACCAACCCGCTGCTGCTCATTCTGAATGGGCTCATCCTGTCCGGGGTAACGGTCGCCACCATCCAGCTGCCCGGTCTGGTGCCTTTCTTTTCCTTTGGGTTGGCCATTTACCTGACTACCCGGGTGGCTCTCGACTTTTTTGTTCGCAATGAGGCCCGCCTCGCTGCCTCCCCCGCTTGAGCCGGCAGGTTTCTAGCCCGATATAGATAACTGCACTCACCCGCTGCGGCCGGCATCATGCCGCGATAAAAGCTCTCATCTCTACTTGCTGCATCCATCAAAGGAGATCACAATGCAACGCAAACCTCTCACGGGACTGGCCATTATTCTTAGCGCGGGCATGGCCCTTTCGGCCTGCTCCTCCACCCCGGAGGAGGCCCCATCCCTGGATACCGTCTCCATCATGGTGCCCTTCTTGGAGCCTCAGCCGCCGGAAAAGGGAGATACGGTTCAGACCAAGCTTGAAGAAATTACGGGAAAAAAACTCGACATCAATTGGGTCCCCAACGCCGACTATGAAGAGAAGACCAACATCACCCTTGCCGGAGATGATCTTCCGCACGTAATGATCATTCAGGCCAAGACACCTGGCTTCGTCAAGAATGCTAAGGCGGGCGCTTTCTGGGAGCTCTCGAACTATTTGGATGAGTATCCCAATCTTGTGACTGAAAACCCCGATATTGAACGCAATGCCAGTATCAATGGCGAAGTGTACGGCGTTTACCGGGCACGCGACGCGATGCGAACCTCTGTCATCCTGCGCAAGGACTGGCTGGAGAACCTCGGCCTGGAAACGCCCACTACGGTTGATGACCTTTATGAGATTTCCAAGGCCTTCACCGAAAACGATCCGGACGGCAACGGGGTCAAGGACACCTATGGCCTTATTGTTCCCAAGTGGCCCGGGACCGTGAACTCAAACAGCCCTTACGACGTCGTGGCCACTTGGTTTGGCGCCGGAAACACCTGGGCCGAGCGGGACGGAGAGCTGGTGCCCAACTTCGCCACTGAGGAGTTCATTGAAGCAAATCAGTACCTAAAAAAGTTCGTGGATGAAGGCCTGATCAACGGCGACTACGCGACCATGGACTCGGCAACCTGGAATGAACCGTTTTTCAACGGCAAGGGCGGAATCATCATCGACGTGCACTCGCGCGCTTCGGTGCTCATCGACCTCTTCAAGACGCAGGATCCAACCACCTTTGAGAACTTCGTAGACATCGCCGGCAACCTTGAAGGCCCTGACAGTGAGCTTCATGCCCACCCGACCCCCGGGTTCTCTGGTTTCCTTGCCATTCCCAAAGCGACGGTCAAGACCGAAGCAGAACTGAAGGAAGTCCTTAGCTTCCTCAACGATCTCAACTCAGAGGAGGCCGCAATCCTCATCAACAACGGCATTGAAGACGTCAATTTCACGCTCGATGGCGACCTGACCGTCCCCAAAACCGAGCTCGGTGCTGAAGGCGCGGAAGTCGCCCAGGCGGTCAAGAGCTACTCCCAGCTGGGAACCAATGTGGACGGAATCAAGTATTACCTTCCCAAGCAGGCAACCGCATACGAACAGGAGATGTTCGACAAGCGGCTGCAGCTGCAGGAATCAGATCTCGAATTTGCAGATCAAAACCCGGCCTCAGCTTTCGTCTCCGAAACCCAGGTTGCCAAGGGGGCACAGCTGGACAATATCGTCACGGACGCCCGGATCCAGTTCCTGGCAGGACAGATCGATGAGCAGGCGCTGCGCGACGCCGTCGAGCGCTGGAAGACCAGCGGGGGCAACGACATCATCGCCGAAATCAACGAACAGACCAATTCGACCAAATAAGCATCATCAGGGGGTGCGGCCACATTGGGCGCTGCACCCCCCCGGCCCCCTAGTAAGGACACACCGTGACCAGCATCCTTCAAAACGCGGACCCAATATCCGCAGCCTCCGGACCATCGGCCCCGGCATCACGCAAGGTCTCGTTCAAGGCTCGCCTGGTTCAATACCGGTGGCTGTACCTGCTGCTTATGCCCGGGGTCATTTACTTCGCCGTTTTCCGCTACTGGCCCATGTGGGGCGCACGCATCGCGTTCAAGGACTTTGTTCCCTTCCTTGGCATCGATGGCAGCCCCTGGGTAGGGTTTCAGCACTTTGAGGATTTCTTCACCAACCCGGATTTCCCCCGACTCCTCTCAAATACCCTCATCCTTGCAGCGCTTTCCCTTTTCGTTGCGTTTCCGCTGACCATCATCATGGCCCTGCTGCTCAACGAATTGCGTCTCCAGATCTACAAGCGCACCATCCAGACTCTCGTCTACATTCCCCATTTCCTTTCCTGGACCATTGTGGCGTCGCTGAGCTATCTTCTGCTGGCAATGGATGTAGGCCCGCTATTTACCGGACTGAACAACCTCATGGGTACCAATATCGATTTCCTGGCCGATCCGGACTGGTTTCGTCCGATCATTGTTGCCCAGGAAATCTGGAAGAACACCGGCTGGGGAACCATCATTTTCCTTGCGGCCCTGGCCACCGTAGATCAGGAGCAATATGAGGCCGCCGTCATTGACGGTGCCGGCCGCTTCCAGCGGGTCTGGCATATTACGCTGCCCAACATCCGCGGCGTCATTGTTGTCCTGCTGATCCTGCAGATCGGTCAAATCCTCAACACCGGATTCGAGCAGATCTACCTCATGTCGAACAGCCTGAACCGAAACGTGGCAGATGTCTTCGACACCTATGTGTACTTTGTGGGCATCACCCAGGGTGCTTACAGCTACAGCACCGCCGTGGGGCTGTTCAAGGCGCTTGTGGGCGTCATCCTCATCTTTGGCGCGAATTCGCTCGCCAAGCGGTTCAATCAGTCGGGACTTTTCTAGATGGATAATCGATACAACACAAAACCGGGACGCGTTTTCGACGCTTTCAACATTGTGCTCTTGGGCGTGGTGGGGGTTCTTGCGCTCCTGCCGTTTCTCTTTGTCATCGCGGGGTCGTTCGCAACAGAAGCAGAGCTCACTCGGCGATCATTCTTTCTCTGGCCCGAAGAGTTCACCCTAGGATCCTACGAAGCGATCCTTCAAACTCCGGCCTTTCTCCGGGCAATGGCCACCACCATTGGCGTGACGGCAACCGGGACGGTCATCCAGCTCGCGCTGACTGTGTGCATGGCCTATCCGCTCTCCAAGCGTGCGCTGCCCGGCCGCAACATCATCCTCAGCCTAGTGGTGTTCACCATGGTGTTCTCCGCCGGAATGATCCCCACTTTCCTGGTGGTCAAGGACCTGGGGCTGCTGGATACATGGTGGGCATTGATCCTGCCCATGGCCGTAAACCCCTTCAGCCTGATCATCATCAAAAACTTCTTCCAGGAGCTGCCTGCAGAATTGGAGGAATCGGCCAAGATCGACGGCGCCTCGGAGCTGCGCATCCTCTGGAGCATTCTGCTACCGCTGTCAAAGCCCGTTCTGGCTACGTTTGCCCTCTTCTACGCCGTGGGCATCTGGAACGACTTCATGTCTCCTTTGCTCTACCTCAATGACAGCAATATGTGGACCCTCCAAATGTTCCTGCGCCAAGTGACAGTGGCGTCTCAGGCCATGCTGGACAACCCTGATCCCAGTTACATTCCGCCGTCCCAAGGAATTAAATTTGCCGTGGTGGTGGTTGCCACTGTTCCTATCCTCTTGTTCTACCCGTTCCTCCAAAAGCACTTCGCTAAAGGCATCATGATTGGCTCGGTGAAGGGTTGAGGATACTGTTGGCCGGAGATTCCACGGTGGCCGCCTGCCCTCCGGAGGAGTACCCCATGAGCGGCTGGGGCGCGGTGCTTGCTGCCTTCCTCGACGAGACGGACACGGTGATGAACTTCGCCAAAGGCGGCGCCACCACCGAATCGTTCATCAGCGAAGGCCTGTGGGGCGAGCTCCTGAAAGAGCTCGAGCCGGAGAACCTGGTGCTGATCCAATTTGGTCACAACGACCAAAAGCAGCCTGCTCTCCTGGCGCCCGACGGCGGTTACACCTACAGGTTGGCCGGTTTCCTGGCCGATGTGCGGTCCCGCGGAGCGCTGCCGGTCCTTTGTACTTCTGTTGAGCGCTGCTGGTTCGAGGACGGCCGGTTGGTCCCCTCACACGGCGCCTACCCCCAAGCGGTGCGGGCCTTGGCTGCCCGGGAAAATGTTCCGGTTATCGATCTCACCGTTTTTTCGGCCTGGCTGTACGAATTCCTGGGCGAGGACGCGGCGCCGAGCCTCTTTGCGGAAGGAGACAGGACACATTTCTGTATCCGCGGAGCCAGTGACATCGCCTCGTATGTTGCCCGCGCGCTGCGGGCGTACACGGGCCGGGATGCACTGTTACCGCCGCGGGGACTAAATCTGTGAGCTTTTATACGAACGCTTTGCAGTCCCCCGCCGATTTGGCCGGATGGATCCCCGAGGGCCCCGCGGCTATCAGCCAGGGTCCATCTGGTGTGGTGCTTGCCAGTTCCGCTACGAACCCTGATCAGGACTCTGCGCACTGGACCCTTTGGTGTCCCGTTCCCTTTGCTGACAGGGTGCGCATTTCATGGGATTTCCGGCCCATCGAAGATCCCGGTCTGGCCATGGTTTTTTTCTCAGCGCAGGGGCACTCAGGTGAGTTGTTCGGGCCGGGGCAGCTCCCCCGTGACGGCCGCTACCCGCAATACCATTCAGGGGATATCAATGCCCTGCACCTTTCCTACTTTCGCCGCCGATGGCCCCAGGAGAGGGCTTTCCGCACCTGCAACCTGCGCCGGAGTTCGGGATTCCACCTGGTTGCTCAGGGCGCGGATCCGTTGCCGCCTGCTGTGGACGCGGATGGGTTTTACCGCCTCGTCATCGACAAGGACGGCCCGGACGTGCGCTTCAGCATCAATGGGCTCCCTCTTTTCACCTGGCACGACGACGGCACCCCCGGCGGCGCCCCGCTCACCGGCGGACACTTTGGGTTCCGGCAGATGGCGCCGCTGGTGGCCGAGTACCGCAACCTCTCCGTCTGCACCCTCAATCCACCGACCTGACCCTTCCTGGAGGAACCCCCATGCATGATCCCGTTGTCCTCAATTGGCTGGAGCCAATCGATGTACCCGACACCGCCCCCCTGCCCAGCGGGATGACCTTTGGGGTTCCCTTTGCCCGGGGCACGGTGTCCAACGCCGGCGCACTGACGCTGACGGATGCCGGCGGCCGGGCGGTAGTCCACCAAATATGGCCCGCGGCCACCTGGCCCGACGGATCACTCAAGTGGGCCGGTATAGCAACCGGAGCCCTGCCTTCGGCTTCTTCAAGCGGCCCACTGCTTCTGGCTACATCGAGGCAGCTGGATTCAGCAGCAGCGCAGGAGACTGCCGCTGAAGGCAGCCGGGTCTCGGTGGAAAGCTCGGAAACGGATATCAGGGTTGATACCGGGGCGCTGGTCTGCGTCGTGGGCCGCACCGGCCGCGACTTCCTGAAATCCCTTGCCCGGGACAACGTTGTTGTTGCCGCCGGCGGCCGGCTGATCAGCTCCACGGTGGACACAGTGGATGAAAACGCCACCTCTGTCACTCGCTCCAGCTACGAATCCCAAGTGAATGACGCCGTCGTCGAATCCAGCGGGCCGGCTCGCGTGGTGGTGCGGATCGACGGGGTACATGCCGGGGACGGGCGGAACTGGCTGCCGTTTGTCGTCCGCCTCTACTTTCATGCGGGGGCCAGAAGCATCCGGATGATGCACACCTTTACCTGGGACGGCGACGAGCACAGCGACTTCCTCTCCGGACTGGGGGTCCGCTTCACTGTGCCGCTCCAGGGGCAACTGCATGATCGCCACATACGCATTGCCGGAGCTGACGGCGGATTCCTCATGGAGGCGGTGCGTGGCATGACCGGGCTGCGCCGAGATCCCGGTGCTGATGTCCGCGCTGCCCAGATTGCCGGTGTTGCCACTCCCGATCCGGAAACTTGGAACCCTGAGGTCAGCGGACGGCTGGACCTCATCCCGGCTTGGCCGGACTACTCGCTGGCCCAGCTCACTAGCGACGGGTTCAGCCTGCAAAAACGCACCGGACAGAACCACCCCTGGATCGGGATCTCCACCGGCACCCGCTCTGAAGGATTCGCGTACCTCGGTACGCCCAATGGTGGCTTCGGCATTGGAATCCGTGATTTCTGGAAGTCCTACCCTGCGGGAATCGACATCCGCGGCGCGGACAAGTCGGCCGCTGAGCTCACACAATGGCTGCATTCCCCGCAGGCACAGCCCATGGACCTGCGCTTCTACCACGACGGGCTGGGGCAGGACACCTATGAAAAGCAGCTCGAAGGGCTGGAAATCACCTACGAAGACTATGAAAAAGGGTTCGGAACGCCCCACGGAATCGCACGCACCCACGAGGTGACACTCTTTGCGTACGATGCCACACCGGCGGCCCTCCGCCTCGCTGCGGACGCCCGATGGGCCTCCACGCCCCCGCTGCTCCAGGCAACACCCGCCCATATCTCCTCCGCCCGCGTTTTCGGGGACTGGGCCCCCGTCAACCGCAGCAGCACCGCAGCGGCGGCACTGGAGGACAAGCTGGATTTCCTGTTCGATTTCTACGCAGGGCAGATTGAGCAGCGCCGTTGGTACGGCTTCTGGAATTACGGCGATGTGATGCACACTTACGACGCCGACCGCCATGTCTGGCGCTACGACGTTGGCGGATACGCCTGGGACAACTCCGAACTGTCACCGGATCTATGGCTTTGGTACGCCTACCTCCGGTCCGGCAGGGCGGACATCTTTCGCGTGGCAGAGGCCATGACCAGGCACACCGGCGAAGTTGATGTGTACCATTTGGGCCGATGGGCCGGGCTAGGGACCCGGCACAATGTGCAGCACTGGGGCTGCAGTGCAAAACAGCACCGGATATCCAGTGCTGCCTACAGGCGTTTTTATTACTTCCTGACCGCGGACGACCGCACCGGAGACCTGCTGGATGAATTGGTGGACGGAGAACGGAACTTCCTGAAGCTGGATCCGACCCGGAAAGTCCGGGACGACATCTATTCACCGGATCCCGCGGCCTTAGCCGTTGGTCTCGGCACTGACTACGGCGCTCTCGCTGCTGCATGGCTGACGGCGTGGGAACGCCACGGTGATCCGGAAGCGCGCGCCAAGCTCCTGGGCACTATGCAGGACATCGGTGCGCTAAAGTACGGCTTCCTGACCGGAGAAGCCCGCTATGACATGCATAGCGGACGCTTCGATGCCGGACGTGAGCGGATCAGCGTCTCCCACCTCAGTGCAGTCTTTGGCTTGGTGGAGATAGCCAGCGAATTGATCAGCTTGGTCGACGTTCCCGGATTTGAGCAGGCCTGGCTACAGTACTGCCGCCTTTTTCTGGCTCCGCCGGAGGAACAGGAAGCTGAAGTTGGCCAGCCACTGGCTGGTATATACCTGACTCAGGCGCACAGCCGGCTCACGGCTTACGCCGCTGCACGCCTCTCCGACCCCGCCCTCGCTCGGCGGGCGTGGGTGGAATTTGCTGCCGGCGGGGAGCTGCTGGGAAATGATGTCGCTTTTCAGCTGCATCCTGTCTCACCTCCGCACGTGCTTGTGCCGGTGACCGAGGCCAGAACGGTATCCACTAATGATGCTTCCCAGTTTGCTTTGGCCGCTATCCAGCTGCTCGCGCTGGTGGGCAGCTACGCCCCTGAACCGTAGGCGGCACCCAGGCGGACCAGCAGAAAATACGTCCAACAAATTCGTCCTAATTATTGGCGCGCAGCGGTGGTACGTTCGGAATTCGACAGACAGCAACTCCCTCTGGAGGAACCATGACTGATCATGTGGCACCCGTCAGCGATTGCTCCGTCCACAGCTGCGACTACAACCACGATGGCTGCACCGCATATGCCATTACCGTGGGCGGAACCCCCAACCATGCCAGCTGTTCCACGTTCATCGACACCACGGCAACCGGGGGCCTGCCCAAGGTCCTGGCCTCCGTCGGAGCCTGCACGCGGAGCGAATGCCGGCACAACGACCACCTCATGTGCACCGCTCACGACGTCAAGGTGGGCCCCGGAGCCGAGCAGGCCGACTGCCTGACGTATTCGGCCAAGTAACTGGGCGTAGTGTCTGCGCCCACAAACGGGCGCAGACACAGCGGCGCCGGGCGGGAACCCCGGAAATGTGATCCAAGCCTCACAAAGCCTGTAGCGTTAGAGGCCATCAACCCGCCCCAAGGAGAAACATGCCAGGCTTGGACACCGCCTTGACACCGCTTCGCTTCCTGGAACGGGCAGCCCAGGTGCACCCGGACAAGACGGCGGTGATCGACGGCGACCGGCAGCTGACCTATCGGCAGTTCGCCGCAGAGGTAACCCGCGCCGCCCATGCACTGCGCGCCTCCGGATTAGAGGAGGGCGGCCGGGCGGCCTATCTGGGCGCCAACTCCGCGGAGCTGCTGATTGCCCATTACGCAGTACCGCTGGCCGGCGGTGTCCTTGTTCCGCTGAATACGCGCCTCTCTGCTCACGAGGTTGCCTATATCTGCAACCACGCCGGCGCGTCCCTGCTGTTTGGCGATCCGGATCTACTCCGCGGCCTCGGCCCTGCCGATCTGACCACCGTTCGTGAGGTGATTTCCTTCCCCCTGCAGGACGGAACCGCGGACACGGTGGAGGGAACGACGTCGTACGCCGTTTTCCTGGCCCGCGGCACCGACAATCCGCTCCCCTGGGAGGTCGAGGACGAAAACACTGTCATTAGCCTGAACTACACCTCAGGCACCACAGGGCGGCCCAAGGGCGTCATGTATACGCACCG
The DNA here is from genome assembly GCF_040547315.1 of Arthrobacter sp. UYP6. NCBI lineage: Bacteria > Bacillati > Actinomycetota > Actinomycetes > Micrococcales > Micrococcaceae > Arthrobacter > Arthrobacter sp. UYP6. Next base: position 10,049 of record NZ_JBEPPM010000026.1, read on the forward strand.
CGGGGCGTACCTGAATGCGCTCGGCGAAGTGCATCATCAGGGCTTCGGTGCCGATACGGTCTACCTCTGGACGCTGCCGATGTTCCACTGCAACGGCTGGTGCACCACATGGGCACTGACTGCTGCCTCGGGAACGCATGTCTGCCTGCGCGCGGTCCGCGGTCCGGACATCTGGCGATTGATCGACTCCTGCGGGGTGGACCATCTGGCGGGCGCCCCCACGGTCCTGAGCGCCATCGCCACGGCGGCTGAAGCGCACGAACTTGTTCATCCGCTGACCATTGTCACTGCCGGCGCCCCACCCAGCCCCACCATCATCAAGAAAATCCACCAGCTGAAAGCTACTGTGGTGCACGTTTACGGCCTCACCGAATCCTACGGACCGTATGCAGTCTGTGAACCGCAGGCCGCCTGGCGGCCACTGGACGGCGACGCCCTGGCTCGGAAGATGGCCCGGCAGGGCGTGGGCATGCTGACCTCGGACCGGCTGCGTGTTGTCCGCGACGAGGTTGGAGCGTCAGGAGACCTCATCGATGTGGCGGACGACGGCGTGGAAATGGGTGAGATTGTCATGCGCGGGAACTCCGTGATGAACGGCTACTACCGCGACGACGCCGGGACCGCTGATGCCTTCCGCGGCGGCTGGTTCCGCACCGGCGACCTGGGCGTCATGCATGCCGACGGCTACGTCCAGTTACTGGACCGTTCCAAGGACGTGGTGGTTTCCGGAGGCGAGAACATCTCCACGATCGAGGTGGAGCAGGCCCTGGCCAGCCATCCGGCCGTGGCCGACGTGGCGGTAATCGGCGTTCCGGATGACCGCTGGGGTGAACGGCCCAAGGCCTTTGTGGTGCTTGCCCCCGGCGTGACCGTCACAGCAGAGGACCTCCTGGCTCATGTGAAGGAGCAGATCGCCTCCTACAAGGCACCGCGCAGCGTGGAATTCATTCTCGACCTGCCCAAGACATCCACCGGCAAAATCCGCAAGAATGAACTGCGGTCCCTGGAGTGGGAAGGGCACGAGGCCAGGATCAACTAGGCTCCCAGAACCAGGTCAACCCGGAAAAGCAGAGGAGAACACATGGCCGCCGTCGTGCTGGGCTGGAATCCGGCCACAGCGTTTGGGGCCGGGCCCGGCCGCACTGACTTCGCGGCAGCTGCTGCCACAGTGGACAGCACGGGTCTCTTTGGCACCCGCTGGCGGGTGGGGCGCGGACAGCGGCTGGACCTCGGCACCGATGTCTGGCTCTTTGCACAGGGCCGCCACGGCCGGGGGCTGTTGGGGCACGGTATCGTGGCCTCGGCTCCGCAACCCGGTGCCGCGTTGCCGGCCCGGCTGGGGCTGCTCGCCGGCATCGTCTTTGACCTGCTCCTGACGCCGGGCGATGCCTTGCCGGCCGAGCTGCTGACTGCCAGCGTTCCGGACCTGAACTGGAACGCGGTGCGCAGCACGGGAACGATTGTTCCAGCCCAGGCCCAGGCCTCCCTACGCTCAGCCTGGGCCTCGTATCTGCGTTCGCTCCCGGTTCCCGAGGGGTGGCAGGGAGCGGTGGACCCCACGATTCCGCTCCCGGGGAGCATGCCTCAGGACACGCTTCGCCAGGTGGCGGTGAACCGCTTTGAACATGACCCCGACGCCGTCCAGCGGTGTGTGGCGTTCCACGGCACCTCCTGCGCAGCGTGCGGACTCTCGATGCAGCAGATCTACGGCCCCGCAGGCGCTGAGTATATTCAGGTGCACCACATCGTTCCGCCCGCCGCCATCGGTCCGGATTATGTCCTGGACCCGGTCTCCGACCTGCTGCCCATGTGCCCCAACTGCCACGCAATGTCCCACCGCGGCGCACCCGACCCGTATACCCCGGCCGAACTGCGGCAGATGCTTGCCTCATCGGCCGGTCCCCGGCGAGCTCCCAATCCCCTGCCCGGTGCGGTGGCCACGCCCGACCAGCTGTCAGCGCTGGCGGACGCCGAGCGACTCCGGGAGGCGCCGGAGAACCGCCGGGAGGCAGCGGAGGACCGCCGGGAGGCAGAGCAGATCATGAATCCCCGGCCAAACACACAGTAGAATCGGTACCCCATGAGCATTCCTGCGAGCACCTCGAAATCAGTCCGCGTGGATGCCTGGCTGTGGGCCGTCAGGGCCTACAAGACCAGGTCCGCCGCTACTGCAGCCTGCCGGGCCGGTCATGTGCGGCTCAACGGCAATCCTGCCAAAGCGGCCCAGCCGGTCCAGCCCGGAGACACCGTCAGGGTGCGCCAGCCCGGCTACGAAAGAATCCTCGAAGTCCGCCAGCTGATCGCCAAGCGGGTGGGTGCGGAGGCCGCGTCCCACTGCTTTACCGACCACACTCCCCCGCGCCCGGTGGGCCCCGTCCTCGGAGTGCCGATGCGGGATCGGGGTGCCGGGCGTCCCACCAAAAAAGACCGCCGCGAGATCGACCGGCTACGCGGCGAGGGCTAGGCCGGGGAACGCCGCAGCTGGTCGTCCACGAACCGAGGCGCTGCGGCAAGCATACCGGCGGCTGCCATGACGGCGGAGGAACCGATCAGGATGATCAGCGGTACCGTCCAGCTTCCCGTTGCTTCATGGAGTGCACCTATAGCGAAAGGTCCCAACGCCGCCAGCAGGTAACCCACCGGCTGGCAGAATCCGGAGAGTTCAGCTGTGATCCGCGGAGTGCGGGAGCGCGCGATAATCAGGGCCAGCGCCGTCGGAAAACAGAAGCCGCCGAGGCCAAGCAACAGGGCCCAGAGCCACGGCACTTCCGCCGGAAGCAGCAGCAGGCCAAGGTAACCGGCGCCGGTGCAGGCTGCCAGCGCAGCGATGTAGAGCGGCAGCCCCGGCGCGCGCGCCACCAGTGAGGGCATGATCAGTCCGCCCGGTATTCCAAGGGATGCGATGATCGCCATCATCAACCCGGCCTGGGATTGGCTCAGCCCTGCATCACGGTAGATTTGCGCGGCCCAGCCGAACTGTACATAGGCATTCATCGACTGCACGCCGAAAAATACGCACAGAGCCACAGCGGTCCGGGACGAGGTGATCCGCCGATGTCCCGGGCCACCCGCTTCTTGGCCGCTGACTGGGGCTCCTTCCCCCACCCCTGCACGCCGGTCCCGAACGGAAATAAGGATCCAGGGAACCAGGGCAAGCAGCGCCGCAGCGCCCCAGACGCGGATGCTGATCTGCCATCCGTTGGGGCCGCTGGCGGATAGCGGCCCGGCAATCAGCAGCGGCAGAGTTGCTCCCACCGCCAAAGTGGTGCCGTACACCGAGTTCAGCAGGGCGGTCCGGGTGCCTCCGTGTCGTTTGATGAACGCGGGCACCAGAATGTTGCCTACCGCCATACCGGCAAACGCCAGCACCGTGAGCAGCATGAACACCACCGGGGATTCCACCACTGAGCGCAGCAGCAATCCCGCTGCCACAGCCACCAGCCCCGCCGTAATGGTCCGGCTGATGCCTGCCCTTCGGGAGAGAGCCACAGCCAGCGCCCCGATCACGGCGAAGGTGAGCCCGGGCAGAGCGGTCAGGACTCCGGCCTGGACCGACCCCATCCCCAGGGTTGACTGGAGTTCGGCCAGTACCGGGCCAATCGACGTCGCTCCCGGACGCAGGTTGACCGCGATCAGAACGACGGCGGCAGCAGCGGCCCAGAGAGGCAGCGGAAGGCGGGATTTACGTTGGTCCATGGGTTTCCCGGCCGTCCGGTTTTCAGTTTCACTCACTGAAGCTTTCTAGCATGTACCCGGCGAAACACCATCTGCACCGCTTCCGGTGCGTGTCACACGATGAATCCGGGCTAGGCGTATGGACGGGCTAGGCCCGGGCAGGCTGCTGAATCCGGCTGTCACCGGTTTCCACAAACCGGTGGTGCCAGGACAATGCCTCATCCAGCAGGTGCGGGGTGTGCTTGCCGAAACTCTCCCGGCACGCACGGTCAAAATAGTCCTGCAGCAGCGGCTGGAAATCCGGGTGCGCGCACTTATCGATGATGGTGCGGGCACGCTGCTTGGGCGAGAGGCCGCGCAGATCGGCAAGGCCTCGTTCCGTCACAATCAGCATGGTGTCGTGCTCGGTGTGGTCCACATGGCTGACCATCGGCACAATTCCGGAAATCTTGCCGCCCTTGGCTGTGCTCGGCGAAAGGAAGGCAGACAGGAAACCGTTACGGGCAAAGTCGCCGGAGCCGCCGATCCCGTTCATCATTGCTGTCCCGGCTATGTGTGTTGAGTTCACATTGCCGTAAAGGTCCGCCTCAATCATGCCGTTCATGGCGATGCAGCCCAGCCGGCGGATGAGCTCGGGGTGGTTGGAGATTTCCTGGGTGCGCAGGATGATCCGCTTGCGGTAGAACTCAATGTTGGAGTTGAACTCCTCGATTCCCGCCGGGCTGAGGGAGAAGGAGGTTGCGGAAGCCACCCGGATCACACCGTCGCGGATCAGATGCAGCATCCCGTCCTGGATTACTTCTGTATAAGCGGTCAGCCCGGTGTATCCCGAGGTGGCCAGACCACCCAGGACCGCGTTGGCAATGTTGCCGACGCCGGACTGCAGCGGCAGGAGCTTGTCGGTCAGCCGGCCGGCCTTGATCTCATCCCCGAAAAAGTCGATCAGGTGCCCGGCAATCTGCTGCGAGGTTTCATCCGGTGCGGCGAAGGGCGTCATGCGGTCCGGAGCGTCCGTTTCCACGACGGCGATGACCTTCTCCGGATCCAGCCGCAGGTAGGGTTCACCAATCCGGTCATCCGGATTCACCAGCATGATCGGCTTGCGGTGCGGGGGCAGGGCGGTGCCGTAGTAGACATCGTGCATGCCGTCCATGGCTGCAGCCTGCTGGATGTTCACTTCGAGGATGATCTTGTCCGCCTGCTCGATCCAGGTCTTGTTGTTGCCGACTGACGAGGACGGGATCAGGGAGCCGTCTTCATTGATGCCCACCACCTCGATCACTGCAAGGTCAATGTGGCCGTAGAACCCAAACCAGGTGTACTGGGCCACGTGCCCCAGGTGGATATCAATGTACTCAAGTTCGCCGTCGTTGATCCGCTTCCGCAGGGTGGGATCGGATTGGTACGGCAGGCGCAGTTCCATTCCGCCGGCCTTGGCGAGCACGCCGTCGAGCTCGGGGGCGGTGGAGGCGCCGGTCAGTACCTTGATCTGGAAGTCCTCGCCGCGGGCATGGGCTTCCTCCATCTGGAGGGCAAGCGCCTGCGGCACCTCCTTGGGATACCCGGCCCCGGTAAAACCGCTCATCGCCACGGTCATGCCTGGTTTGATGAGCGCTGCGGCCTGCTCTGCTGACATCCTGCGCTCAAGCAGTCCTTCGTGGCGAATACGGTCGTGCATGGTGGCCTTTCCTTAGATGGGACCAACCAACACTATCCGCTGTGAGGTGTGCGTCATATTTACTGGTCATCCGCGCCACACCGGACGTGCGGTCAGGGCACCCGCCGCTGCTCCGGGCGCCCTGCAGACCGCCGCGGGCCGCGACGGAGGTTCAGCGTAACCGGCCCAAGACCCCGGAACCGGCAAGGACATGATAAAAGTCCACCCCAGGTCGCCTGACCAGTATTCTGCTCAATCTGATCGAGGGCGGACACCGGTTCTGTCTGGCGGCGGCGTGACTGCTCAGGTGAGGGCCGGGTGCGGCAAAGCCCCGGGCTACACTTCCCAAAGCAGCCGGTTAAGTTATCGGTTGAGGGAACCGGAGGAACCATGAGCACCCCCAAGCTCGAGACCATTACCCAGTGGCAGACCTTTCGCAGCGCCCGCAACGCCGAGCTGGCGCAGAAGCACGGTTGGCTGACCCTGACGTCGCTGCAGTGGCTGACGGAAACGCCGTCCCCTGTGGAGCACCTCCCCGGGCTGTGGTCCGTGGAAGGTGACGCCGCGGTCCTGTCCGCAACCGGCGGCGACGGCCTTACCCTGGCCGCCACAGATGCTCCCGTTGACGGCACCGTCACTGCGTCCCTTGCTGACGAGGAGTCACTCATCTGGGTTCACTACGGCGGTTCCAACGGAAAGCAGATCGCGGTGGAGCTGGCCCGGCGAGGCGGTCGCTATGCCCTGCGCACCCGTGACGCGGCCGCAGCAGTCTTCACCGCATTCCGCGGCGTGCCCACCTTCGGCTACCGTCCGGATCTGGTGGTTGAAGGGCGTTTAGAGGCGTATCCAGAGCCGGTGGAAGTTCCCATCCGCACCGCACACCCCGCCGTCGACGGCGTGCACCTCACCGTCGGTGAAGTGGTGCTCCGCCTGCCCGGGTCGGGGCAGGACTACCGGCTTCAGGTGAGCGACGAGGGGCGCGGGCGCCTGGCCCTGACCTTCCACGACCCGACCAACAATGTGAGCACGGCCGGCTGGCGGAAAGTCGCCTTCGACGCACCGAAACCGGGAACTTCCACGGTCACGGTGGATTTCAACCGCTCTGTGAATTATCCCAGTGCCTTTACACCGTTTGGGACCTGCCCCATGCCGGTAGGCGGCAACATCATCGGCGTTCCCGTCGAGGCCGGAGAACAAGACCCCGGGACGCGCATCTAACGTCCGAAAGGCTTCCGTGATGACTGCAGACCCCATCAGCCCAATGCCCAACCGGGCCCCCTGGGGCAGCGGCCTGCACAAGACCCGGATCATGGCCGTGCTGGGGGTGGGTGGAGGGTTCCTCGGAGGGCCCCGCCCGGAGCTGTCCCGGGTGACGGCGGTGACGGAGACCCTGGTGGAGAACGGTATCCGCTGCCTGGCACTGACTGCAGGCGGGGCGGACGGCCTTCCGGATCTGGAACGGCTCGCCGCCCGGCTGCCCGCCGGTGTTGAGCTGGGCCTCGGGGCGGCCATGACCCCGGATGACGTGATCCGGGCGGCAGCTGCCGGAGCCGGATTTGTGCGCTCCCCGCAGGTGGCCCCCGACGTGGTCCATGCTGCCCGGCGCTGCGGTCTCGCCAGCTATCCAGGCGCTCTGACTCCCACCGAAATCCACCTCGCGTGGCGGACCGGTGCCACCGCTGTCCACCTGTTTCCGGGCAGCGTCCAGGGCCCTGGCTATCTGGCCGCCGTTCGGCGGGCGCTGCCGGGGATCCCACTGATCCCTTCCGGCGGCATTGGCTGCGACGATGTGGCCGAATGGCTCGCAGCCGGTGCCGCCGCCGTCGGGTTGGGCCGTTCACTGTTGGGTGATGCTCTGCTCCCGGGAGGCAATCTGCGGTTGCTGGGAGTACGCACCCGCTTGGTCTGCGCAGCCGCGGCCGGGGCGCACAGCTGAGATCATGGAAGCAACACACTCGACGATCTCTCACCGGAAATGAGTCCCCATGACACTCAAAGAGCAGCTCCAGGCCGATATGAAGACCCATATGAAGGCAGGCAACCGCACCGCCCTGATGACGGTGCGCAACGTGCTCGGCGAAATCGAGACCCGGGAAAAGTCCGGCAAAACTCCGGTGGAGCTTGATGATGCACAGGTTGTAGCACTGCTGCAGAAGGAAGCCGCCAAGCGCCGGGACACCGCCGGAATCTACAGTGAAGCCGGTGAAAACGAGCGCGGCGACGCCGAGATCGCTGAGGCTGAAATCATCGAAGCCTATCTGCCGGAACCACTGACCGCAGCTGACGTGGAGGCCATCGTGGACGAAGCAGTGGCTGAGCTGACGGCTGACGGAACGGAGCTGACCATGCGCCAGATGGGTCAGGTCATGAAGCCGGTGACGGCCAAGGTGGCCGGCCGCTTCGATGGCAAGGCCGTCAGCGAGATTGTCCGCAGCCGCCTGGCCTGATTCCGGAGGAACCCGCCGAATCTACCCCGCGGCCGCCACAAACGCGGTAGCCGTGTTGGGCGCAATCTCCGTCATTCCAGCGTCCACGATCAGCGGTCCGGCGCCCGGGGCCTTCGCGAGCGTGTCAAACTCGGGGCCCTTGGCGAGCCGGACGCTGGCCCGGGTTCCGGCGTCGTACCAGGCCGTGCGCTCTTCCGCGGACAGCGTCAGGTACCAGGCCAGCAGGGCGTGCGCAGCCTGGGCGCCGGCCTTGCCAGTGGACATCTCCAAATCAGCGTTGACGACAATGAGCGGTGAGCCCGGGCCGCCGGGCACCGGGTCGCCGTCCGGCAGGTGCGTGCCGGACACCTGCAGAGCGCGCAGCTTTTTGGGCATCTCCTCGTAGGTCACCGGTTCAAAGGCAACGGCTTTTGCCCGGCCGACAACGACGGTCCCGGACGGTGCCGACGCAGCCATCTTCTCGAACACCTTAGGCCCGGCGCGGCGGACCGTTTTGGTGAACCGGCCAAAAACCCAGTTTTCCCAGGCCTCATCTTCAGACCTGCGGGCGTAGGCGCTCACGCTGGCCACGGCTGCGGCAGCCACCGCATCGAGGTGGGCTGCGGGATCTTCCTTGTCCACGAGCAGGACGATCGGCTGGACGGTGTCACTGGGTTGCATGCCCCTAGTTTTTCACGACCTCGCCGCCGGTTTTTTACACCCCGGCTGCTCCGCGCCGAAACCTCAGGGTGACCAGCTCGAAGGGACGCAGGAGGAGCCCCACCGGTTCCCCGGCCCCGGGCCGGCCCGTGAGTGGTGATCCGGGGACGGCGGGGCGCTCCAGCAGATCCGTGGCCACGACGTCGTCATAGGCGAAGCCCACCACCACCTCGGCTCCCGCCCGGCTGCCGTGGGCCTCATACAGCCGCACTATCACGTCGCCGCTGCGGTCTTCGGCAAGCTTGACCGCTTCCACCACCACTGCCGGGTTATCCACCACAACAACCGGGTCCAGCGAAGTACCGGACACACCGCTGATCCGCCGCAGCGGAAGGTTTAACCGGTATCCCTCGGCGAGCGCCTGGGCGATTCCCGCCGCCGGACGCAGGGAAAACCGGAAGCTGTGCCGGCCCTGATCCGCCGTGGGATCCGGGAAGAGCGGGCCGCGCAGCAAGGAGAGCCGCACGGTGGTGCACGTCCTGTTGCCCACCAACTCACGGAACGTGTCATGGCCGTAGGTGGAATCATTGGCCACGGCCACCCCATAGCCCGGCTCCCCCACATGAACCCAGCGGTGCGTCACTGTTTCGAAACGTGCCGCGTCCCAGGAGGTGTTGGCATGCGTGGGGCGGTACACGTGGCCAAACTGGATTTCCGAAGCCGCCTGGCCTGCGTGAACGTCCAGGGGGAAGGCAAGCTTGAGTAGCTTTTGCTGCTCGTGCCAGTCCACCTCCACCTCCAGATCCACCGCCGTACCGTCGGGGCTGAGGGAGATCCGCTGGAGGATGGCCGAGTTCCCGAAGGAGCGGGTGATATTTAGGGTCCGGCCTCCGCTGCCCTCCTCGAGGTCCATGGCATCGGGCTGCATGAGATCCGTGGTGCTGTACTTGTAATGGGCGTCCAGGTCCCAGGCATCCCACTGGTTGGGGGTGTCCCGGAACAGCTGGAAGAGGTTGCCCGGCCGCCCGGGAAGGAAGGCATCGCGGCCACCGGGGAGATCGGTGAGGGAACGAAACAATCCCGTCCCGTCCACGGTCAGCCGCAGCCGGTCACTGCTGATGACCCAGCCGTCGGCAGAACGCCGCCAGGTCCACGGAACCGGTTCGGGCACCGGGCCGGCGCCGCCGGCGGCCACACCTGCCACGGGAAACGGGCTGGCGTTGAGCACCGCCTCACGCTCGCCGTGGCCCAGCAGCGCCCGCGCCGAGTTCTCGATCAGGATTTCCAGCCCGGCCGCCACCAGGGCGTAGTTCCGCTCGGCCTCCTGGTAGACCCAGGCTATGGAGGTGCCGGGCAGGATGTCGTGGAACTGCTGCAGCAGGACAGTGTGCCAGGCCTGTTCCAGTTCGTCGTAGGGATAGTCGGCGCCCGCAGACAGGGAAGCTGCGACAGCCCACAGCTCGGCTTCACGCAGCAGGTGTTCACTGCGGCGGTTGCCCTTCTTGGTGTTGGCCTGGCTGGTGTAGGTGCCCCGGTGGAACTCCAGGTACAACTCACCGGACCAGACCGCCGGGTCCGCCAGCTCAGCCTGCGCCACCGCAAAAAAGTGCACCGGGCTGGAGAGCGCTACCGCGGGCGATCCCTCCAGCGAGGCGGTGCGCCGCGCGGCTGCCAGCATTTCCCGGGTTGGCCCGCCGCCGCCGTCGCCCCAGCCAAACGGCACCAGCGAGGTGTTGGCGAAGCCTTTTTCCTTGTACTGGCGCTGGGCGCGCGCCAGTTCCTGCCCGGACAGCTCGGAATTGTAGGTGTCCACCGGCGGGAAGTGGGTGAACAGTGCCGACCCGTCGATTCCCTCCCACCAGAAGGTGCTGTGCGGCATCACGTTGGTTTCATTCCAGGAGATCTTCTGGGTCAGGAACCAGCGGGCCCCGGCCGCCTTGGCAATCTGCGGCAGGGCTGCGGAATAGCCAAAGGAGTCCGGCAGCCACACCACCTCCGATTCCCTGCCGAAGTTCTCCAGGAAAAATCTCTTTCCGGCCAGGAACTGGCGGGCCATCGCCTCACCGCCGGGCATGTTGGTGTCCGCTTCCACCCACATGCCGCCGGCGGGAACAAACCGGCCGGCAGCCACCTGCTCCGCCACCCGGGCGAACAGTTTCGGGTAATACTGCTTCAGCCACGCGTACTGCTGGGCCGAGGACGCGGCGAAGACAAACTCGGGGTCCTGCTCCATCAGTTCCAGCACATTGGCGAAAGTCCGCGCGACCTTGCGCACCGTTTCCCGCACCGGCCACAGCCAGGCGCTGTCTATGTGGGCGTGCCCGACGGCGTGGACCCGGTGTGCGCTGGCAGAGGCGGGCGCGGACAGCACTTCGGCCAGCTCTTCCCGGGCGGCCGCGGCCGTTCCCCCGATATCCGAGGGGTCGACGGCGTTGACCGCCCGTTCCATGGCCCGCAGGATGTTATGGCGCCGGGGCAGGTCCAGCGGCAGTTCATGCATGAGGCCGTTGAGCGTGAAGAAGTCCTGGGCCAGATTCCATGTTTCGACGTCCAGCAGGGCGGCGTCCGCCATCCGGAACACGTAGAGGGGATTCCCGCCTGCTGTCGCCGGATCCCCCATCGGTGTTGGAGCATAGCTGAACCCGGCAATGATGTTGGGGTTGGAGGCCGCTTCCACGTAGAACTCAAAGGGTTCTCCCGGTCCCTGCCGGAGCGGGACATAAAGATTGCGCGGTTCCACGGCCTTCACAATCTCGCCGCTCGGGGCGTAGACCAGTGCTTCCGCCTGAAACCCCGGGCCGTCGCCGCTGAACCCCAGGTCAAGGAGCAGTTCCGGCCGGGCCGGTCCGGTCCCCTTCCCCGCGGCCGGCACCGTTCCCCGCACACGGAACCAGCTGGTTCCCCACGGAGCACCCCACGGTTGTCCCACGCTAAAGGGCAGGAACTCCCCGTTCACAGCCTGGGCGAACGGCACCGGCTCGCCGGGAGCCTCCCAGAGCGCAAGCTCCGCAGGTGTCCGGTTTCTCCAGAGGCTGCCGGGCAGGCGTTCCCGGAGGAACCTGTTGATGCGGGCTTCAACCAGTTCACGGCTGTCATGCACGGGGAACCTTCCTTTCATCTCCCTGCTTCGGGCAAAGGATCCGCCCTTTCCTCGGAGGGACCGACAAGGGCAGGTACCGGATGCTAACGTGGCGGCACGAACCGGCGGAAGCCATCCGTCCGGATCCCCCGCCCTCGGCAACCACAGGAGGCACACCATGGGGCAGCTGGTGTATACGTGCATCACCTCGCTGGACGGTTACGTAGCCGATGAGGACGGGAACTTCGACTGGAGCATGCCAGACGAAGAAGTCCACGCCTTCGTCAATGACCTGGAACGGAACATCGGTACCCAGCTCTACGGGCGCGGGCTGTACGAGGTGATGGCTGCGTGGGACACCATGCCTGTTGCCGAAGAGCCGGAGGAGATCCAGGATTACGCCGAAATCTGGAAGGCGGCGGACAAGATTGTCTTTTCCCGCTCGCTGCAGAGCGTGGATACGTCCAATACGCGCCTGGAGCATGAGTTCGACGCCGACGCCGTCCGGCGCCTGAAGGAAGCTTCGGACCGGGATCTGTCGGTGGGCGGGCCCGATCTGGCCGGCCAGGCACTGCGGGCAGGGCTGGTGGATGAGGTGCAGCTGTTGCTCTCACCGGTTATCGTCGGCGGCGGGAAGGCGTTCCTGCCCGCCGGGCTCCGGCTTGGCCTGGATCTGCTCGAGGAGCGGCGGTTCGGCAACGGTGTGGTGTTCCTGCGGTACGGGATCCCGCCCCGGATCGCTCCAGGCGGTTAGGAACCCAAAGCGCTACAGGCTCACGGCGGCGGTTATTTCATTCACGAAGGCCTCCGTTTCGGCGGCATTCCGGAAACCGTAAGAAACCTCGCGCACAGCGTCCTTCCGGGACACCGGGACACTGTGGTACTTGAGTGCCTCGAAGCTCCCCGGTTCGGTGACCGGCTCTACCAGCGAACGGTGCTTCAAGTGGGAAAATTGGCGCAGCGTCGGATCAATGCGCCACTGCGCCGTTTCAATCCAGAAATGGTCCCCCATCCCGGAGCTGCCGCTGGCCACCCGGACATCCTCGATGCCCGCGCCCGCCATCAGCCATGCCAGGGTAAAGGACGCCGGAGCGCCCAGGCCGGACCCATAGGGGATATGGGCCTCAGCCACGGCCGCTGTCTGCTCGGCAAGGCGGGTGGCTTCCTGATGGCTGAGTGATCGCATGGTTCCATGATCCCAGCCGGATGCCGGGAGAACCTATTTGGAGGTTTGGGCCGATCCGATGCCGGCTCTTCCCGGGCGCCGGGGCCGTTGAAGCTCCCACGCCCTGCCTCAAGTCCCGCGGCGGTTGTACCGTTGAAATCATGAGCGACCGCGACACCCACCAGCGGCACAGTTCCCACCCGACCGGTGCCATCCGGTCCATCCCGACCGGCAAGAATGCCGAGGCGCTGTGGCGTGCCATGCAGCGCGAACACGGCCTCTACACCATCTCCGAAGCCGCAGCCCGCCTGGGATTCGGATATGGCCCCAACCTCCGCGCCGGCCGGTTGACCGGAAAGGGCAGGGTACTGGCCGTGCAGCGCAACGGCACGTTCCTGTATCCGGGCTTCCAGTTTGACGAGCCCGGCGGACGCACCGTCCCGGCAGTCAAGGACGTGGTGCGCATGGGACGTTGGGCCGGCTGGAAGGATGAGCAGGTTGCGCTGTGGTTCTACACCCCAAACCGTTCCCTGCAGGGTAAGCGTCCGGTCGATGTCCGCGATGATGAGGAAAAGTTGATCAGCACCGCAGAGAAGGACATGGGCGGCGGATCCGGCGGGAGCCCGGCCCCGGCGTCTTAGCCGGCCGTCTTAGCCGGGCCAGCGTCCGGTCTCGAACAGCTGCCTCAGAACAGCCGCTGCGGGGGCAGGATCCAGTCCCCGGGAGGCCAGCCAGGCGTCGTCGCCGTATGAGGCGGCGTACCGGTCACCGGAGTCACACATCAGCGACACGATACTGCCGGCGCGGCCTTCGGCCTCCATTTGTGCGCCCAGCTGCCACACGCCCCACAGGTTGGTGCCCGTGGAAGGACCGGCGTGCAGGCCCGCGGACTCAAACAAATGGCGGGCAGCCGCAACCGAGGCAGCGTCTGGAACCTGGATCATATGGTCGATGACGGCGGGGACAAAGCTTGGTTCCAGCCGCGGCCTGCCGATGCCCTCGATCCGGGAGGGACCGCCGACGGCGGGGACTCCCGGATTCTGCCAGGCCGGAAAAAACGCGGAGTTCTCGGGGTCCACCACGGCCAGCCGGGTGCCATGGCGGTGATACCGGATGTAACGGCCGATCGTCGCGCTGGTGCCGCCGGTCCCTGCTCCCACCACAATCCACTCCGGAACCGGGAAATCCTCCAGCTTCAGCTGCCCGTAGATGGACTCGGCAATGTTGTTGTTTCCCCGCCAGTCGGTAGCCCGTTCCGCGTAGGTGAACTGGTCCATGTAGTGGCCCCCGGTGCTGCGTGCAATTTCCTCGGCAGCTGCGTACACCTGCGACGGATCGTCCACGAAGTGGCAGGTGCCGCTGTACTGCTCAATCAGCGCAATCTTCTCCGCGCTTGTACTGCGTGGCATGACAGCCACAAACGGCAGGTCCAGCAGCTGCGCAAAATAGGCCTCGGACACGGCGGTGGAACCGCTGGAGGCCTCCACAATGGTCATGCCGCGGCTGATCCAGCCGTTGACCAGCCCAAAAAGGAACAGTGACCGGGCGAGCCGGTGCTTGAGGCTGCCGGTGCGGTGGGTCGACTCGTCCTTGAGGTACACCTTCACCGACCAGCCTGCCGGTACGGGAATCTCAAAAAGGTGGGTGTCGGCCGAGCGGTTGCTGTCGGCCTCAATGCGCCGGATGGCGTCTTCGGACCAGCGGCGGTTAGGAGCCTGGGAAATCATCACCCGATTCAGCCTACCCGTGGTTCCGCCCCGCCGAGTGTGCTCCTACCGACCCTGCAACAGGTGGGAAAGCCGGTCCAGCTCGGAGGACGTCTCCAAGACCATCTTTTCGGCGGTGGCCAGCAGACCCAGGATGTTCTTGGGGCTTGCATCGTCAGAGTCATGATGGGTACCGGGCAGCAGGCGGGTCTGGACTCGAACATAGTTCTCGCCCAGGAGTTGCCGCAGGCTTTCACGGACTAACTGCCCGGGCCCTTCAAGCACCATGGAGAAGTCCCGGTCCAGGCCCTGGACATCAGCAGTGCTGTGGGTCTGCTCCGAACTCAGCAGCAGCCCGGAGGACGTCTGGCTGGTTCCGGTGCCCAGCGACACCATCAGCACGCCGTCGTCGGCCTGCGGAAGGGACCTCCCCAGCGTGTAGGCGACCAGTGCCGGGTCATCGGCCGCCAGGCCGCCGTCCACCAGCTCACGGGCCTGGCCGCCCGGGTCGGTATAGGTGACGGCAGGAAAATACCGCGGCAGTGACGACGTCGCCCGGGCCGCGAGCGCCATGTCGGTGTCTCCCAGCTGCGCCTGGTCCAGGCCGCCGCCGGTGAAGTGCAGCGCCTGGGTGTGCACCAGATCGCACGTCACCACCGCTACCGGCCGGTACGCCTGAGACAGCTTGGTGCTCCCCATGACCTGGCGCAGGAATTCCTGCAGCGGTGCGGCGGAGTAGGCCGCGGCCCCGGATGGGGGCGAGGGCCGGTCCGCGCCGTGCCCGCGGGGGAAGATCTTCTTGACGCTGCCCACGTCCAGATGCCGCAGGTCTGCTGCGCTATAAGGGGCTCCGCCGTCGCGGGGGCAGGTCAGGGCCAGAGCGATCATGCCGCCCACAGAGGTGCCCACAATGAGGTCAAAGAGGTCGGCGGTCCGTTGCCCGGAGCGCTTCTCCAAATGGGTCAGCCACATGACCGGGATGATGCCGCGGACACCGCCGCCATCGATCGAGAGAATGCGCAGCATGGCGGCTCCTGACGGATGCGAGGTGGTGCCAACGTGCGCTTAACCCTGCCCCGTGCGGCTGACGGCGGTCAAGATCGCGGGCCGGACAGGAGCCGGACCACGGCCAGGAAGAGCGCCACGCCCGCGGCGGAACCGAGCAGGATCAGCACGACGCCGATCCCGGCAAGTCCAGAGTCGTCGGCCCTGGCGCTCAGGGCAAACCCGCCGGCGATGCCTAGGGCCACCGCCGGAACGTTTCCCGCCGCCGGCAGGAAACGCCTCGCGGTGAATATCAGGGCACCCGTCGACAGCACAAAGCCCGCCACCTGCCACCACGAGTACGGTCCGCTGAGTCGCCCGGTGACGGGATCGACGTCGTACGTGGTGTCCCAGCCGAGCCACACGAACCAGAGCACGCCGGCTGCCACGAGAGCCAGCACCGCACCGGCCCATCGTCGGCCGGTGGTCGTGGCTGGGCGTGCGGCGGTCGGGGTGGAAGTCATGGCCTCATCGTGTCACTCTTCCAGGCCGGAACGGTGGAAGGCGGCGGCTGGCATCCGTTGGCTTGGTGACCGCCCTGTGGCAGGGTGTCGGCATGGGCGAAATGATGGAACTGGGTAGTGGGTCCGCAGCAGTTCACTCCTATGTGTCCCGGCCGGAGGGAACCGTTCGGGGCGGTGTGCTGATCATTCACGAGGCGTGGGGGCTGGTGGGCCACATCGGCAGCGTTGCGGACCGGTTTGCCGAACAGGGATATCTGGCGGTCGCACCGGATCTGCTGGGCGAAGACGGTATTACCGATGACGTCGCAACCGAGCTCGGCGAGCAGCTCTTCAGCCCGGATCCGGAAAAACGCCACACCGCACAGCCCAAACTGCGGGAACTGATGTCACCGTTCCGCAGCCCTGACTTCGCGGCCAAGGCCTCGGCCCGGATTTCATCCTGCTTCGAATATCTGGAGTCTTCGGCCGGCGTCAACGGACGGGTGGCTGCGGTCGGGTTCTGCATGGGAGGCACCCTGGCACTGTCCCTTGCAGTGCGGGAACCGCAGCTTCGTGCCTGCGTGTCGTTTTACGGCCGGGCAGATTTTTCGGCGGCCGATCTCACAGCCATTAGCGCTCCGGTGCTGGCGTTCTACGGCGACCAGGACACCGACCTGATAGGCGCGCTTCCGCAGCTGGAAGCTGCAATGGCCACGGCAGGCGTCGATTTTATGGCAAGAACCTACCCCGGCACCGGGCATGCTTTCTTCAATGACACCAACCGGCTCGCCTACAACAAGGAAGCGGCCGACGACGCGTGGCAGCGGACGCTGGACTTCCTGGCTAACACGTTGTCCTAGGAGTCAGCGCCAGTAATTATTGGCGGCGGCGATGGTGGCGAACTCCGTGGCCACCACCTGTGTGGCGTTGAGCAGTCCTTCAGGGTTGTTCGCGTAGGAGTCGCGGATAATCTTCTGTTCGTGTTCATCGGGCTGCATCGCGAAGGACGTCTTCAGCGCGAGGTTGAGGGCGAGCTGGCGTCCGTCTTCGGGCGTAGCGCAGATGAGGGTGTTGTTGGGAACGAGCTCCATGGTGTCCGTCCTCTCCGGATTTACGTCCGGTCGAAGAAATCGCGCCGGGGACCCATCCTGCGGGGTCTGATTCGCGGCGCGCTGTCTGCTTCATTCTGTGCGGCGGTGGCTGCCGGAGACAAGGGCTGCGCGGGCAAGGCGTCAGGAAACCCTCCGATTCCCGGAAGGCCCCCTGACGCCGCGCTGCCATGAGAGTTACGGTGCCGTATCCACCACCGTGGTGGTGACCGCGGTCCACCCAATCGCGGTTCCCGCCGGGATACTCCCGCGGCCTTCGAGCAGCATCTCCCGTTCACCGATCACCAGACCGGTTTGCTGATCAATGATGATCTCAATGCGGGAGGAGCGTCCCTTTGCCTTCATTCCCAAGGCGATGCCGCTGCGCCCGTCCAACGTGGCTTCCCGGTCCACAACAGTGACTCCGGGTATCAGCGCCGCTGACTGGTACAGGGCTGCACGCAAATCCGCAGGAATAACACCGGTGCGCAAGGTATCGGCGATGGTGACAAATGCTTCCTCGTCCGGACTGTTACCGGCGCCCTTACTGCGTTCATAAATCAGGTCCAGCAGTTGGCGGGCATCGCGGGGGGCGCTCTCAACGGCTTCGTCCAACGGGATATCGAAGAGAATATATTGCGGCGAACCATAGAACCTGCCGCCCGGTGCTCTCAACAACTCAGCTCCACCGGGATCACCCGGCTCCAACGGCTCCCGGCCTTCCGCTTCTTGGCGGGAGGCCTCGTCAAAGAATTGCTCGGGCGCGATCGGGTCGCGACTCCAGATCCATTCCGCATTACGGTCCGCCGGCACATAGACCTGACCGTCTTGACCATTCAGCCAAAAGAATTCCTCACCGGCAGCCGTGACATTTGTCGTGCCGAACACAGCCTTGGTATCAATGAGCAGGTACTGCCCAGGCGCAACCACGGGGTCGGAGGTGGTGATGGTGGCTACCGCAGCATCACTGAGCACTTGGGTCGCCTCCGCCGTCGCGCCCGGGCGTTCGCCTGATCCGACGACGTCGACCACCACCAGCCCTGTCGCAATCGCTGCCGCTGCGGTGATGGTCAGAAGAGTGCGGCGCCACGGCCGACGGGGCCGCAGCACATTGGTCGCCGGCGCTTCGTTGGCTGCCTCTTCGGCAGCAGCCTTCCGTATCAGCTTCTCCCGGCCGGCGGCCAAGGTCTGCGGAGGAACGGTTCCGGTGGTGTTACGCGTTGCGCGGAGCAGGTGCAGTTCGTCCATGATCACTGTCCATTTCGTCGAAAAGAGCAAAGCCGAGGTCCGCACGGAGCTTGCGCCGGGCACGGTTGATGCGGGAGCGGACGGTGCCGATAGGCACGCCGGTAGCGGTGGCAATTCCGTCATAGGTGAGGTCCGCCCAGGCATAGAGGAGGATGGCTTCCCGGTCGATCGGAGCCAGCGCCTGAAGCGCCGCTCCCATCCGGAACCGGTCGCCGTCGGCGTCCACTTTCGCGTCCACCGCTTCCAGCCTGTCCGCGCAGTCGCCCCGGCGGCCGTCCTTGGCAAGGGCGCGCAGCATTCTCGCTTCGGCCCGGTGGTGCCGGCGGAGCAGGTTCGCGGCGATCCCAAAGAGCCAGGGCCGCACGGCTTCCGCCTGCCCGCTAAAGCTTGCCCGGCGTTCAAAGGCAATCAGGAAGGTTTCCGCCATCACGTCCTCGGCGGCAAAATCACCGGCACGGCGGGCCGCATACCGGTAGATGTCCGGCGCATGCCGGTCATAGAGTTCCCCAAATATGGCGGGGTCGCTGCGCGAGAGCTCCACAATCTCTTTGTCTGTGTTCACACCCTGTAATGCCCGCTCACCGCAGTTGGTTCACGGTTCCCCCGATTTTCTTTTCGACGTTTTGCTTTCTTCGACACTGCATTAAACGACGACGGCGCCGGCCGGACCGTGGAAGCGGTCCGGCGCGGCGCCGTCGTGCGTTGTTCTGTGCGGGTCTCCCGCGGTGGAGAGGTGCTGCTAAGCCTCAGGCTTAGAGCTTGGAGGCAACCAGTCCGGTCAGGTCCACCAGGCGGTTGGAGTAGCCCCACTCGTTGTCGTACCAGCCAACAATCTTGACCTGGTTGCCCATGACGCGGGTCAGACCGGAGTCGAAGATGCAGGAGGACGGGTCGCCCACGATGTCAGAGGAAACAATCGGATCCTCGGTATAGGTGAGGATCCCGGCCCAGCGCGGGTCCTGTGCGGCCTTGGCGTAGGCGGCGTTGATTTCCTCGACCGTGGCTTCCTTTTCCAGCGTGACCGTCAGGTCGGTGACGGAGCCGGTGGGGACGGGAACGCGGATGGCGAAGCCGTCCAGCTTGCCCTTGAGCTCCGGCAGGACCAGGCCAATGGCCTTGGCAGCGCCGGTGGAGGTGGGAACCATGTTCAGGGCTGCGGCACGGGCGCGGCGCAGATCCTTGTGCGGGCCGTCCTGCAGGTTCTGGTCTGCCGTGTAGGCGTGAACCGTGGTCATCAGGCCCTTTTCGATGCCGAAGGCGTCGTTGAGGACCTTGGCCAGCGGGCCCAGGCAGTTGGTGGTGCAGGAAGCGTTGGAGATGATGTTGTGCTTTGCGGCGTCGTAGTCGCCGTCATTCACGCCCATCACCACGGTGAACGCATCACCCGAGGCGGGTGCGGAGACCAGAACCTTCTTGGCGCCCGCGGTGATGTGCTTCTGCGCATCCTCGGCCTTGGTGAAGAAGCCGGTGGATTCGATGACGATGTCCACGCTGAGCTCGCCCCAGGGCAGGTTGGACGGATCGCGCTCGGCGAGGACCTTGATGGTCTTCCCGCCAACCACCAGGTTGCCGTCCTCGACGGAGACCTTTTCGCTCAGGCGTCCGGCAACGGAGTCGTACTTCAGCAGGTGCGCCAGCTGGGCGGGATCGCCGAGGTCGTTGACTGCAACAACCTCAAAGCCTTCACCGTGCTCCAGAGCTGCTCGCAGGAAATTGCGACCAATGCGACCAAAACCGTTAATTCCGACACGTACCGTCATGGGGGCCTCCTCAGGCTCGTCAGGATTAGATTTAGATACTAAATTTATTACCTCCTATAATTATGCTGTTATCACGGCCACACGTCAAAAGGCACCTTCATGGACCCCTCCGCCAACACCCCTCAGCTGCTGCGCCGCACCAACCTCCGCACTGTGCTGGAGGTGCTGCGCACTGCCCCGTCCGTGACCGGCACCGATCTGATCGAGGCGACCGGCCTCACCCGCGCCACGGTGATCGCCGTCTGTGACGACCTGATAGCCCGCGGCTGGGCCCGGGAATCGGCTTCTCCCCGCACCGAAGGCCAAAAGGGCCGGCCGGCCCGGCGCTTTGAGTTCAACGAAAACGCCGGCTACGTCCTGGGGCTCGACGTCGGCATCGCCACCATCCGTGTCCTCGTCGCCGATCTGGCCGGAACCGTCGTCGGCGGCTCCGAAGCGCGCTTCCCGCGTCACGGCGGCGAGCCGGCAGAACGACGGCGGGTGCTCACCAACGCTGTTGACGCAGCGCTCGACGACGCCGGTACGACCTCCGCGGCTGTGCTCTGCGTGGGAACGGGCATCGCCGCACAGGTGACCGGTGACGGCGTGGTTGCCCCCGGGCAGGCGACGGCACCGATGTTCGAACTCGGGCTCCAGCGTGAATTCGGCGAAGTCCGCGGCTGGCCGCTGCTGGTGGAGAACGATGCCAAGCTCGCGGCCCTTGCCGAGCGCTGGCGCGGCGTGGGCGCCGGGGAGAAGAACCTCGCCGTCATCCTCGCCGGCGAGCGCCTGGGCAGCGGCGTCATCGACGCCGGCCGGCTGCTGCACGGGGCCCGCGGGGGGACCGGAGCCATGGGCGGACTGGAACTAGTGGAGGGCGTGGGCAACGAGGACGGCATCGCCAAACTGGCACGCGTCTGGGGCAGCGCCGCCCTGAAGGATGGGCATAGCGGGCGGATCCGGGAGCTGGTGGGGCCGAAGACCAACCGGGCATCGGCCCGTTACGTGTTTGAGGCCGCGGCGGCCGGTGATCCGGTGGCGGAGGACATCCTGGACCGGATTGCCCGGCGCATGGCCCGGGTACTGGCTCTGGTGTCCTCGTTCTTTGATCCCCGGCTGATTGTCATCGGCGGTGCGGTGGCGGCGTCGGCCACGGCCCTGCTGCCGGCCATGACGCGGGAACTTGCCGGCTATGTGGCAGACCCGCCACGGCTTGCCGTTTCCGACATGGGAAAGCTGTTGGTACCCACCGGCGCTGTGCGGCTGGCCCTGGACTACGTGGAGGAACACATGCTGGAACTGGTGCCGCAGGTGCGGCGCGCCGGCGCAGTGCGGTGGAGTAAGCCCTGATCCGCGTGATCAGTTCCAGGTTTACCCGGCGGCTGGCCGCGGCCGGAGGGCTCCGAGGCGGCACCGACCTACATCAGTGCCGGTTGGCGGCCCGGGTTGTTGGTGACGGGTTCACGGTTTATTTAGTTCGCGGCCGGTTCACGCCCTGCGGCGCTGCACGTGCGTCGAGCCGGCGGACAGACTCCCGCACGGCGCCGTGCAGCATGATCTCCAGGTCGCCGACCACGCTGTAGGGGTGTTCGACCATGCCGTCCGCGACCCATCGCAGCACCACGGCGAGCACGGCCGAGGTGCAGAAGTCGACCACCAGGACGCGGTCCTGCGGGCGCGCCGGTCCGCCGCCGTTCTGGTCCATCACGGCCTCGGTGATGGGTCGCATCTGCCGAAAAAGGAAACGCTCAAGCCCGGGCTGGCCCACCCCGGTGAGTACCCCGAGCGTCGATGAGCGGTTGTCGCGCATGTACAGCAGCAACCGTACAAGTCCGTCGGCCCATCCCACCTCAGCCGCGAAAGCGCGGACCTGGCGGGCAACCTCGGTCTCGAACACCCAGACCGCGAGGTGCCGCACGTCGGGGAAGTGGTAGTAGAACGCCTGTCGCGTCAGACCGCAGTCGCGTGTCAGTTCTGTGACCGTCACCTTATCGAGCGGTTCGGTGCGCAGCCGGGCCTTGAGAGCGGCCGCCAGAGCCGCTCGCGCCCTCACATGACGCTGCGCTTCGGTGCCCTCATCGGTCATGTCTGACGGTACCACCGGGCGTTTTTAGACACATCGCAACAGGTGTCTAATGACCGCACGGTGCGGCCTTTTTTACCGTAGAAACCAACGGCACGCATGCCGCGGGCCGATAAGGAGAGGTCCCAAAGATGTTCTTGTTCGAATCCATTCCCTGGTATTCCTGGGCGATGTTCGGCGTCGTCCTGGTTGCCCTCATTGCGCTCAACGAGGTGACGCGACGTTGGAAGTGGGCCGGTCTGGCCTTCTTCGTGGCGTTGCCCATCCTCCTGACCGTGTTCGTGTGGCCCACGACGGCCGGAGAAGGCTCGTCCACAGGCACATGGTTCCACTGGGTGAAGGTGTACTCGGCACTCCTCGGGTGCCTGGGCTTCATGCTCATCCGGTACGTCCCGCGGTTGGCGAAGAACCGCTGGATGCTGATGTTCCCTGCGCTGATCCTGGCGATCAACATCGCCGAGGCTGTTATCCGCGACTTCGAGGTAGCGGGTCTGCAGGGCATGCACGACGGCGTCTTCATGGTTGGCGGTCCGTGGAACTACATGAACGCCATCGCCGGCATCCTGAACCTGCTCACCATCTGCGGCTGGGCGGGCATCATCATCTCGCGTGACAAGTCGAAGGACATGATCTGGCCCGACATGATGTGGTTCTGGATCATTGCGTACGACCTGTGGAACTTCGCCTACGTCTACAACTGCGTCGGTGACCACTCGTTCTACGCCGGTGCGGCACTGCTCATCTCCTGCACCATCCCCGCGTTCTTCCTCAAGAAGGGAGCCTGGCTGCAGCACCGCGCCCACACGCTGGCGCTGTGGATGATGTTCACGATGGCGGTCCCAACGTTCGTCAGCACGTCGCCGTTCGCCGTCGAGTCCTCGCACAACCCGACCGCACTGTTCGTCGTTTCGGCCATCTCGCTGGCGGCCAACATCGCCGTCGCGGTCTACCAGGTGTTCACCATCATCAAGCGGCACCGCAACCCGCTGCGCGACGAGCTGTACACCCACCTGCGCCCGTACCAGGAGGTGCGCGATGCGAATCTCCCCGGCGTTCAGCCGGGTGCTGTGCAGGGATCCCCGGCAACGGGCCGAAGCGTCACAGTCTGACCTCGCTGTCCGGCTCCGGCCGGTTGCGCAGTGAACACAACGCGCCAAACACCACGCGCCGTGGTCGAGCCTTCACGGGCTCGGCCACGGCGCCTTTGTCTGTGCGTCTTTACGTGCAAGGTGCAGAAGGCCTTGCCGGATTCGAACCGGCCCCGTGCCTCTGTAGTTGTCCAGATTCCGGGGCCAGGATCCCTCCAGTTTGGGAAGGATCGTCCGGTTTGGGAAATCCCTGCAGCGGCTAACCGGAGGGAATTCCCAAACCGGAGGGATAACTTGAAGCGGAGGGATTCTCGAAGGGGACGGGATCGTAGGCAACCAGACAAGAAAAACCCCTCCCGATCAGCGTCATGCCCGATCAGGAGGGGTTTTCGGTAAGCGGTGGAGCCCCCTGCCGGATTCGAACCGGCGAACCGCTGATGTCGTGTTACCGTTTTCCGGGCCATCCCGGCAGCTCCCGGAAAGGCTGAAATCAGTGCTGTTGGCGGAGTTGTCGCCGCCGCGGGTCTACAGGTTCCCGCCGTAGTAGCGCTATCCCACCGACGGTCGGTCGATGGCTATGGCGAAACTTCATAACGCTTACGTGTGCGGCACAGGAGTTATCCAGCACCATTCTCCTGCCGGGGGGACGCCCGGAAAAGAGATAGCCAGAAGCCACCTGGCTCCTGGCTATCTCCTTCAAAGTGCCGGGGTATTGCCGGCGAAGACGGTTATTGCAGGTTCTGGATGGCGTACTCAGCTTCCTCCGGCGTGAACTTTCCGCCGTATTCGCTGATCAGCTGATCCCGGACTGCATCCGGAGACAGGGCCATGTTGTCCTGGTAGGACTGGGCCTGTGCCAGTGCGTTGGCGTTGAAGTCCGCTTTCACATTGTCGACGGCGTACTGCGCTGCCTCAGGGGAGAACTTTCCGCCGTACTCGCTCACCAGCTGATCATAGAGACCGACCTTGCTCAGGTGCGCCATGTCCGAGTAGCTCTTCGCCTGCTTGAGCGCCGACTGGTGGTCCTTGGGAACGGAAGTGTCGGCAGCGGGTGCCTTTGCTTCAACCGGAGCGGCGGGAGCTGCGGGAGCCGCAGGAGCCTCAGATACTGCCGGGGCCTGCTGGGTGACAGTGCTTCCCGACGTCACCGCGGCGCTCTCGGCAACCGACCCAAGGGCGAGCACTCCCGTGGCAAGCAGGATGATGGAGACAATAGCGTTGAGCGCCCAGAGGCAGGCAGTGACGATCCACGCCATCTTCTTGTTTTCCCGGTAGCCGGCCAGCGGACGACCCTGCTTGTCGGTCTGGTTGCCGGTCAGGGTGATGATCAGGTCGACCAGCGACCAGATACCGAAGCCGCCAGCGGTGATCAGCTTCAGGATACCTGTCCCGATCTTGCCCAGGTAGAAGCGGTCAATGCCCAGACCGCCCAGCAGGAGTGCGAGCACCCAGGTTGCGACGAAGGACTTCTGCGGGGTGGGCGGGGTTCCGTACTGGGCGGGGGCGGCCATGTAATTCTCAGTGCTCAAAGATCTGCCTTATCTGTTGGGTGACGATGGGTTGGTCTGCATGCAACGTCAGCAGCTGCCGGCACCGAAACGTCAGGCTGCTAACCGTGGAAATCCGGGTCGCTAAAGCACCTGCACTGATCGGGATGGGCGGCGAGAGCTGAGGAGAAATACCTCTCCCCCGAGAACCTGGACCAGCGCGGTGCATCGTCATAGGAGTGGCCGTCGATAGCAGTGTAGTGCTTGTCTGCAGGACCGCTGTGTTCGACGGGCCGGGTTCCGGTATCGGGTTTTAGCTGCTGGTTCGAACGTATAGACCCCATGTGTGCGGCAAAGACGGTATCCGGCTCCACCGCACCGTTCGCCGGGTTCTACGCATGTCCCGCACTGAAAACTGCGACTGCAGCTTCCGGACTGGAAAGGAGCCCATGGCCAGAGAGACAAGCGCCGGACAGCTCCTGGGCGATGGATGGAACGACCACGACCGCGCGCCGGCTGTGCCCGCGAAACTGCTCTCGGACCTCTAGTTGCTCTACCGGGTCATGATGGCGGTGAGTGTGGCTGTCTGCGACGGAAGGCGGACTGACAAGCGACAACCGTTTGGGTGGAAAGCGTGTTGTAAACGTGTAGTGAGCCCGCGACAGCTCATAGAAAAACCCCTCCCGATCAGCGTTATGCCTGATCAGGAGGGGTTTCGGTAAAACGGTGGAGCCCCCTGCCGGATTCGAACCGGCGACCCCCTGTTTACAAGACAGGTGCTCTGGCCAGCTGAGCTAAGGGGGCGGCGCCGGCAAGCCGGCTAACCGCCGTCGTCGTGCCTGAAAAAGCCAAACACGGCAACTGCGCTAGTTCAGGTTAACCCAGAGCGCCCGTTCCCGCGAAACCCGCAGGAGGTTCCACGCGAAACGGGCGCCCGGGCAAGACCGGAAACGAATTATTTGGTGGCTTCGATTGCGCCCTCAACTGCGGCGGTGAAGTCATTGGGGTTGGTCTCCGCACCGTTGACGTACACGGTGGGGGTTCCGCCCACGTAGTCCACGCGGGCCAGACGGTCCGTGTAGTTCACAAAAGCCCGGAAGCCGTCGTTCTGGATGCAGTCGGAGGCGTCCGCTGCGCCCACCGAGTCGGCCATGTCAGCCAGCTCCGCGTTCTTAATTTCGCCGTTGTCGTAGTTGGCGAAGACGGCGCTCATGAAGTCCCAGTAGGACTCGGGGTTGGTGTCCGCAACGCAGGCGGCGGCGTTGGCACCGCGGGACGAGTAGTTAGTGGGTGAACCGCGGTCCAGGAACGCAACCGTGCGGTACTCGAAGGTGACCTCACCGGCGTCAAGCCAGGTGGTGATCTGCGAGTTGTAGGCCTTCTCAAAGTCGGCGCAGTGAACGCAGTTCACATCGACGTAGACCACGATCGGAACCGGCTGTCCGGCCTCGGCGGGAGCAACGCCAGGCGGAACCGGCGCATCTTCCTTGGCCTCGGTCGGAGCCTCCGGCAGCGAAGCCACGTCAACGGCGAACGGCTCCGTGGGCTCCAGCGAGTCGGTGGAGGTCACGGTGATGCCGCCGTACTCATTGGCGTTGGCCGGAGATTCACCCGTCTGGGCGTCGGAACCGTTGCCGCCGCGAATGGAGTTCATCACAATCAGCGCCACAATCACGATGACGGCCACCACGGCCACCACCACCCCCCAGCGGACCAGGAGCTTGTTGCGCCGCTCCTTCTTTTTCTGGGCTTCACGCAGGGCGCGCGCCTGTTCGCGTGCAGCAGCCGTGCGATCGGCCTTGCTGGGCTTGGGGTTCCGCTCAGTCATAGTTCCTCATGTCTCTTTTACGCCTGCCCGTTTGGGCATGCGGCCGGCAGGCATCAGTTTAGGCCAATCGCCTCTCCTGCCCTTACTCCCAACGGCTGCTGCGGGCACAAAGTTTCCGGCCTTGGATAGAGTGGCCTAAATACTTAAGCCAACAAGGGGTGCATATCGTGAACGCTGCTGCCGCCGATTCCGCAGGAAATGATGCCACGGACGGGTATGGCGACTTCGACTTCATCGTAGTGTCCAACCGCCTCCCCGTGGATCGGGTAAGCACCGACGACGGCGAAAGCTGGCGCCGCTCCCCCGGCGGTCTGGTCACCGCACTGGCTCCAGTGATGGCCAAGGCCGACGGCGCATGGGTGGGCTGGCACGGAGCTCCGGACGAGGAGCTGGACGAGTTCGACCATGACAACATGCATCTGCTGCCGGTGCCGCTGAGCGCTCCCGAAGTGGAGCTCTACTATGAAGGCTTCTCCAATGCCACCCTGTGGCCGCTGTACCACGATGTGATTGCGCCGCCGGAATTCCACCGTACCTGGTGGGATTCCTACCGCACTGTGAACCGCCGCTTCGCCGACGCCGCCGCCACCATGGCAGCGAAAGGTGCCACCGTCTGGGTCCAGGATTACCAGCTGCAGCTGGTTCCGCAGATGCTGCGCAAGGACCGCCCGGACCTGAAGATTGGCTTCTTCAACCACATCCCCTTCCCGCCGCTGGAGATCTTCGCCCAGCTGCCGTGGCGCCGGAACATCATTGAGGGCCTGCTCGGCGCGGATCTGATCGGGTTCCAGCGCCCCTCCGATGCCAGCAACTTCCTGCGCTGCGTCCGCCGCTTCGCCGGGCACACAGTCCGCCAGCAGCAGGTGCACGTCACCAACGACGACGGCGTCTCCTACGTCTCGCGGGCGGAGTCCTTCCCGATCTCCATCGATGCGGACCAGATCACGGAACTGGCGAAGCGCGAGGACGTGATCGAGCGTTCCAAACAAATCCGCAGGGAGCTCGGAGATCCTAAAACCGTGCTCCTGGGCGTGGACCGGCTGGATTACACCAAGGGCATCAGCCACCGGCTCAAGGCCTACGGGGAACTCCTTGAGGACGGCAAGATTCGGGTTGAGGATGCCGCCCTGATCCAGGTGGCCTCTCCCAGCCGCGAGCGCGTGGAACAGTACCGTCTGCTGCGCGAAGAGGTTGAAGGCGCCGTCGGCCGGATCAACGGCACCTACGACACCATGGCAAACACCGCCATCCGCTACCTGCACCACAGCTATCCGGTGGAGGAAATGGTGGCCCTGTACCTGGCAGCGGACGTCATGCTGGTCACGGCGCTGCGGGACGGCATGAACCTGGTGGCCAAGGAGTACGTTGCCGCCCGGATCAACAACACCGGGGCCCTGGTGCTCAGCGAGTTCGCCGGTGCGGCGGACCAGCTGCGCCAGGCTGTACTGATGAACCCGCACGACATCGACGGGCTGAAGGGCTCCATCCTGACAGCCATCAATATGCCGGACCGCGAGGCTCAGCGCCGGATGCGCCTGATGCGCCGCCAGGTCCTGCAGAATGACGTTGAGCGCTGGTCCAAGAACTTCCTCAACGCCCTGCAGCAGACCGATTCGGAGACTGCACAGTGAGCAGCCTTTCCCCGGATCTTTCCCGGGCGCTGACGCAGCTGGCACACACCGATGTTCTGCTGGTGGCACTGGACTTCGACGGCACGCTGGCTCCGCTGGTGGAGCACGCCGACGACGCCCGGCCGCTGGCCGCCTCCGCTGCGGCGGTGTCCGCGCTGGGGGAGCTGCCGGACACCTTCACCGCCCTGATCTCCGGGCGTGCCCTGGATAGCCTCCGCCGGGCCGCCGGGCCGGAGCCGGAAACCCTGCTGATCGGCAGCCACGGCGCCGAAGCCTGGACCGGCCCCAACGCGAAACCGCTGCAGCTGACTCCGGAGCAGGCGCACCTGCTGTCCCGGGCACGCGAAGCCGTGGAAACGGTGACCCGCTCCCATCCGGGCACCTGGCTGGAAGCAAAGCCCGCCGGCGTCGTCCTCCACACCCGAAGCGCACCGGATGACATTGCCTCAGCGGCGACCGACGCGGCACGGCGCGGACTGGGAGCGCTGGACGGCGTGCAGATCACCGACGGCAAACGGGTCCTCGAGGCCTCGGTGGTGCACACCAACAAGGGCGAAGGAATCCGCGCCCTGCGTGAACTTACCGGCGCGACGGCGGTGCTCTTCGCGGGCGACGACGTTACCGACGAGCACGGTTTCTCAGCCCTGCAGCCCGGAGATCTTGGCATCAAAATCGGCCCCGGAGACACCCGCGCAGCGTTCCGGGTCGAGTCTCCGGATGCCTTTACGCCCGTCCTGGAACAGCTGCTGGAACTGCGCCGCGCCGGAAGCTGACGGCGGATATGCGGGGGTATGGCATACTAACCCTGTGACCGCGGCCACAACCGCTGCCACTTGCTCTTTAACTCAATAGCACTTCACAACGGATCGTCGGGCACGTACCTGCCCGTGAAGGAGAAATATCATGGCAACGGTAACGTTCGACCAGGCCACACGCCTGTACCCGGGCACTGACCGCCCGGCAGTGGACAACCTCAGCCTGGAAATCGCCGACGGCGAATTCCTGGTTCTGGTCGGCCCCTCCGGCTGCGGAAAGTCGACCTCCCTGCGCATGCTCGCCGGACTCGAAGACGTCAACTCCGGCCGCATTCTCATCGGTGACCGCGACGTCACCGACGTACCACCCAAAGACCGTGACATTGCCATGGTTTTTCAGAACTACGCCCTCTACCCGCACATGTCCGTGGCGGACAACATGGGCTTCGCCCTGAAGATCGCCGGCATCGCCAAGGAAGAGCGGATGGAGCGTGTCCGCGAGGCAGCTAAGTTGCTGGACCTTGAGGATTACCTGGACCGCAAGCCGAAGGCTCTCTCCGGTGGTCAGCGTCAGCGCGTTGCCATGGGCCGTGCCATCGTGCGTAACCCGCAGGTCTTCCTCATGGATGAGCCGCTGTCCAACCTCGATGCAAAGCTCCGCGTCCAGACCCGCACCCAGATCGCGTCGCTGACCCGCCGCCTGGGCGTCACCACCGTGTACGTCACCCACGACCAGGTCGAGGCCATGACCATGGGTGACCGCGTGGCAGTGCTCAAGGATGGCCTGCTGCAGCAGGTGGATACCCCGCGCAACCTGTACGACCACCCCAAGAACGTCTTCGTGGCCGGCTTCATCGGCTCTCCGGCCATGAACCTGCTGGAACTGCCCGTAGTGGACGGCGGCGTCGCCTTCGGCGGTGCCATTTACCCGGTATCCAGCTCAGTCCTGGGCCAGGCTGCCGGCAACACGGTCACTGTTGGTGTCCGCCCCGAAGACCTGGAAATCGTGGATTCCTCCGGCTCCGGCCTGAAGGTGGAAGTTGACGTGGTGGAGGAGCTCGGCGCCGATGCTTATGTCTACGGCCACACCACGCTCGATGGCACGGACCGGGACATGGTGGTCCGCGTCGACGGGCGCCGTCCCCCGATGAAGGGTGACACCCTGTACGTCCGCCCGCAGCAGGGCCACGTACACCTGTTCGACACCAGTAACGGTGAGCGGCTGGCCGACCAGGCCTGAGTCTTTCCAATGATTATGCGGTGGCCCCTCCACCTGAACTAAACTCGTGTACGGGGCCACCGCCGTCCTGCTTAAACAGGACGATCAACAAAGGGCTTGTGCTGATGACCGAACCTGCAGGCGCCAGCTGGCGCGACGAACCAACGGATTATGAGCAGCCGGGCAAGCTGCCGCGGCTCAAAACTTCCACGCCGGAGAAGGCCCTTGCCTCCCTGAATATCACGGCGGCGTCGATGGACCCCGCACTGCTGGACCTGCCGTGGCACCTCCCGCTGGAGGACTGGCCCAAAGAGAACCTGGCGGCCCTCCCCCGTGGTATTTCCCGACACGTTGTCCGTTTTGCCCGGATGGGTGATGCGTTGATCGCGATCAAGGAAACCAGCGAGCATGTGGCCCGGCAGGAATACCACATGCTGCGCAAACTCCGCCGGCTCAATGTTCCCAGTGTGGCGCCGGTGGCAGTGATTACCGGCCGCTATGACACCGAAGGCAATGAGCTGCAGCCGGTCCTCGTCACCCGGCATCTGCGCTTTTCGCTGCCCTACCGCGCCGTCTTCTCCCAGACTCTGCGCGAGGTCACCCTCACCCGCCTCATCGATGCCCAGGCCCTGCTCCTGGTGCGCCTGCATCTGGCAGGGTTTTACTGGGGCGACGTTTCGCTCTCCAATACTCTTTTCCGCCGCGATGCCGGGGCTTTTGCCGCGTACCTGGTGGACGCTGAAACCGGTGAGCTCTACCCCGAGCTGTCCCGCGGGCAGCGTGAATACGATCTTGAGATTGCGCGGGTGAACATCGCCGGGGAGCTGATGGACCTCGCCGAGGGCGGCCTGATCGAGGAGAGCGTTGATCCGCTGGCCACCAGCGAGCGAATCATGGACAGTTACCGGAACCTCTGGGCCGAGCTGACGGAGAAGGAGTCCTTCGAACTCGGCGAACGCTGGCGCGTCAATGCCCGCATCCGCCGCCTGAACGACTTGGGGTTCGACGTCGACGAACTCACCATCAAAACCACTGCCGACGGCACCCAGGTCCAGCTCCAGCCCAAGGTGGTCGACGCCGGCCACCACCAGCGCCGGCTACTGCGCCTGACCGGGCTGGATGCCCAGGAGAACCAGGCCCGCAGGCTGCTCAATGACATGGATTCCTACCGGGCGGACAACAACCCGGACCTGGATGAGGAGCTCAGCGCGCACCTGTGGGTCACCCAGGTCTTCGAGCCGATCGTGAAGTCCGTTCCCCGCGAGCTGGGCAGCAAGCTTGAACAGGCCGAAGTGGTGCACGAGGTGCTTGAGCACCGCTGGTACATGTCCGAAAAGGAGAACCGCAACGTTCCCCTGGCCGAGGCAGTCCAGTCCTACATGGACACTGTGCTGCGCCACCGCCGGGACGAAGCGGCAATCCTGCTGAGCACCGACACACGGACCATGAACATCCTCGAATCCGGCGGCTCACCGGAACAGATGGCTGACGGATAGCCCTCCTCCCGTCCGGAAAAGGTCCGCCCGGTCCTGTGGTCCAGTTCATGGCACCAACGCCTCAGCCTCCGCTTTAATGGCGTTAATGGAACTGACAAAAGACCTGCCCGAGACAGGAGGACCCTACCTCAATATGTCCACATCAGCAGAGACCCGTCTTCAGCGGGGTGCGCTTCGGACCATCCCCGTCCACGACGGCCAGCCCGGTGCGCAGTGGTGGCGCTCCTCGGTGATCTACCAGATCTATCCACGGTCCTTCCGCGACCTGCGCGGAGACGGAGTGGGCGATCTGCCCGGCATCACAGAGGAAATCCCCGCACTGTCGGACCTGGCCATCGACGCCATTTGGCTCTCCCCGTTCTACCGTTCTCCCCAGAAGGATGCCGGCTATGACGTCGCGGACTACTGCTCCGTGGACCCCATTTTCGGCACCTTGGAAGACTTTGACGCCCTGGTTGCCAAAGCCGGGGAATACGGGATCCGCGTCATCGTGGATCTGGTGCCCAACCACTGCTCGGACCAGCATCCCCTCTTCCAGGCTGCGCTGGCCGCCGCGCCCGGTTCACCTGAACGGGACATGTTCATCTTCCGGGACGGCACGGGAGAGAACGGCGAGAATCCGCCGAACAACTGGCAGTCCCACTTCGGCGGACCCGCGTGGACCCGCATCACCAACCCGGACGGATCACCGGGTCAGTGGTACCTGCACCTCTTCGATTCCTCACAGCCGGACTTCAACTGGGACAACCCGGCCGTTCGGCAGGAGTTCGAGCGGATCCTGCGATTCTGGCTGGACCGCGGTGTGGGCGGGTTCCGGGTGGATGTTGCGCATGCGCTGATCAAAAAATCCGGGCTGCCGGATTGGGGCGGAACCGCTGACGGCGCATCGTCCGAGGGCTTCCCGGGATACGAGGCGCCCATGTTTGGTCAGGCGGAAATCCACGACATCTTCCGGTCCTGGCGGAAGCTCCTAGACGAGTACGACGGCGACCGGGTGCTCTGCGCCGAAGCTAACGTTGACCCCCTGGACCGGCTGACGGACTGGGTCCGCTCGGACGAAATGCAGCAGGCCTTTAACTTCGCCTACCTGACCCATCCGTGGGATCCTGAGAAACTGCGGGAGATCATCGATTCTTCATTGCGCGCCTTCGATAAGGTCGGTGCCCCAACCACCTGGGTGCTGTCCAATCACGACGTCGTCCGGCATGCGTCCCGCTTCGGGCTGGAAGGCAACACCCTGCGCAGCGGTGACGGCATCGGCCCCCGCGACACCCAGCCGCAGTATCAGCTGGGCGCCGCCAGGGCGCGCGCTGCCACCATGCTGATGCTCGGCCTGCCGGGCGGTGTGTACCTCTACCAGGGTGAGGAACTGGGGCTGCCCGACCACACCCTGATGCCGGATGAGTTCCGGCAGGACCCCACGTACCACCGCACAGCTGGTCTCCGGGTTGGCCGTGACGGCAGCCGTGTACCGCTCCCCTGGAAGGTCAGCGAGCCGTCGTTTGGGTTCAGCAGCACCGGAGAGACCTGGCTGCCGCAGCCGGGCTACTGGGGCCGGCACTCACGGGACATTCAGCGCAGGGATGAGTTCTCGTCGCTGAATATGTATCGCACAGCGCTGCAGCTGCGGCGCGAGCTTGGCCTGGGCGCCGGCTCTCTCGCCTGGTGGCCGGAACATGATGCCGAGGGATTGGTGGCTTTTGTTAACGGCAACGTTCTGGTGGCAATGAACATGGGTGAGAAGCCGGTGCAGCTGCCGGAGCTGCCCGTTTTGGCCGCCAGCTCCGCGTCCGCTATGGAAGGGACCCGGATCCGGCCGAACAGCACGGTCTGGCTCCGACTCTCCTAAGCGCGGGATGCGGGAAGCACGC
Source organism: Arthrobacter sp. UYP6 (assembly GCF_040547315.1). Classification (NCBI taxonomy): domain Bacteria; kingdom Bacillati; phylum Actinomycetota; class Actinomycetes; order Micrococcales; family Micrococcaceae; genus Arthrobacter; species Arthrobacter sp. UYP6. The sequence goes on from NZ_JBEPPM010000026.1 coordinate 43,437, forward strand.
CCTCAGCGGGGGATGATGGCCTTCCCGGGATTGAGGATCCCTGCGGGGTCAAAGACCTCTTTGATTCGGCGCTGCAGCTCCAGGACTTCCTCCTGCTGTTCCTGGGCCAGCCAGCGGAGCTTGAACTGGCCCACCCCGTGTTCGCCGGTGATGGTGCCTCCCATCGCCAGGGCCAGGGTTATGGATTCATCAAGGGCAGCGTCCAGCCGTTCAACGGCGGCGCTGCCCTCAGCCTTCTGAACCCAAAAGGTGGGGTGCAGATTGCCGTCCCCGGCATGTGCCACCACTTTCAGCCTGACCCGGTGCCTGCGGGCCATGGTGTTGAGCCCGGCAATGTAAGGCACCAACCGGGACCTTGGCACTGCAACGTCCTCTCCCACCCGGTGCTCGGTGTGGACGGCGTCTCCGCGGCTGTGCCGGCGGAGATCCAGCAGTTCCAGTGCCTCAGCTGAGCCCTCCAGACTGACGGATCCGCCCTCTGCAGTCAGCGCTGAGCGCACCACATCGGCTTCGGCGTCCGCCCCGTACCCGTCTGTCTGGACCAGCAGCAGGGCAGCACCCCTGGAGCGCAACGTGGACCCGTGGGCGCCGTCCAGCGCCACCATCGTCTCGGCGTCGAGCAGCTCCATAATGGCTGGCTGGACGCGTGCACGGCCAACAGCCAGCACTCCGGCAGCAGCGCTCTCGATATCCGGAAAGAAGCCGGCCAGCGTGCATACCTGTACGGGCAGATAGCGCAGCCGCACGGTAATGCCCACCACGATCCCCAGGGTTCCTTCGGAACCGGTAAACAGGCCCGTCAGGTCATACCCCGCCACACCTTTGAAGGTCTGGTGCCCGGTGGCGATGAGCGTTCCGTCCGCCAGGACGACGTCGAGCGCCAGTACGGAGTCCCGAGTCACCCCATATTTGGCGCACCGAAGACCGCCGGCGTTGGTCGCCACGTTGCCGCCGATTGTGGAGATCCGGTAACTTGCCGGATCCGGGGCATACATGAGGCCAAACTCGGCTGCGGCTGTGTTGAGTTCGGCGTTGATGACGCCCGGTTCCACTCGGGCCAGCTCATCATCGGGGCGGATTTCGAGAATTCGGTTCATCCGTTCCACGCTCAGGATGATGCTTCCCGCGGTGGCGTGGGCTCCCCCGGAGACTCCGGTTCCGGCGCCGCGGGGCACCACTGCTGTGCCGGTGCGCGAGGCCCACCTCAGGACCTGCTGCACTTCGCTGACGGACTGCGCCCAGACAACGGCCAGCGGGTTGTTGTATTCAAGGACCGGCCCCTGGTCGCTGCCGTACGCAGCGAGCACCTCCGCTGAGCTGTCCATAGCGATTCCGGGCAGGGAGCGGGAGAGATCCAGAAGTGTGTCAGCGGTCATACAAGGATGCTACCGGGAACCCATGAAGCGCGCGTAACGGTCCAGGATCTGCGGCCAGGCGACAGAAAATGCATCGTGCGTTTCAACGGGGTCCGCTACAGTTCCGAATCCGGAGTGTGTCACCGTGACGCTGGTTGTCGCTTCGTCTATCGGCACGAAGCTAATGCGGGCCTCCGTCGGCGTCTGAGCGCTGTGGCCCTTCACCCAGTCCAGGACGATTTCCGCATCCTGCACTCTGTTGGTGACCGTCGCCCATACCGCGGTTTCACCATCGGGCCCACTTTCGATCAGGGAACCCGACTCAATCTCAGGGTGCGTGCCTTCACCGAGTTCCGTGAACTCCTCCGGCCACCACAGATGGAGGTACTCGGTAAACCCGTTGAATGCTTCGTGGAGCTCGCGGGGCACTCTGCGCTCCACCACTACGTCCGGTACATCGATGTGCTTCTTGGCCGGTTCGGGCTGCTCGGCGTGCGAAAAGAGGGAAGAGTTCATCATCCAAGCCTAGCCTCGCCGCCTCCACCCCCTCCCCATCCCCCGTCCTCCACCGCCACCTCCTTCCCCGCGAGATGGCAGTAGATGCTCTTCCCGGGCCCCACACGGGCATCTACTGCCGGTTCGATGAGAGATTCACCACCCCCCTGCCGAACCCCCGGCGGAACCCGAAAGCCGGGTTAAACAGGTAGGGCCCCGCAACCATGCGGGGCCCTACACTTCAAATATTGTCCGGCGG
>NZ_JBEPPM010000027.1:0-43998 GCF_040547315.1 Arthrobacter sp. UYP6
TCAGCCCCGTGGACTTTGAGCTGGAATACTCATCACAGGGCGCAGGGATCGACCTCGCCGCTTAGCCCCTGTCCACCATCCGGGGTCAAGGCCACAAGAAGAAGGCGGGGCCCTATATGGCGGGTGCCCCTGCGGACAAGAATATGGTTCGCTGTCACGATCTTGGGCGGGTTGCTTATGGGCTGGGGTATAGTTTGGCTGCTCACTGGCGAGATTTCTTGGCCCCTCGCTGCAGTGTTTCTGCTCGTTGGTGCAGTGTTGCTCGTCCTCGTTTATCGCTACAGAGGTCAGTGGAGGGACGAGACGGATCCATGTCCGGACAGCCCTCGCTATCGCATTGCGTCGCTGAGTTGCTGCAGCCAGGCCTGAAACTGTTCGGGGCTGTCGAAGTGGGCTCCGGCTATCTTGCTTACGTCCGGAGCGATGTCAGGGGCATCAATGACTAGCGCATGCCCTCCAGCTGCGGTTGCCGCTTCGAATGCCGGCATGTCTCCTCGATCATCACCTGCGTATGCGACCGCCTGGATATTCCTAGTGCTGATGATCCTTTGAAGGGCAGTGCCTTTGTCCTGTTTCAGGGGCATTCGGAGTTCCTCGACAAACTTGCCGGGTTCGTGGCGCAGTCCATGAGTACTGATCATTTCCTGAACGAGCGGTGCGATTCGTTTCGTGGCGCTGTCACGGTCTGGTACGCGCCGCCAGTGGACGGCGACCGCGAGGGACTTGTCTTCGACGTAAATGCCTTCAATATCGTCTAGTTCTCGGTGCAACGCCTGAGTGGCTGCGCTCACTGCTGTCATCCACTGTTGGGCTTCGGGGTCAACCTCGATGCCGTTTTCAGTGAGGTGTTCAAGACCGTAGGAACCATAAAGTTCTACCCCTGGGATGGATGCCCGCGCCGCGAGGAAGCCGGCAGGTCGTCCGGAGAGGAGCGCGACAACCGAGAGTCTGGTCGCCAAGCCGGCGAGGATTTCCTTGGTGCCTGGCAGCAACTCGCTGGCATCGGGATCATCGGTTATTCGAGAGAGAACGCCGTCGAAATCCATGACCAGCCCAGCGTTCTCATTGGCTGTCAGAGCTTGTATCGCTGCGGTCGCTGCATCCATACACCCACACTAACCGAGAGCATGCAGCGTTACTCGACTGACATCAGGAGCCCGCTGGGCGATCCCCCTGAGCGGGATTCTATCTAATAGGTCATTCCGGCCCAGGCTGGCCAGGATTCAGCATTTGCGTCCAGATCAATCCCCTGGAGACGTATAAGGCAGACATTACCCGGAGACCGTGTAGTGACCCAAAGGCTGTACGACCGGCCGCTGGCTGTGGAACGTATCCATTCGAGCACCTCGTAAAGGTCCGCTCCTGAGAGCTCCCACTCTTCTTTGGCTCCGTCTTCAGTCCAGAAGTACACCCGGTAGGAGGGAGTATCGATCTGCAGGGTTTGGTCCCGCGGGTCAATCAGTTCTGCTCGCATTCATCGACAGTACCGCCAGGCAAATAATCGCGCGGTAGCGTGCCTGTCAGCCTGTGAATCGTCACACGCTCTGGTGTCCGTTCCGGGATCGACTTACGGGCGCCGCCACGGAGATTGACCCTGACGCGACGTCGAAGTGCAGCTCTTCATCACAGGTCAAGATCAAGCCGACTTCCACGCGAAGGTCACATAACCGGCAACGTCTCCACCCACCTCTGTGAGCACGGCGTAACGGGTCTGTGAAACATGATCCTGGTGGTACCGCTCGAACAACGTGACCGGCTTTTCCCAGCCAACAGCCGTGAACGCTGCATGCAGTCTGGCTGGGTCACCAGGGTTGAAGGGGCGGATCACGATTCTGCTCATACCCGAAATCAAAGCAGTTCTACTTTTCACAAGCGGATCCCCCACCGCAGCAGGATTCTGTCTCAAAATTTGGTTTTAGTCGCTTGCCTCGGCAGCAGTGATTGCGTTGTCTGTCAGGATGGGCATCGCCACCAGTAGTGCGAGGGTTAGTGATCCCATAATGCCGAACATGGCTTGTAATCCCAGCCATTGTGCCAGCAGTCCCCCGGCTGCCGCCCCAAGGGGCATGGTTCCCCACGCCAGAAGGCGGTAGGCGCTGTTAACACGGCCCAATAAACGGTTCGGGGCGATACGTTGACGCAGCGAGACTGTGATGACGTTCCACAGCACAATTAGCATGCCGCCCACGAAGAGAATGGGCCCTAAGACATAGGGGTTACTGGTTAGTGCTGGTGCTCCGACGAACAGTGCGCAACCAAGGATGGTGAGCGCCAGGGATTTGGATCGGCCCAGTTTCGCTTCCACCGATTCCGCGATGAACGAACCCACGAAGGCACCGGCAGCGGACGTCGTCAGAAGTAGGCCAAACCCGGCTTCGGAGAGCCCCATTTCTGAGCCGGGCCCGACGGCGAACAGAACGAGGACGGCGAAGGCCGCGCTGGACGCGAAGTTGACGACCCCGGTCATCAGCGCAAGTGTGCGAAGAATCTTCTGATTCCAGAGGAACTTCAGTCCTTCCCTGACGTCGAACCGCAGTGTCGTCTTTTGTTCTCGTTCTATCCGGAAGCTGCCCTGCAGCAGGAGCAAACCACCGACCGCCGCAAGCCATAGGGCTGCCGGAACGGCGAAGCCCGCAACCACGCCAATGCCCACCAGCAGCCCACCCAATGGCGGTCCAAGGAACTGATTAGCGGTGAGTTCAACGGCGTAGAGCCGGCCATTGGCGCGTGAAAGCTGATCTTTGTCCACCACTTGGGGCAGGATCGACTGCGCCGAGGTGTCGTACATGGTTTCAGCCACCCCCACCATCAGCGCGACGACGTATAGAGCCCAGATCGACCCGAGGTCGAGAAGAATCACCGCTATCAGCAAAGCGGGCAGGACAGCACGACCAAGGTTGGCCCACAGCATCAGCTTCCGACGGTCTAATCGGTCTGCCAGTGCTCCGGCGGTCAACGCGAAGAGAAGCCACGGAAGGGTTGCGGCGACAGTGAGTCCAGCGATCAGCGTCGGGGACTGTGTGAGCTGAATCGCCATCAGCGGTAGCGCGATCTTGAAGACCCCATCCGCAAGGTTGGACAGCCCCGATGAGGTCCACAGCTTCCAAAAGGAAGCCCCGAGGGACAACCCACCCGTCGTTTTCGCTTGCGGTGCGCTATTTGTCATGCCCTGAACCATGACACACTGATTTATAAAGTTCAAGGGGGTTGATTTTACTAAACAACATCTAGGATGAGGGTATGACCGACTCGAAACGGCGGGACGCGAAACGGAAGAATCCCGCTGCCAACGCTCAGGAAATCAAGGCGCTGGCTCATCCGCTGCGCCTGAGAATACTTCGCTTGTGCGAGCTCCATGAGCTGACGAATAAGCAGCTCGCTGACCGCTTAGGACACGATCCGGGGACAGTTCTTTATCACGTGCGACAGCTGCTCGCCGCGGGATTCCTTGAACCTGCCAAGGTCCGTACAGGCGTCAGCGGTGCACTGGAGAAGCCATATCGCTCGACAGGGCGATCGTGGAACCTGGATAGGGCTCTACATGATGCAGGCCCAGAAGGACCTCTTGCCCCGTTGGACGCATTGCGCGAGGAGTTGACCGAAGCAGGTCCGGATGCACTCGCCACCCTTTCACGCTTCGCACTGCACCTCTCGCCGCAAGATGCCGAGGATCTCAGCACCCGGATCTTCGCCGTGCTCAGCGAATACACAGACACCGACCAGCAGCGTTCCGACCAGCCCTCTTACGGAGGCCTATTCATTCTTCACAAAGCAGCGGGCCAGGTTGACGACCAAAGCGAAGCAGCGGCCGAAGAATAAACGGACTACACCGAGATGGCCCCCCCGTAAGCCGATCCTCCAGCGGGCTCAGGTCTGATCAGACGCCACGATTAGGCGTTCCACTTCATCGGCTAGCTCTGGGACCGGTCGACAGCCATCGAGTTCGAGGGTCGCCCCGTTTCGAAGCAGCGGTTCGACGTCGAGAACGTGCTGGCGGATCTGGGATTGGTCAGCCCCGGAGCTACCGTATGAATTGTTCGTACGAACCGAGACTCGCTCGATGAGAACTTCTACCGGCGCACTCAAGAGAACAACAACGGAGAAGCGATCATAGAAGTGTCCCTGATTCTCGACGGTTCCCGAGACAACCAGGGACGCTTCAGACTCGAGAAGGGCCGACATGCGCGGTTCATCCCAGGTTCCGTTGGGAAGGACCCACGCGTCGTAATCGGTGTCGATCGTTTGGTGTCCCCGTCTGGACAGCTCATTCAGCAAGGTCGTTTTTCCCGCCCCTGACATGCCGGTGATCAGGATTCGAGACATGAGAGCCAGCGTAACCGATGCGCCAGGGTATCCGTAGGCCGATCCTTCACCCGAAAACCGCCCGCAGCCACGGGCAGGAGAACAACCCTGTCAGGGACGAGGGAGGCGCCGGGGCCATCGTGGTCCCGCCACCTCCCCTATATCGGCCGGAAGATCAGCTGGAGGACCTACTGATTTCCTGAGCCCGCTGGGCGGCCTGAGTCTTAATTTCCGTTACTTCTGCCATCTCCGTCGCCATTTGCTGCATTTCGGTGGTCAGGTATTTATCGAAAACTGCGTCGATGCGGGTTTGGAGATTCGTTTCTTCGCGGCAGACGGCGTCTGTGACAGCTATCTTGATTTCTTCCTGGCCATCTGCAGCCTCGCCGGCTGTCCTGGCCTCGCCCGGGGTCCGAAGTGAACTGTAGGGAGTCTGGGCCATGCAGTCCTGCCAGTCTTGGTTGGCGGCCTCGATTTCAGGATCCCATGAGGCAGCGTCCCTCGATGCAGGGAAGGCGTTCATGGAGGCGACTGTGGCCAGGGTGTACCTCTCCATGTCCCCATAGATGGCGGTCACAGCTTCACCCCGGCAGCCGCCGGCCCGGGTTCCATAACTTCCTGTTTCGGCAAGCTCATCAGCCGGACCGTACAGCGCCGTATCGAAGGCAGGGTCGCTGAACATGATTGCCTGAACACTGCCCGGTGCCGGCTCACTACCCGCTACAGGACCGCCGTAGCCCTCCGCCTTTGCAACAGCAGTATCAAGGCGCTCGAAGCCGATCCATTCACTGAGGCCCCTGGCGCCTTCCGTTTCAGCGGGCGGCGTGTAGTCGAATCCGGCGTTAGCCATGCATTCGGAAATTAGCTGCCGCACACCTTCTTCGGCAATCGGATCCGATGCCATGTAAGCCTCGGCGTCGCGCACAATACCTGATACGGGTTCCGGTGCAGCCACCACCGGAGCGTTGGGTAAGGCTGCCGCAATGAGAGTTGCGGCACCGCCGGCGACGAGAATAGCCGCGGCAGCCACGCGCTTCATTGGAAGGGCTTTTCTGCTTGTCTGATTTCCATGGTTTTGCATGTCAGAACTCCTCGGTTTGGATTGAGATAGCGAGTGGGAAACGGCTAGACCAGTCCGTTTTGGTAAGCGAAGGCAACAAGCTGGATCCGATTGCGCAGCTTGAGTTTGGCGAGGATTGCGCCGATGTGGGACTTCACCGTGGTTTCACCCAGAACTAATGTCGAGGCAATTTCGGTGTTGCCCAGCCCCGTTGCCGCCAGCCGGAAGACCTCCCGCTCCCTTTCGGATAAGGGCGCCAACGCCTGCGTGTTCCGTCTGGTTGGCGCGCTGTAGTCCCGCAGCAGTTCCCGGGTAGTGGCAGGCGCGATGACCGATTGTCCGGAATGCACCGTCCGGATGGCCGCGAGAAGGAATTCCGGCGTCGCATCTTTGGTGAGGAATCCCGCGGCCCCGCACTGGATGGCACGCACCACGGCCTGGTCGTGCGCGATCGTGGTCAGGACAATGACCCGGGTCTGGGGGCAGGATTCCCCAATCCTGCGGGTGGCCTCACAACCATCCAGCACAGGCATGCGGATGTCCATCAGCATGACGTCGGGACGCGTTTCCTCGGCCAGCCGCACAGCGTCCTCACCGTTGACTGCGTCGCCTGTCAGCTCGATGTCCGGCTGGCTGCGCAGGATCATCTTCAAGCCCGCGCTGAACAGCGGTTGATCATCAGCCATCGCGACCCGAATGGTGGACGCTGACTGGATACCGTCGGCGGTAGGGGCCTTCATGCGCCTACCTCCTCAAGTTCGAGCTTTCCTGCTGCCAGAGGGAGGAATGCCCGCACGAGGAAGGTGCCGCCATCAGCCGTGGCTGTGAACCACCCGCCGGCTTCGGCTGCCCGCCGCTCCATCCCCCGCATTCCCTGTCCAGGCGGTGGCAGTGGCCGTCCCGGCTGTCGACCGTTCTCCGTTGATGAGGAAATACCCAATTCAAGGCCGTCCGGCGTCCAGGTGCGGAAAATTTCGACGCCGGCCTCCCTATCGCCGTGTTTAAAGGCGTTGGTCAGACTTTCCTGGACTAGCCGGTAGACCACATGGCGGGTTTCCGGCGAGGCGGCCGGGGCGATGCCTGCAGTCGGACACAGGGTGACGGGCATACCACTGGTCGAAAACTGGACTGCCAGTGCAGCGAGGCGCTGTTCCAACGGATCTTGGGAATTTGTTTGGAGGCCGGCGAGGACATCGCGGGTCTCCGTGAGGGCTTTGCGGGCAGCGTCGGCAATCACAGATGCCGACTCGTCCACCGCCTCCGGTTCACTTCGATGGATATAGCGCAGTCCCTCAGCCTGAGCGATGATCACCGCCAAGGAATGTGCCAGCACGTCGTGCAACTCGCGCGAAATCCTGTTGCGGTCCTGCTCTACTTCCAGAGCTGTGGTCGTCCGCTCGAGCCGGCTTTCCGCCTCGGCCTGCGCCCGGGCGCTAGCCGAAGCGTTTCGCACCGCATACGCGGCTGTCCAAGCACCGAGGTTCAGGACCAGGAAGGCAGCAAAAACGAGGAACATTTGAAGACCGATGCGTGCTGCGGAGCCTTCGCGCACCTGGCTCCCGAAGAGGTAGTTGATCCATGTGCTGTCCAAGAACCACACAGCAGTAGTCAAGGCGGCCAAAACTACTCCCGTGAAAAGGCCAAGCCAACGTCTTTGCGACGGCAGTCCAAGGACAGCGAAAAACACCAACAGTGGTAGGGCCGTATATGTCAGGGCACCCGACTCGAGCACGCCGGGAAACAGACCCAGCGCCTGGCCAGTCAGCGAGACCAGCGCAAAAGAAATGGACGCTGTCGGTAACTCCCGAGCAGCAGCCAAGGCTGCTGCCAAAGCGATTAATAGAGCGCTGCCACTATTGAATCCACGATTTTCAACTGCGAATAGTGCGAGCAGCACAATAATTGCGGATGCAGGTGCCATAAGTGGCCCTAGGAAAGAATGGAAGCGAGACCGGGACGTAAACATGGTTTCACCCTAGGCTGGCGTTGCCGTCAAACAGGCCATTCATCGTCAGGTTCCCCCCGGAGGATGAGCTTTTCCCACCTCCTGGAGGACGCTGCAGCCATGTTTGAAGTGATCCGGAGGTAAGCAGACCGAACTCTCGCTTCTGGCGCCAAGAGTGCCTTTGTTGCCGCTCTGTAAGCCGGTCCATGACCGGACGCGTCACCGTCACCCGCTCGTCTTGGCACTCCCCCACTTTCTATGGCCCGCCTTCATACTCGTCTATCGTCGCCCCACCATACGTAGAGAAGCCCCACCGCCGGGCCCCAAAGAAGTACCGCCACGATGATGGTGGACAGCGACGGCCCAAGACTGATTTCACCCGCCACGCCCACTAAGTCAGTACGACGTTTCCCCCGCTTGATCACAATTTCCTCCTGACAAGGCAAGCATCTCTGACCTTGCTGTCCGCACATTACGGTGCGTCCGCCGCCGAAGAAACCTCTGCTTGGATAAGGCTCCAAGCAGCCGATCTTGCAGGTTTCCGCAGTCACTCGAACTAATCGTTTCTGGAGACGATCACTGGGGGATTCCCTACCGCGACGCCTAATTTGCTTGAAAAACACCGGTTTCCTGGAACAGCGCATACAGCTTCAGCACTGCCAGAGTCGGGACATGAGTGGGAGACGGCGGATCAACCAGCGGGAAGAACCCAAGGTCACTCACCTCGGACTCCTCTGCAGACAGGCTTCCCTCCCAGCAAGCGAGTACAAAACACATAGCGAAGGCTTGAACCTGATCGCCGTTGGGGTAGGTCAGAGTGTGAACCGACGGATCGGACAGACTCGCGAACGGTTCAAGGTCTTCTGCTTTAGCGACGATGCCCGTTTCTTCAAACAACTCGGATACGGCCGCTGTTCGGAAACTCTGGCCAGGTTCGCAGCCGCCAGCCGGCAGCTCCCACACTCCGTTGTCCGCTCGGCGCTGGAACAAAGCATGGCCTTCTTGTCCTCCTAGCACGAGCACTTGAGCGCCTGGCAGAAGAACGAGTTGAGATCCGAGGTGTTGCCGAATCTTCCATAGATATGACCCAATGTGCCCCATGCCCTCAACATAACAGGACACCCGAACACGTTCTTCCTTATGGGGATCCCGCAGCGGGACGCCTTTCGGGTTGCCGTCCCTACTGTCCGGCGCACTCTCCCTAGCTATTGTCGAGCCTTCTGGTTTTAACTATGAACTGAGTGTATAGATAGGTCTGTGAACAACACACTGACCTTGTTAGGCCTCCTCGGCCGCGAGCCGAGCTACGGCTACGACCTGAAGCATTCCTATGACCGGTACTTCGGGATTGAGAAAGCCCTGGCCTTCGGCCAGGTGTACGCGACTCTCGCCCGGATGGTTCGTGACGAACTAATCCTCGCGGTGGGCGAGGAAACGGGCGGGGGGCCGGATCGCAAGAAGTACGAGATCACCGCCGCAGGACAGGACAAGGTACACACCTGGCTGTTCACCCCGGATGTGCCGTCCGAGACCCTGCAAAGCAATCTTTTCGCCAAGACGGTCATCGCCTTGTTGCTTGATGATGATGCCGACCGGTTGCTGGATCTGCAGCGCGCGGAGCACATGGCACGGATGCGTGAGCTGACCCGGGCCAAGAAAGATGCCCAGTTGCTGCAGGTCCTGATGTGCGATCACGGGCTGTTCCATATCGAGGCGGACCTGCGCTGGATCGACTTGACGACTGCCAGGCTGACCCAGCTCAAGAAGGAGTTGCAGCACGCATGAATACCACGAACACCCCTATTCTCCGTGCACGCGACCTCCGTCACTCGTTCGGTCCGACGGACGCGTTGCGCGGGATCGACCTCGACGTCCAGACCGGTGAGGTCCTCGCTGTCATGGGGCCATCGGGGTCCGGTAAGTCGACCCTCCTGCATTGCCTCGCCGGTGTCCTCACCCCTGATAGCGGCACCGTCACCTACTCCCCGGCCCACCAGGTCCCGCGGGAGATTGGTGGGCTGAGCGAGAAAGATCGGTCCCGGTTGCGGCTGACCGACTTCGGGTTCGTGTTCCAGTTCGGTCAGCTGCTGCCCGAGCTCACTGCCCTGGACAACGTGAGCATCCCTCTCCTACTCGCAGGTACCAAACGGCCCGAGGCGCTCCGGCGATCGACCGAGCTGCTCGAACGCCTCGACCTGGCGACCATGTCAGGGAAGCTGCCCGGCGAGCTCTCCGGCGGGCAGGCCCAGCGGGTCGCCGTCGCACGCGCCCTGGTCACCACGCCCTCGGTCCTGTTCGCTGATGAGCCGACCGGCTCGCTGGATTCCCTCGCCTCAGAGAACGTTCTGACACTGATGCTCGAACTCGTCCGGGAAGCAGGGACAACGGTCGTGATGATCACCCACGACCCCCGGTCAGCTGCCTATGCGGACCGGGAAGTCATCGTCCGCGATGGAGCCATCAGCGCCGGCTACCGGGTTTCAGCATGAACACCGTAGTGCTCAAACTCGCGATCACGGGCAGCAGATCCGCCTACGGACGCCTCGCCGGTATAGCTGCCGGTGTCGCGGTCGGCGTGTGTTTGCTCCTGCTGCTCTGGGGTGGCGCGAACGGGCTCAATGCCCGCGATGACCGCGGCGCCTGGCTACGCGAAATGGGTGCACCTTCCGTCGCCTTCTCCTCCGAGGCCACATCATCATCGTCCTCATCTGCGGACGGAGCCGCATCGTCGGAAGCCCCAGTGCCTATCCCGCTCACCACCGACACGGTGTTGATGCGTTCCAACCCTGTGGAAGTGTTCCGTGACCGGCTCATCAACCGCCGGGACGTCGCTGCCCTCGACACGACGACTGTGAAGATTCCAGGGTTGGGCGCACCGCCGGCACCGGGTGAGTACTACGCCTCACCGGCCCTGCAGCGACTCATCGAGACGACTCCGCGTGATCAGCTCGGAGACCGGTATGGGATATTTGCCGGCACCATTGATGACTCCGCCCTTCCCGGGCCGGACTCCCTGGTCATCGTCACCGGCGGCACGGAAGCCGAGATCCGTGAAGGAGGCCTCGCCTCGCTGGTGACCGGTTTCACCACTGACCCCTACGGCGGGAACGCCGCCACCTATACGACAGTGCTGTCCATCGGCGCGATCGCTGTGTTTTTCCCCGTCCTGCTGCTGATCAGCATCGTCACCGGACTCGGTGCCGCCGAGCGACGCGAACGCTTCGCCACACTGCGCCTCATCGGGGCTTCACCCCGGGCAGTCGCACGGATAGCTGCCGCCGAAACCGCCATCCCAAGTCTTATCGGCGCCCTCCTCGGTGTGGTGCTGGCCGTCCTTCTCCGACCGGTCGCCGCGCAACTACAGATCAACGGCACCCGGATGTTCATCTCCGACCTCTCTACCGGGTGGGTTGCCGGCCTCAGCGTCGTCGCGGTTGTTGTCGTCGCGTCCGCGCTCACCGCCGCGCACCGGACCAGTCGTGCCGGCATAGGACCGCTGGGTGTCACGCAATCTGCACCCGAAACACCACCACGAGGAAGAAGGCTCGCACCGCTCCTGGGCGGGCTTGCCGCCATGATCCTCGCCGCACTCCTCAGCCGTGCAAACAACGACTTCTCAGCGCAGCTGCAAACACCTCTGCTCCTTGGCGGATTCGTGCTGATCCTCATCGGCATGGTCACCGCCGGTCCGTGGCTGACGCTGCTTGTCAGCAGGACAGGTGCGCATCGGGCCCGTACCGCTACCTCTGTGATCGCTCTGAACCGCATCCAAAGGACACCCGCGGCGACCTTTCGTTCTGTGTCAGGGCTGGTCATTGCGGTGTTCGTCGTGTCCGTCTTCGCGGGCGCTTCCAGTGTCATCGAAACCCGGCCCACACCAACAGCCGTCCCGGGCTTGCCACACCCGACAAGTCTCAACGCGACCATCAGCGCCGATCACACCGCGGCCGACGCCACCCGTACCGAGAACCGCTTAGAGCAGCTTCCCGGTATCAGGAACGCCACCATTGGCTACGGAGCAGCTGCCTTCACCGAAGCCGGCGCCGAACGCGACATTCACATCCAAGCCCAAGACGCACCAAGCCTTGGCTTCGCCACCATCCCCACGACCGACGTCGTCACCCTCGATATGTCCTTCCTCGAGAGCTGGGCAACGGCTCCTGTTCCACTGCTGCCAGCCACCACCACCTTCGACCAGCTGGTACCGGTCGCAATCATGATCGAAACCGACGGGACGCCGGAGGCGATCGATCGGGCCCGGACAGCACTGAACACCTCCGGCATCACAGGCACACCGGGAACCACTCCAACTGACCTTGAGCTGCAGTCCTCCGCCCGCCTCGTACAGGGACTCGCCGTCCTTGCCTACCTGGGCATGGTCATCGCCGTTGTTATCGCAGGGGTCTCCCTCGCCATCGGCACGGCCTCCGCAATCCTTGACCGCAAGAAAGTCCTCGGTCTCATGCGACTCATGGGCATGCCGGCATCAGCACTTCGTAGGATTATCCTTGGCGAAGCCGCCGTACCACTCCTGACCGTTCTAGCACTCTCCATCGGACTGGGTTTCCTCGTAGCCTGGCTCATGGTCACAGGCATCAACGACTCCTACCAAGTCACCTGGCCCGGAACCAACTACTTCATAGCTCTCAGTATCAGCCTGGTCCTCGCCCTGGCCGCCGTCACCGCGACCTTCGGACTCATCCAACGCAACACCACACCCAACACCACACGCTTCACCTAAACGACGGACAGTGGAGGATCCATTATCGGGAGGGGTGATCGCCTTCGCAGGCGTTCCAGGTGCCGGCCAGGCAACGGCGGCGCTGGTTGATGTCTATAAGCAGTGACTTCCGATGCTTCGTCGAGCGGAATCTGGCGGACACACAACGGGACCATGGGTTTCTCGAACTTGACTCCCATCGTGGTCGTTCATGGCGTTCCTGTTGTAGGAGAATCCTCTGTTCGCGCCCGACGGGTCTGCGATACTCACTAGTGAGTGCCCCGAACAAAAGGAGGACGCGCTAGTGGAAGACTTTCCTCCGGCCGCATTCGTGCGGCAACGCAGGATGAAGCGTGTTGCGCGATGCTTTTTCGCCGCCGCAGTCTTGACGGTCTTCCTACCCCTGATTGCCGGGCTTTTTAATCAAAATATAGCTTTCCCAATCGGGGTGATTGTTGCAGCTCTGATGATGATAGGAGTCGTCATTCAAGCCCGGTCCGACCCGATCTTTGCTCGGAGGTCGGTAGATCAAGAAGATCCCGCATGACGATCACTGGATATTGGCAGTTATCGCCCTAAGAAGATCCGCTGACACCTACAGGTACTTCGCCCCTTGGTAGGTTCAGCCAATGTCCCGGTGACGGATCCCCCACAGCGGAAGCGCAGGACTTTAGGGCCAACGAGTCTCGTTGCTTAAATCTCTAAGCTAGCCAGCCAGTGGATGACCTGTCGCGCAACCCCGGAGTTCATCTACACGAAGGGGATGCGGAAAATCCTCCATCACGCCTCCGAGTGCCACCACAATCGGCTCTAGTAACGATAAATACTCCGATCATTCGTCGGAGGGTAGGCTCCAGTGGCTTATCAGACATAGCCGAAGGGAAGAGGCCGTGAACCCTAATACGGTGTACGGGCAATACATAGTGTGAGGACAGAAACAGACAGCGAAATAATTCGCTTAGCCCGGGACAGCCCAGTGGTTTTTGGGGAACTATACGACAGACATGCGGCCTCGGTTTACCGGTACGCCGCCAGGCGGGCGGGAGAGTTCGCAGCAGATGACGTTACCGGTGAAACGTTCCTGGTTGCATGGGAACGGCTGGGAAGTTACGACCTGAACCATCCGGACGCCCGCCCCTGGCTTTTTGGCATAGCTACCAATCTGCTTCGCCGGCACCACCGGACCGAGTCCAGGATGCTCAAATCCGCGGCCAAGGCAGCCCTGCGGGATGCGGTACCCGATGAATCCGAACGTATTGCCTCCCGAACAGACGCATTCGTCGCCACCGGGAAAATCGCCGCCGCGCTGAAAGCCATGCCTGCCATTGATAGGGACACCCTGCTGCTGTACGCCTGGGGTGACCTGACCTACGAGGGCATCGCCGAAGCGCTCGAGGTCCCTATCGGAACGGTTCGATCCCGGTTGAACAGAGCCCGTCGCACGCTGCGCAACGACATCGGCCTGCTGGAATTTGATGACAAGGAGAAGAAGCATGGACGAGTTAACACTGCTCCGCGGAATGCGTAACGACATCGGTTCGGCCCCCGCGACCACCCTGGCCCGTAACCGCAGGAAAGTCATGGCGACAGTCGGCGCCGCTCCAACCGCACCCACAGAGATTCCGGGCCAACCAGCTGGAACGACGGTCCGGCCATTTATGATCCGGCGGCGTTTAGTTTTGGCATCGGCTGCGGCCGTCTTCCTCGTCGGCGTGATGGTTGCCGCTGATGTTGTCCTGCCCAGTCACCCGGGGGCCACTGCCGAAGCTGTGGAAGTGCTTGACGACGCTGCCGCGGCAACCCTGAAGACGTCCAACCCGCTGGTGTCTCCGGGACAGTACCTCAAGATAGAGACTCTTGAACTCACCGGTTCCAGTTTTGTCGGCGATGATGGCCGCCAGCTGTCCTGGCAGGAAACCACTGCTGCCCAGATTTATGTTCCGGCTGATCTTGAGGGTGAATGGGTGTGGAACCGCGAAGACCGCTTCCCCATCGATTCCGCCAGCCCGGAGGCAAAGGCCGCGGCGGCCATGCTTCGAGATAGCCGCAGAACGGAGGGACCTGGACTCATTGTGGGCATTCACCGTGCACCCGGAGGTGCCTTTTACGGACAGGCGCAAACCATTCTTGGGTCTCCCCTCACAGATACCAGTGAGCTGCCGCGCGATCCGCAGAAGTTGCTGGACCACATCTATGACTTCACCAAGGGGCAGGGGAAAACACCTGACCTGCGGGCATTCGGCGCCATCGCCGAGTCGCTGCGCACCGGCGTTGTTCCGGCCGACCTCCGTGCTTCCCTTTTCCAGGCCGCTGCCCTGATCCCGGGTGTCGTTGTCGCTGACCGACAAGCCACTATAGGTGGAAGGGAGGGAATCGCTGTCGGGATAACGACGCCGGATGGGAGCAACCGGAATGACCTTCTCTTCGACCCGAGCACAGGCCTGATGATTGGTGAACGGTGGGTTCTGCTGGTGGATGTTCCCGACACCTCCGCAGGCACAGTCACGGAATGGAGCTCCGTCCGGACATCCGTGGTCGATTCCGCACCATGAGGAACTGAGACCACCGTTGCGAGGACGGGCTGGCAATCCACCCTTAGCAGCGGTGCACTAATCTTGGACTCGCAAACGGCGGACCATGACCTTCAAGAATCCGGGACACCATATTGGAGGGCGATGGCTGCTGATCGTCGTCGCGGCCCCAAACAGCGATCCGGCGAGGGTGAATGATTTTGGCAGCGCCGAGTATTGAGTCTTGGCGCTGCCGGACGACAGATGACTGCCACGCAGTGTTCTAGGACAGAGTAAAAAGCGCGAGTTTGCACTGCAGTTACGTCCTGTTAGAGACCCCTCTACTAATGCTCTTCTTCCTGCTATGGAGTCGGCGGCTTTTCTGGGTTCGGGTGTGCACCGGGTTCTGTGTGTAGCTGTTTCCACGCATGTGCGAGGAGGTCTTGTGCCTCTCTGAGGGTGAGTCCTTCTTGGATTGCTTGGTGCGCGAGGTCTGCCGAGATTTTGATGAGAGGTTGTGTGCTTGTGTGACCTGGGTTGACTCTGGTGCCTGCCGCCCGCATGGTGCGGATGAGCCCCGCCTTCTCGAGCTCTTTGTACGCCTTCGCCACGGATCCTGGTGCTACTCGAAGGTCAGCGGCGAGCTGCCGGACCGGGGGCAGCCGCGTATCGGCTGCAAGCTGACCGGCCCGAATCCGAGCGGCTATCTGGGAACGGATTTGTTCCACCGGTGAAACCGCTGATGAGGAATCGATGCTGATCATCACGCTGGTCCGGGGTCAGAGGTGCGGGCGATTCTTTCCGCGAACCGCAGGTCCGCTACGACGGTAAGAGCCTTAATGAGGAGGATACCCGCGGCCACGGCGACGACCAGGGAGGACAAAATCGCAATCAGTGCGAGTGTGTGTCCAGGCTCAACCGGGACCGTGTTAGCAGTTGCGAAGGTATCGGCAGTAGGGACTGCGTCAAGGTGACTAACCCGTAAAACGTTGCCAGCAATGGCCAGGAGCCCTGCGACTTGGAACGCGAGGGCCGCGCTGGAGGTGGCCATGACGAACACGGTTCTTAGCGATCTAAGAGCCGTATCCACGTGGAAAAGCCCAGGTGAGGTTGGTCTGGCTGCGGCGGCGATCCTGCGTAGCGACCAGTACACGACGATGATCAGCAGGACCGTGCTGATCATGACGGGGACGCCGTAATACCAACCGGGGAAAGGACCGGTCGAGGACAAGTTGTAATGCACGTCCACTACCCGTCCGTCCTCGATACCCCAGCCCGAGAGCCCGCGGCGCTGGTAAATGCGATGCAGCCCGTTTTCGTCGGCCGATGAGTACAACCCGGTGAGCACCAGTCCGAGAATGAGGGTGAGTGCCGTAGCAAGCGGAAGGGCGAACACCCACTGCCGGGCAAAGGAGGCTGGCCTTCTAGGTGTGAGCTCCGCATGAGTCCGCTCCCCTGGAGATGAGTCCCAACCTGTCCGTCGATACAGGTTGTAAGCGCTAAGTCCTGCGAGAGCGCCAACTGACCCGGCGAGAGCGTACGGGAGGCCGTACCACTGCGGCCACCAGGTGCCGATCTGGCACATCAGAACAGTGACTGACACCCCGATGAGTAAAGCTGTCAGGGATGCCCGAACCTCACTGCGGTACACCGAAGCACCGTAACGTTCCCCCGCCGCAGATGAAGGCACGGGTACGAAGGTCATTTGGGAGCCCTTGATGGCACGTCGGACGAGAACCCACAACCCGGCTCCGATCAAGGCTGCTACAGCGACCGCTAAAACTACCGCTATCGACCCCATGGAATGTCCTCCTAGGACTGCTTGTATCTTGACGCCAATACAAGCGGAAGGCCATCTCTTGTGTCAAGCGGGTGATACAAGAGGTTCCTGACCGTTTCCGTATTGAGGTCCGCAAGCCGGTCCCATACCGCGACCCGTCCCACCCACTCACCCGCCTAGGACATTTCCATATACCTGCTTGACCTCGTCATTCGCGTATACCCCGCCCACGCATCTGCCCGGTGAAGGTAGCTCAACCGCTACGTTGGGAACCATGAGTGCCCTTAGTATCGGTTACGCGCGCGTATCCACCAGCGAGCAGGACCTCACAGCCCAGCGCAACCAACTCGCTACGCTCGGGGTGCCGAAAGACCGGGTCTATACCGATCACGGGCTGACTGGCACCAACCGCGACCGGCCCGGTCTGAGTCAGGCCCTGGCCGCGGTACGCGACGGGGACACCCTGGTCATCACCAAACTCGACCGGCTCGCCCGTTCCTTGCCCGATGCGCGAAACATCATCGAAGAACTCACCCAGAAAAACGTGAAGCTGAGTATCGGCGGATCCATCCACGATCCGGCCGACCCTGTTGGCCGGCTGCTGTTCAATGTCCTCGCCATGGTTGCCGAGTTCGAATCCGACCTCATACGAGCCCGCACCCGGGAAGGCATGCAGATCGCCAAAGCCAAGGGGCGGCTTCGCGGCAAGCAGCCCAAACTCTCCAAATTGCAGGAAGCACATGTGGTCTCCCTGTATACCGCCGGAGAACATACCACCACCGAGATCGCCGAACTCTTCAACGTCGCTCGAAGCACGGTGTACCGCATCGTCCAACGAACACCACGCTGACAACACCCCGCCGCAGCGCACTAAATCCAGGGACTTTGCCGGCAACCGCTCCCGGTGCAGGACCCCACCCGCTACGGTGGACCGTGCCATGGAACTGTTCAGCGCCGAAGGATACGAATTTGCGCGGCAGGTGCTGCAGCGCGGCATAGCCGCCGTTTATCTGATTGCCTTCATCTCGGCCGCCAACCAGTTCCCCGCCCTGCTGGGCGAGCACGGGCTGCTCCCAGCCCCGCGCTTTCTGGCGCGGATCAAGGGCCGAGGCATTCCCACCCTCTTCCACTGGCACTACTCGGACCGGTTCCTGCTCGCCG
Source organism: Arthrobacter sp. UYP6 (assembly GCF_040547315.1). Classification (NCBI taxonomy): domain Bacteria; kingdom Bacillati; phylum Actinomycetota; class Actinomycetes; order Micrococcales; family Micrococcaceae; genus Arthrobacter; species Arthrobacter sp. UYP6. The sequence goes on from NZ_JBEPPM010000027.1 coordinate 17,479, forward strand.
TAGCCTGGACCGGCGCGGCCGGCGCTGCCCTGCTGGTGGCAGGGCTGCCGCAGGCCGGGCCGCCGTGGCTGCCGATGGTGGCCTTCGGGTTGCTGTTCGGGCTCTACCTGTCAATCGTGAACGTCGGCCAGACGTTCTACGGCTTCGGCTGGGAGTCCCTGCTGCTGGAGGCCGGCTTCCTGGCCGCGTTCCTGGGCTCCAACGAGGTGGCTCCCCCGGTCACCGTTCTATTCCTCTTCCGCTGGCTGGTGTTCCGGCTGGAATTCGGCGCCGGGCTGATCAAGATGCGCGGGGATCCGGAGTGGAGGAACCTCACCGCCCTGTACTACCACCACGAAACCCAGCCCATGCCCAACCCGGCCAGCTGGTACTTCCACCACCTGCCCAGGCCCCTGCACAAGGCCGAAGTCCTCGGCAACCACTTTGCCCAGCTGGTGGTGCCCTTTTTCCTGTTCTTTCCACAGCCCATCGCCGGGATTGCCGCACTTCTTGTCATCGTCACCCAGCTCTGGCTGGTGCTGTCCGGGAACTTCGCCTGGCTGAACGTGCTGACCATCCTGATCGCGTTCAGCGCGGTGGCCGATTCCAACCTCCAGCCACTGCTTCCTAAAGCTGCCATAACCACCCCCGATCCGGAGGCAACTCCGGTGTGGTTCGCCGTCGTCGTCCTGACGGTGACGGCACTGATGCTCTATTGGGCGTGGGAGCCGCTGCGGAACCTGTTCAGCCGGAACCAGCTGATGAACGCGAGTTTCAACCGCTGGCACCTCTCCAACGCCTACGGCGCGTTCGGCAGCATCACCCGGACCCGGAACGAGGTGATCATTGAGGGCACCCTGGACGAGCCGGGCCCGCACGCCCGCTGGCTCGAGTATGACTTCAAGGGAAAGCCCGGCGACCCGTCCCGGATGCCGCGCCAGTTCGCGCCGTACCATCTGCGGCTGGACTGGCTGATGTGGTTTTTGGCGCTGGGCGCCTCGGGCGGTTCCTGGTTTCCGGTGCTCCTGCAGAGACTGCTCGACGGCGACCGCCGGACCCTCGCGCTGCTGCGCGCCGATCCCTTCGCCGGCACGCCGCCCCGGTGGGTGCGGGCGCGGGTGTACCGGTACAGGTTTTCCACGCCGGCGGAACGCCGGGCCGACGGCGTGTGGTGGGTGCGCGAACCGGCGGGCTTCCTCAGCGATCCGGTCCGGAAAATCGAACCCTGACATCTACCGCTGCGGAAGCCTGAAATGGCAGACTTGCCAGCACGGCCCAGCCTGCGGCCCGGATCACAGCCGATGCGAGGAGCACTGCCATGACCCCTGTCGGAAGCCCTCCGATTCCCCTGGCCACTCTGGATTCGGATCCGCTGCAGTCCGAGGACCGCGTTCCCGTGGTCTTCATCCACGGTTTGTGGCTGCATTCCACCAGCTGGGACCCCTGGGTGGACCTCTTCCAGGAGTACGGCTATGCGGCGGCGTCACCCGGCTGGCCGGGGGAACCGGACAATCTACCGGCGGCCAACGCCTTCCCGGGCCCCATGGCCGGAACGGGCGTGGCCCAAGTGTTGGACCACTATGAGAGCTTTATCAGCGGACTGCCGCAGCCGCCGGTGCTGGTGGGCCATTCCTTTGGCGGCCTGCTGGCACAGCAGCTCCTGGCCCGCGGGGCGGCAGCAGCGGCGGTTGCCATTGCGCCCACCCAGTTCCGCGGTGTGCTGCGCCTGCCTCCGGTCCAGCTCAGATCCACCCTGCCGGTGCTGTGGAACCCGCTGAATATCCGCCGGATCACCCGCCAGTCGCCGCAGCATTTCCGGCGGACGTTCGCCAACGCCGTCTCCGAACGCGAGTCCAATGACCTGCACGCCACCTGCGTGATGCCGGCGCCGGGCCGGCCGCTGTTCCAGGCAGCAGTGGCGAACCTGTTTCCGCGCACTCCGGTTCGGGTGGACACCTCGGTGGGCAGGGGGCCGCTGCTCCTGGTGGGGGCCGGCCGGGACCGGGTGGTTCCTGCCTCGGTGGTCCGTGCAGCCGCCCACCGCTACCGTTTTTCGCCGTCCTTCACCGAGTATTTGGAGATCGAAGGCAGCGGACACTCACTGGTGATTGACCACGGCTGGCAGATTGTGGCCCAGACCGTCCTGGATTTCCTGTCCCGCCACGGGCTCTCCCCGGAACCCATGGACCGCTAGCAGTGTGCGTTAGGAGTTGACGTCCGGCTTGGTGACCACCGTGTGCGTCGCATGGTCGTACAGGAAGGTGAGCGGGCCGCCGTCGTGCGCCATGTCCAGGTTGGCGCCGTCCCGGTGCCCGTACCTGCCATAGTTCTCCTCCCAGGAGCCGTTCAGCGCAACCTTGTATTCATAGTGCCCGGCGGGGAGGTCGGCGGTGAGCTTCCACAGCTCGTCACTGCGGTCAAAGGTGAGGTGCAGGGCCTCGCCGGACGGATCCCAGTCGGCTCCGCCCAGGGCGCTGCCCAGGTTTCCGGCCACGACGACGGCGTCAGGCTGCGGGAAGGAGGGATCCGGCAGGTCCGTACCCCGGTGGGCGCCGTGGTGTTCCCGAGGAACCTCCGGAACGGCCACCGCCTCCTGCAGCGCCTCTTCAATGACGTTTTCCACATCATCGGCGGCAGCGGACGCGTCCGGTGCCGCCGCCGTGCCGGCGCCCGCCGCAGCAGCCGGCGCCGTACCGTTCATCGCCGCGAGCAGATCGGCCGTGTCCGGGAAATCCTGCAGCGCCTGCCGGCCGGGCACTGTGATGCTCCAGCCGGCCCGTCCTTCCTTGGTGATCCAGCCGGCCTTGACCAGTTTGCTGCTGGCGTTGGACAGGGCCCGTTCGCCCCGGGCTGCGCCGCTGGCCAGCAGCTCGGACTCGCCGCCCGTCAACGGCACCTGCGCCACAGCGGCGGCCAGTACTTCCCCCCGGCTGATCCTGCGTTCTACAGCCGGATCTTCAGCTGCCAGGACTTCCAAGACGGCTTTGAGCCTCAGTGCAGTGTTTTCAATGGTGTTTTTGGCCAATGTCCCTACCCTTTCAAACGGTGTGTGCAGATCCTTTACTGAGCTTACTGATCGCCGCTCAGGATACGGGACAGGCAGCAGTGTTGGACACAGTGGCACCGCCGCGGCGGAGGGAATCTGCCAGCTCGCCGAACTCCACGGCGACCAGCGGTGAACGGGCACTGTACGCCTGAAGCAGGGCTGCTTCGACAATGTCCACATCAACGTCTGCCGCATCCTCCGCAGCGCCGGCAGTGTCCGGGTTCCACTCCAGGCCCAGCGCGGAGTAGCAGTCCGCCAGGACGCTGCGCAGCGGTGCGGCATCCTGCACCACCACTACCGAGGAGAAGAGCCAGGCTCCGGACACCACCCGCTGGGCAGTGCCAACAAGCTTGATTTTTCGACCGGCCCCTGTGACGCCGTGAACGGTGAACTCCCCCGGGCAGTACTCCCCCCGGATCTCACCCACTGCCGCATCCACTCCGGCCTGCCGCAGGGCTGACGCGTATAACTCGCCGAACGCAGCGAATCTCCCCCGCGACCCCGTCACCGCCTCGAGTCCGGGTTCCACATGGTCCAGGACGAGGCAGCCCTGATGGTAGGCCGCTGCCCGTCCTCCGGCCTTGCGGGTCAGCGGCTCAAATCCGTGTGCTCGGCAGGCCCGGGCGGCGGCGTCGAATCCGGGGAGGCGGGCATCGCGCTGGCCCAGCGCCACGGTGGGCTGCGGACGGTAGATACGCAGCGTCGGCCCGATCCCGCCGGTACGGGCGGCGGCCAGCATGGACAGAGCAAAGTCCAGGTCCTCCGCAGCACCCAGCGTCCGGTTCTGGCGCACCACCGTGAGGGGCACCGCCGCGGCGGCGCTGCCGGCGGAACTGCCGGCGGAACAGAGCGAATCCTCGGGCACGGCCGGCTTCCTAGGGCTGCCCGCCCAGACGGCGGACCGTCAGGATCTGTTCGCTGCGGCCAAAGGGACCCTCGGTGTCGTGCAGTACGGAGGAGGTCAGTCCAATCCCGTCAGTGCCGAAGGTAACCCGGGTATCCAGGCCCAGCCATTCGCCCCGGGGGGCGCGGTAAAGGTGGATCTGCAGGTCAACGTTGGGGAACATGTAGCTGTCCCCGCCCGGAGGAACCCTGGCCGCAACACCGTTGGCCGTATCCACCAGGCCCACCAGCCGCACAAGGTCCGACGTCGTTTCCCCCTCCAGCATGGAGTGGGGTGTGCGGATCCATACCTGGCCGCGTCCGGGCCGCAGGCCCTCAACGGCGCGGAAATCCAGCGACCCGATATAGTCTCCGGGCCACGCGGTCATCCCCCAGGCCTCTGCCAGGCCGTCAGGTCCGGGCATCGGGGCGTCCTCCAGGGCCGCCACCTCGCCGGTTGAACCCAGCGCCAGCCGCCACCCCGTAGCCCGCACCGCCGCCCGTCCCCCGGCAATCAACTCTGCTTCCAGCAGCTCAATGGTGCGGCCGGGGCGCAGGACCTTGGTTCGCACATCGAAGGTTCCCCGAGGAATCACCCCCAGGATGTCGTAGCTGATGCGGGCCAGCCGCATATCCGGCCGGGGACTGCAGGTTTCCAGCGCATGCGCCAACAGACCCGCAACCGGAGCCATGTGCTGCTCATGCTCGTTCCAGGCGCCCTGCGTATGAAGGGTGGATTCAAAACTCTCCTCGCCCAGGGCGCGGTAATACGACTCGGCCACAGCTGTGCCCTCCTTGCGGTTCAGGTTTGTGTCTCAGGCTACATGAGCACGGCCTCGGCGCCGGCCCGGTCCACCGGCAACTGCCGGGCCGGCGGTAAGGCCGATGGTCCGGGCCGGCTCAGTACTGGCTGAAGGAAGCGGTGGCGGGGTCCGCCCCCAGCCTTCTGCCGGCGTCGAGCTCGTTGATCTGTTCCATGTCACGGGGCGTTAGCTCCACGCTCACCGAGGCGAGGTTTTCCCGCATCCGCGCCGGCGTGGCCGTTTTGGGAATGGCGATATTTCCGGACGCCAGCTGCCAGGCCAGCACCACCTGGGCCGGTGTTGCCCCGTGGCGCAGTGAAATCTCGATCACCGCACTGTTCTCCAGATCCTCGCTTTGCCCCAGCGGGCTGTAGGCCTCAACCGCCATGCCATGGCGTCGGGAAGCATCCGCGAGCGCCCGCTGCTGGAAGGTGGGATGCAGTTCAATCTGATTGACCACGGGAGGGACAGCGGCCGCGTGGATAAGTTCATCCAGATGCTCGGGCAGGAAGTTGGAGACGCCGATGGCGCGGGCCAGCCCGTCGGAGTAAATCTGCTCCAGATCCCGCCAGGCCTGCAGGAACAGTCCCTGTGAGGGAACCGGCCAGTGAATCAGGTACAGGTCCACGCGGTCCAGTCCCAAGGCCGCCCGGCTCTCCTCGAACGCGGCACGCGCCCGCCCCTGGTCTCCGTTGCGCAGTTTGGTGGTAATAAAAAGGTCTTCCCGGGCAATGCCGGAGGCTGCGACGGCGGCTCCCACCGCGGCTTCGTTCTGATAGGCAGCGGCAGTGTCAATGTGGCGGTAGCCGGCCTCGAGGGCACCTTCGACGGCTTCCTGGGTACTCTCCGGCGGGATCTGGAAAACTCCGTAACCCAACTGGGGAATGCGGACCCCGTTGTCCAGATCCATTCCCGGGACATGTTCATGCGTCATGGCTGCCTTTCCTCGTGTTGGCCTCCACCCTATTTCCCTCAGGAAGTGTTGGGTACCCCTAGGCGAAGGGGCCGGCGGCGAGCAGAATGGGTCCTGCATCCGGTGCCTGCTTGCGCGGGACGGCTGCTCAGTCACCGACTACTTCGAATGAGGATTTCATGCAGTACACCCATCTGGGCCGTTCCGGCCTGAGCGTTTCCCGGCTATGCCTGGGCACCATGAACTTTGGCCCCAAGACCGAGGAGGCGGACGCCCATGCCATCATGGACTCCGCCCGAGAAGCAGGCATCAATTTTTTTGATACCGCCAACGTCTACGGCTGGGACAAAAAGGGCTGGACGGAGGAAATTGTGGGCCGCTGGTTCGCCAAAGGCGGCGGCCGGCGCGAAGATACGGTTATTGCCACCAAGCTGTACGGGTCCATGAGTGAGCGCCCCAATGACACCTTTCTTTCGGCGCTGAACATCCGCAGGGCCCTGGATGCCAGCCTGTCGCGCCTGCAAACCGATTACATTGACCTCTACCAGTTCCATCACATTGACCGGAACACCCCGTGGGACGAGATCTGGCAGGCCATGGACGTGGCGGTGCAGCAGGGCAAGATTATTTACAACGGCAGTTCCAACTTTGCCGGCTGGCACATTGCCCGCGCTCAGGAGGCTGCGCAGCGGCGGAATTTCAACGGCCTGGTCAGCGAGCAGTCCATTTATAACCTCATCAGCCGCACAGTGGAACTGGAAGTCATTCCGGCAGCGCAGCAGTACGGACTGGGTCTGCTGCCCTGGTCACCGCTGGAGGGCGGGCTGCTGGGCGGAGTACTCAAAAAAACCGAGCAGGGCGGGCGGCGCACCGAGGGCCGGGCCAAAGAGGCACTGGAAACGCACCGCGAGGCGCTGGTGCAATATGAGGATTACGCCGATGAGATTGGTGTTGCCCCGGGCATCCTGGCCCTGGCCTGGCTGCTGCACCAGCCCGCCGTTACGGCGCCGATCGTGGGACCGAGGGTCCAGTCACAGCTCGACGACGCCCTCAAGGCCCTCGACACCGAACTGGACGCCGAGGTGCTCGCGAAGCTCGACACCATCTTCCCCGGCCACCGCACCGCACCGGAGGACTATGCCTGGTAACGGGCGGCGACTGCCTCTACTCCGCTGACGCACCATCCGCCGGAAGAATCAGTTCGGGACCGTTATTGCGCACCGAGTTGACCTCGCTGGATACCACCCGCGGGGTCAACACCGGTTCCGGTATGGCGTCCAGCAGCTGCTGCACGCCTGAAGTCTCCGTCAGCTGCGGGTCCAGCCAGTCCGCGTAAAGATCAGGGGGCACAATCAACGGCGTGCGGTCGTGGATATGCCCCAGGGCGTCACTGGCTGCCGTGGTGATGATGGTGAAGCTGAGCAGCCATTTGTGGTCATGGTCTTCGGGCAGTGAGGGGTCGGGCCAGAACTCGTACAGGCCGGCAAAGGCCAGCGGACCCTCGGAGGGCGAATACAGATACGTGGGAATCTTGGTGCCGCCGGATTTTTCCCACTCGTAGTAGCCGTCTGCGGGAACCAGTGCCCGGCGCTTGACCGCAGCCTTGCGGAAGGCCGGCTTCTCCAGAACGGTTTCCCGGCGGGCGTTGATCATCCGTGCTCCGATTTTCGAGTCCTTCGCCCACACCGGCACCAGACCCCACTTGGCCGTGGCCAGGCGGCGCACCGCCGCCGGCGGTCCGCCGTCGTCGGCTCCTTCGCTGCTGCCGCCGGCGGTGACGGTTCCCCCGGCCGCCCCGGAGCCGCGGTGGACGCGCTCCGTGACGATGCGCACATTGTCGGTGGGCGCCACGTTCCAGGACGGGGCGACGTCCTCCCCCACTGCCTGATCGGCAGCAAAGGCAGCCACCAGGTCAGATGTTGCCTTGGCCATCACGTATCGTCCGCACATTCTCCCATTGTGCCTGCCCCGGCGGGGAACGCAGAGGACTCCCGCATTCGAATATGTGTTCTAATTTTAACTATGGACCAGGATGCGGCTGCACGGATCGCCGCCCGCTATGCCCGGCGGGCGGAGCCGATCGAGCTGACCCCGGAGGAGCTGGACTTTGAGCACTATCCGGCCGCCACCGCGGTACCGGGAATCCCCGTCTGGGCCTGGATCCGGTTTCCCAACTCCGCCGAAAGGGTCAAGGGCGAAGCCTGCACCTGGAATGCCAAAGCGGTGCAGGTGCTGTGGGCCGACGCCGGAATCCGGCGTGCCACCTGGGTCTGGGCATCGGCCGTCACCCGGCGGGTCAGCGGCGGCAGGAAGAGCGGACTCGGCGAGCGCACGGCCGGCAACAGCCAGGAGAGTGCGTAATCCACGGGGCGGCGGACGGGACAGAACCGTCGGCATCCTGCAGAATGGGCGCGGCGGAACAAAACTCCGCGCGGTGCCGGGAGGTCCCGCTGCCGTGAACATCACATCAGGGAGCGCACGTGGACATTCTTCTCATCGGCGGAACCGGGGTCATCAGCTCCGCCGTGGCCGAGCAGGCAGCCGGGCTGGGCCACCGGGTGACCCTGCTGAACCGCGGCGCCTCGACTGTCCGTCCGGTTCCGGCAGGGGCAGAGGTGCTGCATGCGGATATCCGCGATGCGCAGGCGGCCTCCGCTGTTTTGCGCGGACGCGAGTTCGACGCCGTCGCGGACTTCATCTCCTTTGTTCCGGATCAGCTGGCCGCGAGTATGCAGCTGTTCCGCGGCCGCATGGGGCAGTATGTGTTCATCAGTTCGGCCTCCGCCTACCAAAAGCCGCCGGCCCGGCTGCCCATCGTGGAGTCCACTCCCCTGCGCAACCCTTTCTGGCAGTATTCCCGGGACAAAATCGCCTGCGAGGATCTGCTGACCGCCGCCTACCGGGACGAGGGCTTTCCGGGAACCGTGGTCCGTCCCTCGCACACGTATGACCGGACCATGATCCCGCTGACCGGAGGCTGGACGGACCTGCACCGGATGCGGGCGGGATTGCCGGTGCTTGTCCATGGGGACGGAACATCGTTGTGGACACTGACCCACAGCCGCGACTTTGCACAGGCCTTCACCGGATTGCTGGGACGTCCCGCGGCCGTGGGGGACGCCTACACCATCACTTCCGACGAGTTTCTGCCGTGGAACGAGGTCTACCGGATCATGGCTGCGGCCGCCGGCGTGCCCGAGCCGGAACTGGTGCATGTCTCCTCGGACACCATTGCCGCCCACGATCCGGGCCGCGGACCGGGCCTGCTCGGCGACAAGTCCCACTCCGTAATTTTCGACAACACGAAGATCAAGTCACTGGTGCCCGGATTCCAGGCCCGGATCCCGTTTGTGGAAGGAGCCGCGGAGATCCTGAACTGGTACGACGCCCACCCCGGAGAACAGAAACTCGATGAGGACTATATGGCCCTCTCCGACAAACTTGCCGCTTCGGCGGGCTGAACGGTCCGGCCGGCCGCGGAGCGTTGGCTAGGAAGCCCAGCGCTTCATGAAGGCAGCCATGGCATCACGGGCAATAATCTCTCCCGGGCGGTATTCAGACTTTCCGTTGGCTGCCGGCCACCCGGTGGACACTCCGCTTGACGCCAGCCAGGAGATTTCCTTATAAAACTGGGTGGACTTGGTGACGTCGGCAAAGGGCGACGTCTTGGGTGCAGTGTATTTGGGCGAACCCTTTAACCGGTAGAGAAAGGCGGCCATGGCATCACGGCTGACCGCGGCGGTGGGGCGGAACACTTTAGTGCCGTTCTTTTGGGACCAGCCTTTGGAAATACCCTGGGCTGAGAGCCAGGCTATTTCCTTGTAATAGGGGTGGGTGGTCTTTACATCCTTGAAGGGTGATTTCTTTGGCGGCGTGTATGCCGGCGAGCCCTTCAGCCGGTACATGAAGGCGGCCATGGCCTCACGGGACACTGCTTGGAGAGGGCGGTACGTTTTGGTGCCGTTCTTCTCGGCCCACCCGGTGGAGATCCTCTTGCTGTACATCCAGTTCATATCGGCCAGGAACTTCTGCCCGCTGCGCAGATCGCTGAAGGGGGAGACCTGGGCGGGCGGTTTTGCCTTCGGATAGCCAGCCAGGTTGGACACCACCAGATGCCATCCCTTGTAGGGTCCGCTGGTAGGCACCACATACCCCACTCCGGCGTGCGTTTCCCGGGGATCGAGCATGGCCGCCCGGTGAGCGGGGGAATTCATCCACCAATCCACCACGGACGCAGCCGAAAAGTTAAAGGCGATGATTTCTCCGTACCAGTTGGCTCCGGCCGGGATCATCGACCCTCCGGCGTCGGGCCGGTGGATGCCTGCCCAGTCAAATTTCGGATCAGCGGTGGCGACCAGTAAGTGATCCGCCCAGCCCTGGGACACATCTGCGATCTTTTGGTTCCAGACCAAAGCGGGAACACCTGCCGCCCGCCGCTCGGCATTCATCAGGTTAAATACCTGATTGGCAAAGGGATCGCTGCGAACCGATTCAGCGGATGCATCCGGGGCAGCGGATCTCGGACCAAGCAGCCCCTCGGCTGCTGCCGCGTCAACGGAAGCCTGAGCCGCCTCCGGAGACAACAGGCCCGGGTCCGGCTTGGGAGTATCCGGCATGACGGGCGGAACATCGGCAACCGGTGGCTGCTCACCGTCCGGTACGGGAGGACCTGCTGGGGCCGTCGTTTCAGCAGGTTCGGGCACTTCAGCTGGAGTTGCAGCAGCGGGGGGATCCTGCGCATCGGACGGTTCCGCCACCACAGGTGCCGGGATATCGGGGGCCTCAACGGCCGGCTCCGAAACGGACGGCAGCGGCTGCAACGTGGCGGCTGCGGCGCTGCTCGGAACGGCAATGGCTGCGAGGATAAAGGCAGCGGTGACGCGGACGGCACAGGTACGGAAAGCGGTGTTCTTGTTCATGATTGTGAGTATCGTAACCGCACTACTGCACTTTCCGCCCATTCACCCCGGGCATCGAAGAAAATACACCGGAATGAGGATAGGTGCTTGACCGTATTTGATCCGGACACCAAGTTATCCGGACGATTTGTCCGGCCGGATTTGAGCGCCTGAATATCACCTAGGTCAGATGATTGCGGCGATTGCGGTGTTCCAAGAGCAGCCGGGCACCGTTAACTACAAGAGTTTCCAACGAAACGCCCTGTTCCTCTGCCAGCTCCTCCAGCTCCCGTCCCAGCTTCGGCGGGATCCGCAGTTCAATGTTCATGCGTTAAATCGTATCGGCGTTGTAAGGTCGCCGCCGACCGGCCGGGCGTTCATTACGTCACCTGCCGAGCACGTTTTCCAGGGCTCCAGGGTCCACTCTGGAAAACGTGCCGCCGAAGATGGTTAGAACTTCGCGTCGTAGCGCTGCAGGAAGGCCGCCATTGCGTCACGCTTGATCGGCTCGTAGGGCCGGAAGGTGCGGTCCTCCCAGCCGGTGGAAATCCCGGTGGCAGCCAGCCAGCTGATCTCCTTGTAGTACTTGTTGTTGACTGCAACATCCCTAAACGGTGAAACTTTGGGAGCGGTATAGGCGGGGCTTCCGGCCAGACGGTAGAGGAACGCCGCCATCGCGTCACGATTAATGGCCAGCTTTGGTCCAAAGGTGTTGCCGTTCCAACCGGTGGCCACCTTCCGGGCATCAAGCCAGTTGATCTCCTTATAGAACGCACTTCCCGCAAGGTCACTGAACTTGGACTTGGCCGGCGGTGTATAGGCAGGACTGCCGCTGAGCCGGTAGAGGAAGGCGGCCATGGCCTCACGGGTGACGGGTTGGAAAGGCCGGTAGGTCCCGTCTGCCCACCCCGTGGTCACCTTTGAGTTCTTCAGCCAGGTGATCTCCTTGGCGAACTGCATTGTGGAGGGAACATCCGTGTACGGACCCGGAACCGGGGCCGGTTTCACCGGTGCCTGCACAGCAGTGTTCCGCGCAAACGCCGTCAGTCCTGCTGCGGTCCCGTTCCACACGTTCGAGTCGCCCACGAACGGCCCGGTGCTGCTGTATTGCCACACGCTGTAGTACCGCCAGCTGGCGGGAAGCTGCCCGGCACCCACTTCGTTGTAGCTGGCAATATGCAGGGGATTGTCGGCGAAGGCCGCGCTGTTTCCGGTGCAATATGACCACCAGTCCGTGGTCGTGTAAATCATGGGAGTGCGGCCTGTCCGGGCCTTAACCTGGTTGGAGAACGCCTTGATCCAGTTGACCATCTGGGTCTGGCTCATGTCGTAGCAGGTATTGCCCAGGGACGTGTAGGGGTTGTACTCAATATCCAGGAGCGGGGGGAGCGTTTTGCCGTCTGCTGACCAGCCGCCGCCGTTGTTGACAAAATAGTTCGCCTGATCCACGGCCGATGAGACGTTGGGGAGCGCAAAGTGGTAGGCGCCGCGGACCATGCCCACGTTGTAGGAGCCGCCATACTGCTGGTTGAAGTTCGGGTTCTTGTACCCTGTTCCCTCCGTGGCCTTCACATAGGCAAACTTGGAGCCCTGCGCCCAGGCGCGGTTCCAATCGACGTTGCCCTGGTGGCTGGAGACATCCATGCCCTGAATGCCGGCCGGACGCCAGTTTCCGCCCAAAGGCTCAGCAATCTCACCCTCCGCGGCACCGGACTCAACGTCAGCCGCGGCGCCATCGGGAACATCCGCATCGGGAACATCCGCTTCGGGAACACCGGGCTGAGGCTCCTCCCCTGTCTCCATGCTGCCTGCTTCGCCGGGGGCCGGCAGCTGCGCATCGCCGGACACATCGAGCCGGTACATCCCCTGTCCCATCCGGGCGCCGCCCTCACCAATGATTCGGGCCTGCTCGGCCTCGCTGAGGCCATTGGCTGGACTTTCAGCACCCACGGCAGGGGCGGCCGCCGCCGGACCTGCCAAGCATGTGACCGCCAGCAACGCCGCGAGCGCTGCAGAGGTGAGACCGGTGGAAAGCATTGTTGTTTTCATTATGTCCTGGATGAGATGTCGGTGATGATCACGCGTTTTGCACGGAGGTGAAGAACCCCCCAAGGTTCTTCTTTTGTGTTGTGCCGTACTGACGGCCACTACGGCGGCTGATCCCGGTGAAGTCTCCCGCACCGGTAAAACCTGCTTGCCTTTTCGCATCAACGGGATTCGTTCCCGCGCGCTACTTATACCGTAGGTCACGATTTTTCCGGGCATCAGACCGGCGTAGCTGAATTGAGTATTTTGCAGGTAAATCGTTACATACCCTACATTTGGCCGACGGCGGCACCTGCGGCACGGAGAAGCCATTTTCCCGGCGCCGTGGCTAGAGCCAAGACAATGGTGGGCCGCCTTCAACAGCAACGGCGGCAGAACATATCAGCGAAAGTCCGGTCCGGTAGGGTGTCCGCCATGGAGATACTTGGAGCTGTCACGATTATTGTTGGCATGGTTCTCTCGACAGCGGTGGAATGTGCGGCGCGGGGGAAAATCGGGATCAATCCGATTGTGGGAATCAGGGTCGGCTATGTCACCCATTCGCCGGCGGCCTGGCAGGCTGGCCACCGGGCCGCTCGCTGGCCAACCCACGCCGGCGCTGCCGCATACATCACGGTTGGAGTTTTGCTGATGACACTACCCATGTCGGAGACGACAGCCGGGGTGCTCGGAATAGCGGCCGCTGCGGTGCTGCTGGGAATGATCGGGTTTGGAGCTTTCCGCGCCAACCGGGCAGCCGAAACAGTAGTAGTCCGGACGGTCTCGGCCGCGCAGGGCTCCTAGCCCCTCACGTCCCTTACCGCCACGACGTATCACCGGCTGTTACAGTGCTTCAGGACTGCAGCCGCGCGCATAAAAATCGACTTCCACCGCACCTGCCGCAGCCCACACTAGAAGATAGAAAGCAGCGGTCCTTTGGGGGAACGCAGTGAAAGGAACGTATGCCCGAGAATAAGCCTGATCCTACGCCCGATAATGAACTGCGGGACGACACTATTCCGCCGCTGCCGCCGCACCCTGATGCCAATTCTTCGGGTCAGGAGTACCCACAGGCTCCGGGCGGGCAGAGCTACCCGCAGCAGGGCTATCCCGCCCCCGGGCAGGGCTACCCGCAACAGGGCTACCCCGCCCCCGGGCAGAGCTACCCGCAGCAGGGCTACCCCGCCCCCGGGCAGAGCTACCCGCAGCAGGGCTACCCCGCCCCCGGCCAGAGCTACCCGCAGCAGGGCTACCCCGCCCCGGGCCAGATGCCTCAGGGCCCCTACGGTCAACCCTATGTGGAGCAGAAGTCCCGTCTCGCGGCTGGCCTGCTCGGTATCTTCCTCGGCGGAATGGGGATCCACCGTTTCTACCTTGGCCATATTGGCCTGGGAGTCATACAACTGGTCCTGACGCTCTTGACCTTTGGTTTCGCCTCGCTTTGGGGCTTCATCGAGGGAATCATGATTCTCTGCGGTGCACAGAGTTTCCAGAGGGATGCAAAAGGCGTTCCGCTCCGGCCGTAGCTGCGCTTCGACCGAACCGGGACGACCGCTGGACCCCGGAACGCTAGTGTCGGAGTACCGGGACACCTTTCCTCCGCCCGGACCCCTGCGAACATTGGAGCATCATGGCTGAGGTACTGGTAATTGTGGGAATGGGCGGCATGGGCCAGGCCGTCCTGCGCCGTTCGGGCGCCGGCCGGAAAGTGCTGCTGGCTGATTTCGACGAATCCCTCCTGGAAACCGTGGTGGCTTCCGCATTGGGTGACGGGTACGACGTCGTGTCCCAGCGGGTGGATGTGTCCTCACGGAATTCTGTGGCGGCGCTGGCCGCAACGGCGGCGGAGCTGGGGACGGTCACCGGCGTCGTGCATACCGCGGGGCTCTCCCCCGTCCAGGCGCCGGTGGACGCCATCTGGAAAGTGGATTTGTTCGGTACCGCAGTGGTCCTGGACGAGTTCCAAAAGGTCATCGCTCCGGGCGGGTCAGGCGTCTTCATCTCCAGCATGTCCGGTTACATGGTGGGCAGCCAGATTCCCGCTGACGCCCTGGCCAGCCTTGCGGCGGTGCCCACAGATGATCTGCTTCTGGTGCCGTTCCTCGCCGAAATTGACAATCCCGGCTACGCCTATGGCATCGCCAAGCGGGCCAATCAGGTGCGGGTGCAGACGGCGAGCCTGGCCTGGGGTGCCCGCGGGGCGCGGGTGAACACCATCAGCCCCGGCGTCATTTCCACGCCCATGGGCCAGCAGGAGCTCGCCGGTGAATCGGGTGCGCAGATGCGGGCCATGATTGAAGGCTCCGGCACCAAGCGGGTGGGCACCCCGGGCGACATTGCCAACGCTGCGGCCTTCCTGCTGGGGCACGATGCCAGCTTCGTCACCGGTGTGGATCTGCTGGTCGACGGCGGTGCGGTAGCCGCCGTCGACACCTCCCAGCGCGCCCGGTTGGTCGGCTAAGCGGGCCTGGACGGCGGGCTGCAACCGGCGGAAAGCCGGCCTCAGCCCGTCATCTTGCTGAAGACCCGGCTGCCGCCGGGGTAGTTGTCCCCCGAACAACTGTCACTGTTGCTGTCGGACTGCACGTTCACCGATCCTGCTCCATCCACGCCAGTTCGGCACTGCCGTAGCGCGGCGGAGGCCAGCGGTGCTCAAGCTGCGTTCCGGCAATCAGCAGCGGTGGCGGCACGTACACCAGCTCACCGTAATCACTCCGGCAGCTGCGCACCGCAGGTTCGGCCACCACCGTTTCGGCGCCGGGCGGCGGGCCGGGCAGCCGCATCAGTTCCTGGGCCGTCCGCGCCAATGACAAATGAGCCGATCCGATCACTCCGCGGATACGTGCGCCCGCCAGTGCGACGGCGGCAGCAGACATCCCCAGTCCGGTGGCATAGTCGAGGGCCTGCACCGGCAGGGCACCGGGCTGCCATTGCCCGGTGTCCCCCGCGCTTCCATAGAGGTGGGAGAGACCCGTGGCAGCCTGCACAATACTGTCGAAACCGCGCCGCCCGGCCCACGCCCCGCGGTTCCCCCATGCGTCCACGGAAACTACCGCCAGCCCGGGGTAATCAGCACGCAGCGACGCAGCGTCAAGCCCAAAGCGGGACAGGGATCCGGCGCGGTAGGCGGTGAGTACGACGTCGGCGTCCACCAGCAGCGAGCGCAGCCTCCGGTAGGCATCCGGGTCCCCGAAGTCCGCGACGGCACTGCGTTTGGAGAACCCGGTATCCAGGTACTGGTCCTCCAGCTCGGGAAGAGCGGGCGGATCCACGCGCAGCACATCGGCCCCCAAAGCGCCGACGATCCGGCTGCCGGACGGGCCGGCAATGACCCGGGTCAGGTCCAGGACGCGCAGTCCCGCCAGAATCCCATCTCCGCCGCTCGACAGAGCCGGCGGAGCGGGAGCGGTTTCCTCGAGGTCCAGCCGGAGCCAGGGCTCATCGAGAAGCACCCGGCCCTGCTCGGAGGCTTTCCACTGCTCGGGAGTCCGCACCGCCGCAGCCAACCCGCCGTGCGCCGTCACCGCGTCTTCAACCCCTGCAGAGGTTAGCCTGCGGACGGCGTCGTCCACCTCCGCCGGTCCCGCCACCTCCAGGGCGGCCAGCAGGGCGCGCTCATGATGCGGATAGTTGGCGTGCAGCCGGACCCAGCCGTCTGCGGTGCGCCGGAACCCTGACAACGGGGCGAATCCCCTGGCTGCCTCACCGTTGATGCGCAGGTGGGTAAACGAGGAGAACGAGGAGGCCACGCCGTCGGACGTTAGACTGACCTGCTCCGGACGCCCGGCCGGGGACGCATAGGCGGCGACGGCGGTTGCCAGCGCCTGCAGCGCACCCAGGCCAAGGCCTTCGACGTCGAGCCGGCCCGCCCACCACCAGCGCGGCCCTGACCACCGTGCCGGCTCGAAGCCGTTGGGCAACAGCGGTTCCAGGCTGCGCCAGAGCGCCGGGACGGGGGTGTTCATCGTCATATCCGAAGTATGCACGTCATCCCCGGCGGCTGCGCAGCGGCGCCGGTGGCCTGTGCTGTTAGGGTGACCCGGACGCGGCGAGCCATTGGAAGGACCCATGAGAGACAATCCCGACTACGCACTCTATGACGCCGAGGCCATCAAGGACCTCATCCGCGGTAATCCCTGGTGCACCTTCGTCAGCCACGTGGAAGGCCGCGGAATGGTGGCCTCACACTACCCGGTCCTGCTGGAGGAGGATGCTGAAGGAATTGTCCTGCTCAGCCATATCGGGCGGCCGGACGAGGTCAAGCACGGGCTGGGGCAGCACGAGATGCTGGCCGTCATTCAGGGTCCCCACGGCTACATTTCACCCGGCTGGTACGGTTCCCAACCCAATGTGCCCACCTGGAACTTCGCCGTCGCCCATCTCTGGGGTACACCGGAAATCCTGTCCGATGACGAAAACCTGGCAGTTTTGGACCGGCTGGTGGAACACTTCGAGGCTCCGCTGCCCGAACCCCATCTGCTGCACGCAACCAGCGAGAACAGCGAGTATGCGCACCGCATCGTCCGGGGCACCGTGGGGTTCCGCCTTCGGATTACGCGGATTGAGGCCAAAGAAAAGATGAGCCAGGGGAAAAGTCCTGAAACCATCCACAGCGTCATTGACCATCTGCAGCAGCCCGGGCCGTATGCCAACCCCGCACTGGCTGACCGGATGCGGCAGGTCAACGTGGAAGCCCTTGGCGGACTTTCGTGAACCCTCCTAACATCCTGCTTCAGGACGCTTCGCTCCCGGGCCGCCCGGGGCGGTATGACATTTCGCTGCACGGCGGACGCATCGCCTCCATTCTTCCGGCGCAGGCAACTGCTCCGGGGCCGGGCACGGATGTTTGCAGCCTTGACGGACGTTTTGTGATCCCGGGCTTGTGGGACAACCACGTCCACTTCAGCCAGTGGGTGATCCGGCAGCAGCGGCTGGACCTGACGGGTGCCGGCAGCGCGGCGGAGTTGCTGGCGCGGGTTGCGGCTGCCGTTGGGGCCGCGGGCGGCAGGGAAACCCTGGTGGGATTCGGCTTCCGCGATGCGCTCTGGCCGGACGGGCCCACGCTGGCGGGCCTGGATGCCGTCACGGGCGCGACGCCGGTGGTCCTGATCAGCGCAGATCTGCACTGTGCTTGGGTCAACACCCCAGCGCTCGGCGCTCTGGGCATCGCCGGGCACGACGACGGGATGGTCCGGGAGTCGGAGTGCTTCCGGACGCTGGAAAAGCTTGAAGATCCGGACGCCATCTCGTTTGATGCCTACCGCCGGGCCGCTGACGCGGCGGCCCGCCGCGGAGTCGTCGGCATTGTGGACTTTGAAAACGCGGACAACCTGCGGCTGTGGCCCGAGCGCGTGCTCCACGGCGTTGACGCACTGCGGGTTGAGGTCTCCGTGTGGCCGGACCGGCTGGCAGCCACCGTCGGACTCGGGGTGAAGACCGGCGATGTGCTGGACGAGCAGGGACTCATCACCATGGGCCCGCTCAAGGTCATAGTTGATGGCTCGCTAAACACCCGCACCGCCTGGTGCTGGGACCCCTATCCCGGGCTTTCCGCAGACCGGGAATATGCCTGCGGCCAGAACCCGGTTCCGATGAACGAACTGCGGACGCTCATGGGCACCGCCCGCGACGCCGGGATCAGCGCGGCGATTCACGCCATCGGCGACCGTGCCAACGCCATGGTCCTGGACACCTTCGGCGAACTGGGCATGACCGGAGTGATCGAGCATGCGCAGCTGATGAGGGAGGAGGACTTTGTCCGTTTCCGGAAGCTGGGCCTGGCGGCCAGCGTCCAGCCCGAACACGCGATGGATGACCGGGACGTAGCCGACATGTTCTGGCCCGGCCGGACCGGCCGGGCCTTCGCCCTTGGCTCCCTGCACCGAGCCGGAGCGCCCCTGCGGCTTGGTTCCGATGCCCCGGTGGCTCCCCTTGACCCGTGGTTTGCGCTGGCATCCGCGGTCAGCCGGAGCAGGGACGGCCGTCAGCCGTGGCACCCCGAGCAATGTGTGCCGGCCGAGGTTGCCCTTGCAGCGAGCGCCCGCGGGCGGTCAGAGGTGCAGGTGGGTGAGGCGGCGGACCTTGCCGTGACCGAGATGGATCCCTTGAACACGCCCGCGGAAAAACTGCGCACCATGCCGGTGGCTGCGACCCTGCTCGGCGGCCGGTTCACCTGGAGTGACCTCTAACGGACCGTTGCCGATCCCTCGTCCCGGCCTCCGCCTCCGCCGCCTCCGCCTCCGCCGCCTCCGCCGCCGTCGTCGTCGTCGTCCCGGGGAACCTTAGGCGGCAACCATTTCTTCCTCTTCCCGGACCCGTGCGCGTTCATCGGACAGCCGGATCCGGCGGACACTCCACAGATGGGTCAGGACCAGCAGGATGCCCCCGAAGACCAGCCACAGCGCCAGCTTTAGCCCATCAATACCGAAGGACTGGCCCGGAAAGTACACCAGGCTCTGCGCCGCGTGCAGCCAGGCTGCGCCGTTCCAGAAGGTCCCCAGTGCGGCAAAGAACGGCGGCAGCGTTTCGGCCGTAAAGATGCCCCCGCAGCTGGTGAAGTTCAGCATGACAAACAGCAGCGTGAGGGTGGGCGTGGTCCATTTGCGCAGCACCGGATGCAGAGCGACGCCCAGCAGGGCAATCGTGGTGACGTAAAGCCAGGACAACAACCACATGCTCCCGAGCCCGTTTTCGAGGATTCCGTAGATCGGTCCGGCGATGACCACGCCGATCCCCGCAATCACCGCGGAGCTGCCGAGAACGACGGCGGCCCGCCACAAGATGGAGACCCGTCCGGCAACAGCGGAGATGGCCACCGCACTGGAGTAGGCGCCTACGCTCAGCCCGACCAGCAGGAAGAAGAGCCCCTGGGAGGTCGGGTCATGCTCGTTCGTGGGAACCACGTCCACAATGTCCAGCGGCAGATGCTGGTCGAAAGCCAGCGGCTGGAAGATTTTCTTGGCCACCTCCGCCGTTGTGGCCGATGCAGCCGAGGCAACATACAGCGTGGCCGCATCCTCGCCGGGCTCGTAGGCCGCTGAAATCTCGCGGTCAGTCATCAGTTGTTGGGCCTGCTCCGCGTCCCCCACCACCCGGGTATCCAGCCGGCCGGGCTCCGCGTCGTTGAGCTGCTGGGCGAAGACCTCCGCTGAGGTTCCGGTACCGATCACGCCCAGGGACAAATGGTTCGGTTCGGGCTCGTGGAAGGCACCCAGATAGGCCAGCCCCATCCCCGCAGCCAGAAAGAACGGAATCAGCAGGTGCAGCCCCAGCGCTTTCCAAAACGGAGCTCCCGGCATGCCGCCGGCACGTCCCGGTGGCAGATCAGCGTGGACAACTTCAGGTGACGGAACGGATGCGGACGGCTCGGACATGGGACCTCTCTGGATACAGGCGGAGAATTCCGACGTAAGTTGCACTATGCAACGTTCCATTGTTGCATAGTGCAACATGGAGCGGATGCCGCGGTTCGGCTGCCGCAGGAGAAGGTAAGTTGGAGACGTGGGACAACAGGACAAATCCAGGGACACGGCAATAGGAAGCGTCTACGACCAAATCGACGCAATCTATCGCCGCGCGGTTGCACGCTCCCGGCGGATCAACGCGCCGCTGTCGCAGGTGGAGCAGTCACTGCTGGCCTTTATCGGCAGCAATCCCGGGTGCCGCGCCACGGACATTGCTTCCGCCTTCTCGCTGAACCGCTCCACCGTCTCGCGTCAGGTGCATGCGCTGGCGGACCTTGGCCTGGTGGTAGAGGGCGACGACGGCGATCACCAGCCGCGCCGCGGCCGCGCCCTGTCCGTCACGGATGAGGGTGCAGACCGTCTCAAGCGGTCCCTAGCCATTCACCGGGAGGCCGTGCGCAACCGTCTGGACGGCTGGAGTGAACCCGAGCTGAAGGATTTCGCTGCCGCCTTGGAGCGGTTCAACGCTGCCAAGGACGAATAGCAAACCCTTCACTCCAGAAGCCACCATCCGGTGACTGCGAACGCCGCTCCGGATACTCCCATGCCAACAAACACGGCTCCGGATCGTCCGGTGACAACACTGAACAGGAATCCGGCCAAGACTGCCGCATAACCGATCCAGAGCCCGCTCCGGGCCGGCTGGGGAAGCTCCATAAGAAGCCGGCCGAAGCCCTTCACCGTTTTCATGACACCTCCCTGAAAGTGGTCAGTAACCCGGCGCGGCAGGAAGTCCCAGGAATTCTTCCAAGGTGGTGCCGGCCTCGTGCATTGTGCGGGCGTGTTCCGTCCCCACATAGCGCAGGTGCCAGGGTTCGTGGGCGTACCCGGTGATGTGTTCGGCTCCGGCCGGATAGCGGATGATGAAGCCGTAGTGTTGGGCGTTGGTGGCGGCCCAGGAACCCGCCAGCGTCTCGGCGAAGCAGGACTCCAGGCCGCAGGTTCCGTCCGGGTTGGCGATGTCGATGGCCAGCCCGGTCTGGTGCTCGCTGTATCCGGGGCGGGCCGAAATGGAATCCGCGGCCTCCGGCCCAAAGCTGTCCGTATAGGAGGTGTACAGGTGCTCCTGCTCGCCTCCGGTCCGGAAGCCGCTCACCGCGGAGATGGGAACTCCGGTGGCCCCCGCTTCCGCGGCCATCTGCAGGTACGCAGCTGCAGCCTCTGCCCGCAGAGGCACGCCAGCGGCATCGGCCAGGTCCTGCGGAATGTAGTCCGCGGGCAGCGGCCGGTGCTTATTGACTACGGCGAGGGCGCTGCCCGGGGAGTCAAACTCCAGTACGGCAGCCGCGGCGGGCTGCGCCGACGTCGCTGGGAGCTCTTTGGAACCGGACCAGGAAAGGTACATCAGCAGGCAGATGCATACTCCGGCGATGATAGCGATGTGCGTGGTGACGTGCTGACGCGGCATGGTTGTCCCTCCCCCCGCAAACTGTTCCATATCTGCCGCTGGCTCGGCGGCAGCGACGCGGTGAAGACACGCTCCGTCAGGGGCGGCCGATGCTAGGGTGCTCCCATGCCCCAGCACCTGCCGCCGGAAAACACCTTTGACCACCGTCGCTCCCTGGACGGTGAGCACGTGGGCTACATCCACATGACCGCTGACGGAGCCTTCATCCCGTACGACCTGCTGCATCGGCAGCAGGCGGAGGCTCTAGAGCTCGACGAGGCGGAGAACCTGCTGGATGACCTCGGACTGGCAATGTTCGTGGAGGATTGGTGGCTGGATCTGGACGGCGATCGGGTGCCGGTGCTTATCCAGGAAGTCCGTCGGGACCGGGTGTCCGTGGCTTTCGCCGCCGCAGGGGCGATCGCCAAGGCTGCCGATATGACCAGCTCTATCGAAGTCCTGCTGCCGACAGACCGGCTCCACCAGACTGCTGCCAAGGAGGGGTCCTGACATGAATCCTTATCTGGTCCTCCTGCGCGGCATCAATGTGGGCGGCAGGAACAAGATCCCCATGAAAGCACTGCGGCAGGAGCTGGAGGATCTTGGCTATCAGCAGGTGTCGACCTATATTGCGAGTGGAAACGTCCTCCTGAACTCCCCCGGTCCCCCTGAGCAGCTGGGCGAAGACATCGAAGCGGTTCTAGTGGAGAAGTTCGATCTCGATGACGAGCTCGTCAAGGTGCTGGTGCTCACCCCGGAGCAGCTTCGGGGCATCGTGGACCACAAGCCGGAGGCGTTCGGTGAGCAGCCGGACAAGTACCACTCCGATGCGATCTTCCTGATGGGAATCGACGCCGAGACGGCTATGACCGCCTTTCGTCCGCGGGAGGGTGTCGACGTCGTCTGGCCCGGTAACGGCGTTATCTATTCACAGCGCCTGAGCGCTGAACGCACCCGAAGCAGGTTGGGTGCCATCGTGGCATCGCCGCTCTACAAGTCCATGACCATCCGCAGCTGGAGCACCACAATGAACTTGTGGGACCGCTTCCCACTGCACTAACGCAACAGTCACCGCAGCCAGCTTGTTTTCGAGAATAGGTGGCGGGGAGCGGCTAGCGTGGAGGCATGAACTACGCGTACGACGTCGAGATCCTGCACCTGCTCGTCTCCGGCGGTCACGCCTATTTTGGCCGCGCCCGGGACGGCGCAGCCGATGTTCCCAGCACCGACGCCGATCGGATGGACGTGGTGGCCGGAAAGGGCATCGTGGGTGACCGGTTCTTCGGCAAGGCGGCCCACATGGACGCGGCCGTAACCCTGTTTGCCGTTGAGTCACTGGAGGCAATTGCCGCCGAGCTCAACGCCGGACCCTTTGATCCGCTGCTCACGCGCCGAAATGTGGTGCTCCGCGGTGCTGAACTGGCGCCGCTCATTGGGCAGGACTTCACCCTTTCATCGCCCGGCGGCAGCGTCGAGTTTCACGGCGGCCGGCACGCCCACCCGTGTAGCTGGATGGACAGGGTCCTGGCCCCCGGTGCACATCACGCGATGCGGGGGCGGGGCGGCCTGCGCTGCCGGCCGCTGAGCAGCGGCGTTCTCCTGCGCGGTCCGGCGGTTCTCGTGAGCCCTGTTCCCCTGGATCCGGCGCGGGCCTTCAGTCCCTCGATCCCGAGGCCCGGCCGGCTCCCCTGAGCCCGCTGCCCTGTCCGGCGGGGCCATTCTAGCGGGGCCGTTCTAGCGGAGCCGTTAGGCAGATTCCCGGTTGTCCACAGGATGCCCGCACCTCATGGTCCCTGCCCGTTTCCTGCTCTAGTGTGTGCGGCATGGGGGAAAACTGGAACGTACAGGTGCCCGGAGCACTCTCGTTGCTGAAGGACGCGGAGACGCTGCTTGCTGGCTGCGAACCGGCGAAAGACGCCGCGCAGAAGGCGCTGAACGTGCTGGAAACGGCGTTCCTGCACTGCCCGGAACTTGCGGACGCCATTGACCACCTGCGGTTCGCTGTCATCGCCAACGATATGACCGACATTCTGCTCCGGTGCAACAATGCAGTGCACGGAACCCGGGAAAGCATCAACGCCTATGCCGAGGGGGACCGTGAGATGGCGGAGTCCGCCCGGAAAGCGGCGTCGCTGGCCGAGGCCGTTCCTGCACCTCCAGGAGTTTCCGGCGGCTCCGGATACTGGATGGTGCAGTAGAAATGGCCCTTATCTACATCGACCTCTCGGCCACCCAACGGGTTCCGGATCCCGAAGTCCTCCAGGAGCAGGCTCCGCTGTTGGCTGCCGCCGGAGCACGGTTTGAGTCGCCCGTCTCGGATGCGGCCAACAAGTGGCGTGCCCTCGACGGTATCTACAACGCCCCGCAGAAGTACCTTGTTCTCAGCGCCTTGACCGTCCCAGCGCGCCAGGCCGCCGATCTGGTGGACAGTACGGCCGCCGTCGCCCGGGCCATAACCACCTTTGCGGAAGCTGTCCGGACGGTACGCAGCGCCAGGGCCAACCTGCAGACCGAAATCACCGCGGCGGAAAGTGACCTGCTGTCCAGGCTCAGCAGCGAGGAAGACCCGCTGGGCACCGAATTTGAGAACACCCTGTTCCGCTATCAGTCGATATTTCAGGAGCGGGCCGACACCCTGGCGGCAGACTACGAACAGGCGCGCGCCGTCTGCCTGACGGCTTTGACAGCAGTCGGCCGGTCCGCCAACGATGTGTCCTCGTTCTACTCTTCGGACACACTCGACCTGCTCAGCCACCAAGCTGAAGCCCTGCATCGACGGGCACTCTCCCCCGGCGCCTCAGCCGAGGACGTGCAGCGTTACTACGATTACCTGGGCGGCATGGCCCCCGACGATTACCGGGCCTTCGCACGGGACTACCCGGAATCCGCTGTGTATCCGCCCAGGGCCGGCTTGGCGGCTGATCGGCAGGCCTCGTTCTGGCAGTCCCTGAGCACAGACCAGCAGGAGGCTCTCACGCAGGCTTTGCCCGCCGTCGTCGGAAATCTGGAGGGTGTGCCCTACAGCATCCGCGCCGCCGCGAATCTGACCACCCTGGGGTTGGTCATGGAACCGGCATGGCGGGCTACGGATGCGCAGCGGGCGGCCTACCAGAACATCAGGGCGGCCCTGCAGGAACGCGATACCAAGGCAACGCAGGTAATGCTCACCCTCATCGCCTTCGATCCGTCCGAACCGCCCCTCGCCGCCGTCGCCATCGGCAATATGGATACGGCAACCAATATCACCGTGAATGTGTCGGGCATGGGCAGCTCCACGCAGGATATGGAAGGGGCGGTGTCGGCGGCCAACAACATCTACACAGAGCAGACGAACTTCACCTCACGCCATGCCGTTCTGGCCTGGATCGGATACAACTCGCCGCACAACCCTCCCTCCACCGAAGTCTTGTTCTCGGACAAGGCGCGTATCGGAGGAGCCAGGCTTGCCTCGGCCCTGGACGGCGTTTTCTACACCCGGAACACAAATATCCCGTCGATCAGCGTGACTGCCCATTCTTACGGAACCACCACGGCGGCTTACGCGCTGAGCCAGACTATCCACACGGTGGACGCCGTGGTGTTCTACGGTTCGGCCGGCGTCGACCCCGAAGCTGCCAGTGCAGCTTCGGATCTGCACGCCCTGGAGGTGTACGCCGCCCAAGGAAGCGCGGATTTCCTTGCCCCCGTTGGCATCGCAGGGTCAAACCTGGGCGACCCGCGCGTGAGTCCCAGCGCGGCAGCCTGGGGCGCGAAGGTTTTCAGCGCGGACGTGCCGGAGCTTGGCGGCACGAACGGCGGCCACGGCATGCAGGGCACCCGCAAACACGCCGGTCTCCTGGACAATGAACTCGGCGGCGGTTACCTCGACTATGACACCGCGAGCCTGTTCCAAATCTCGGCAGCCAGCGCCGGAGGCGGGTCGTCCCTTGATCTCATTCCCCAGTCCGCCGCAGACGACCGGGTTGACCGTGTCAGGGACCTCGCTGAGACAGCCGAGGATATCTACTACGCTCCGGGGCGGAGCGTGGATGCGCTGCAGGTGGCAGCAGCACAAACTGTTGACGCACTTCAGGACGGTTACAACAGTGCAGGTGATTCAGTGCAGGACGGTTTGTTGTTTGTGTCAGACCGGCTGCAGAAGCACTATCTGCCGGATATCGGGCCCCTCGAGAATCCCTTGAACCCCTACATAGATAACGTGCAGCGCGTCGCTGCAGAGGAAGCAGAAGCGGGCCGGCGGCAGCTCAACGGGGTGGTAGATGTTTCGCAGTTTATGGTTGACAGAATTGTTGATTCCCAGCAGAGGGCGGCAGATGACTACTTTAAGACGCGATGGCGAATGCTCGAGTTTACGGCGGGCAGAATCGTTGAGACGTACCGCTATCGCTAGCGCCGCAATAGCTGCCCTGCTGACCCTGAGTTCATGTGTCCAAGGAGACCCCGTGCAGAACAACTCGCCCGCTGCCGACGGCGCAGCCGCTGAGTCCTCCGGCCGGCCGGCGGCCGAGATTTTCGACGATTTCATGGAACTGGCAGCCGACGCGGTTGATGCCACCGGGACAACGGGCTGGACGTACGCTGACGGTTCGCCGTGGAATCCGGAGGCTCCCGACATTGCCTTCAACCCGGCCCCCTGCCAAAAAACGGCCGACGGTGCTGAGCAGCGCTTTATGCAGTTTGGGCTGTTGGGACCTCCTGCCGATGTTGATCCCCGCGAAGCCCGGGAACAGATGAGGGCCTACATGGAAGAGCGGGGATATGACCTCGCCCGGTCCATGGACCCCCCGCCGGGGAACAAGACCAAGAACACCTACATCATCAGCGCCAACCGGTCGGACGGAGCGTTCATTGACTACGGTGCAAACGACGGGGAGCAGCGGCTGAACCTCCGAAGTGAGTGCTCTGACCATCCCTCGCTCAGGCGCCAGGTCAGTGCACAAACACGCTAAAAGCCCCACCGGACACGGCCGAAAGAACCCCTTATGGACACTTGGATGATGCATGGGCATATGAAAACTTCACCAGGTACTGAACCGTCCCGGGAATCATGCCGCCTGTTTGTTGGCGGCGTCGTCGGGTAACAAGCCGGTTTGTAGATCATAATATGTCTGCTCGTATTCCTCT
>NZ_JBEPPM010000028.1:0-29977 GCF_040547315.1 Arthrobacter sp. UYP6
ATCATGGATGACTGGGGGCAAAAACCATGCCGGAACCGACCGGCCAACACACCCATATCCTGCAACAGGAAAGGGCTACGAAAAAGGTAACGGGGAAGCCGGAACCGCCGCCGGGAGGACGAGCTCCAGTCAGCGCAAAGGGCGCTTCCCGCAGGGGAAGCGCCCTTTGCAAACAGCAGTCAGACCGGGATTAGAGGCCCAGGTCGGACTGGAAGTTGCCCTCTTCAAGGCGGGCCTTGAGCGTCTGCAGGAAGCGCCCTGCATCTGCACCGTCCACCAGGCGGTGGTCGTAGGACAGGGACAGGTACATCATGGAGCGGATAGCGATGGTGTCATTGCCCTCGGCGTCGGTCAGGACGACGGGACGCTTGACGATCGCACCGGTGCCCAGGATGCCAACCTGTGGCTGGTTGATGATCGGAGTGTCGAACAGTGCGCCAACGGAACCGATGTTGGTGATGGTGAAGGTTCCGCCGGACAGCTCATCCGGTCCAATCTTGCCGGCCTTGGTGCGCGAACCGACGTCGCCGATGCGCTTGGCCAGGCCGGCGATGTTCAGATCGCCGGCATCCGCGATGACGGGAACCAGCAGGCCCTTTTCAGTGTCCACGGCAATCGCGAGGTGCTCGGCGTCGTGGTACGTGATCTGCTGGGCATCCGAGTCGTAGGACGCATTCAGCTTCGGGTGCTGCTTCAGTGCCTCGGTGACGGCCTTGGCGATGAAGGGCAGGAAGGTGAGCTTTGCGCCGTTCTGCTCCAGGAAGGAGTTCTTAGCCGAGGCGCGCAGCTTGGCGATGCGCGTCATGTCCACTTCCTGGACCTGGGTCAGCTGGGCCGAGACCTGCAGGGATTCAACCATGCGGCGGGCGATCGTCTGGCGGATCCGCGGTGCCTTAACCGTGGTGCCGCGCAGCTTGGCGCTCTCGTCGCTGATCTTTGCCGGCGCAGCCTCGTCAGAGGATGCCGAGGACGACGCCGGTGCGGCAGCGGGCTGCGACGAGGCGGCCTTCTTGGCCTCGGCAGCTTCCAGGACGTCCTGCTTGCGGATGCGGCCGGCGACGCCGGAACCCTTCACCGTGGAGAGATCCACACCGTGCTGGTTGGCAAGCTTGCGCACCAGCGGAGTGACGTAGGTACCTTCGGAGTCGGCGGGGGCGTCCTGCTGGGGAGCCGCCTGCTTGGGAGCTTCAGCCTTGGGCTCAGGCTTCTTCTCTTCCTGCTTCGGGGCCGGGGCGGGAGCCTTCTTCGGCTCGGCAGCCGGAGCTTCGCGCTCTTCTGACGGAGCGGCAGCTACGGGCTCGGCTTCCTTCGGCTCGGCCTTGGCCGGAGCTGAAGAACCGGAGCCGATGACGGCCAGGACGGCGCCAACCTCGGCGGTGTCATCCTCGTTCACCCGGACTTCCAGCAGCTTGCCGGCAACGGGGGAGGGGATTTCGGTGTCAACCTTGTCGGTGGAGACCTCCAGCAGCGGCTCGTCCATCTCGACGTCGTCGCCCACGGCCTTCAGCCAGCGGGTGACGGTGCCTTCGGTTACGGACTCGCCCAGGGCGGGGAGGGTTACTTCGGTACCTTCGCCGTCGCCGGACTCAGCGGGAGCTTCCGCTTTCGGTGCTTCCTGAGCTGCGGGAGCCTCTTCGGCGGCCGGAGCTTCCTCAGCGGGTGCTTCCTGGCTGGCGGCGCTGCCGCCGTCGTCCTTGGCACCGGCGGAACCGGAGCCGTCACCGATACGCACCAGCGCTTCGCCAACTTCCGCGGTCTCATCTTCAGCAACGAGGATTTCCTCGATGACGCCGGCCACGGGTGAAGGGATTTCGGTGTCAACCTTGTCGGTGGACACTTCCAGCAGCGGCTCGTCTACCTCAACGCTGTCGCCGACAGCCTTCAGCCAACGGGTGACGGTGCCTTCGGTGACGCTTTCACCAAGGGCGGGTAAGTTCACGGTTTCAGACATATTGTCCCCGTTTCTCCTTATTAGATCTTGTTGACCAGCCGTACCGCTGGTGCTGGTGATGGAAAGCCTAGTGCACCCGTGTTTGTGAGCTCGGGTGCACCAGGGTGTGGTTCTTGGTTCTAGCCGTGCAGAGGCTTGCCGGCGAGGGCCATGGCGGCCTCGCCAAGGGCTTCGTTCTGTGTGGGGTGGGCGTGCAGCAGGCTCGCCAGGTCTTCCGGGTAGGCCTCCCAGTTCACGATCAGCTGTGCTTCACCGATCTGCTCGCCGATGCGGCCGCCGATCATATGAACGCCCACAATGGGGCCGTCCTTTTCTCGGACCATCTTGATCAGGCCGGAGGAACCCAGGATGGAAGTCTTGCCGTTGCCGGCCAGGTTGTATTCCTGGACCTGGACGTTTTCGTCGCCGAGCTTGGCCTTGGCTGCCTTTTCGGTCAGGCCCACCGAAGCGATTTCCGGTTCGCAGTAGGTCACCTTGGGGATGTTGGCGTCTTCGACGATGACCGGTTTGAGGCCGGCGATCTCCTCGGCAACAAAGATGCCCTGCTGGAAGCCGCGGTGGGCCAGCTGCAGGCCGGGAACAATGTCGCCTACGGCGTAGACGTTGCCTACGCCGGTGTGCAGGCGGTCGTTGGTGATGACGAAGCCGCGGTCCATGGTCAGGCCCGCTTCTTCGTAGCCCAGGTTGGCCGTGACCGGTCCGCGGCCCACTGCGACGAGCAAAAGGTCCGCTTCGTAGGTCTTGCCGTCCGCCAGGGTAACGACCACGCCGTCGTCGTTCTGCTGAACGTTGTCGAAGAAGATGCCGGTGCTGAACTTGATGCCGCGCTTCTTGTAGGCGCGTTCAAGCGCCTTGATGATTGCAGCGTCTTCGTTCGGGACCAGGGAGGGCAGGCCCTCCACAATGGTGACGTCCACGCCGAAGGAGTTCCAGACGGAGGCGAATTCGACGCCGATGACGCCGCCGCCCAGGATGATCGCGCTCTTGGGCACGGTGTCCATCTTCAGGGCCTGGTCGGAGGTGATGACCTTGCCGCCGATTTCCAGTCCCGGCAGTGAACGGGAGTAGGAGCCGGTGGCCAGGATGATGTTGGCGCCGGTGTACGTCTCGCCGTTGACCTCAATGGTCTTTTCGCTGGTGAGCTTGCCTTCGCCCTCGATGACGGTAATGCCCTTGGACTTAATCAGGCCCTGCAGGCCGCGGAACTTGCCCGCAATGATGTTGTCCTTGTAGGCATTTACTGCCGTCATGTCCACGGAATCGAAAGTGGCATTGATGCCGTACTTTGCAGCGGACTTGGCGTTCTCAGCGATTTCGGCCGAGTGCAGCAGGGCCTTGGTGGGGATGCAGCCGTTGTGCAGGCAGGTGCCGCCCAGCTTCCCCTTCTCGATGAGTCCTACGGAGAAACCCAGTTCCACGGAGCGAAGGGCAGCGGCGTAGCCACCGCTTCCTCCTCCGAGGATCAGGATGTCGAATTCTTGCGCAGTTGCCTTTTCGGCCACTTGGACGCTCCCTCGCGTAATCGGTGACGCACATGGGCGCGTCGTTTTAGTGATTTGGGCGGTTGTGATCGTCTCTCACACTATCCCGCCGGCAGGACTGCATCCACTCGGGGATGGCCCGCCGACGGGAAGTGTAAGGAGAAACACCAGCCGTATTACTTGTTCCCGGTTCTCCCCGGAGGGGGCCGGTGCTATAGGCACTCCTTAGGCGGAGCGCGCCACGACATCTTCGGCGTAAGCCACCAGCGTGCGGACAGCGACGCCGGTGCCTTCCTTGGGTGTGTAGCCGTAGGGGGCGCCTTCATTGAATGCAGGTCCGGCAATATCCAGGTGTGCCCAGGGGATTTTCACGCCGTCGACCTCGCCGACGAACTCGCGCAGGAATGTTGCGGCGGTCATCATGCCGCCGAACCGTTCGCCGTGGTTGGCGATATCCGCAACGGAGGAATCCAGGGATGCGCGCAGCTCTTCGGGGATGGGCATCGGCCAGAACAATTCGCCGGCGCGGTCCGCGGCGACTTTGACGGCGTCGCGCACCCCTTCCTCGCCCATGACGGCGGATACCCGGTTACCCAGGGCGATCATCTGTGCGCCGGTGAGGGTGGCAACGTCGATCAGCACGTCCGGTGCTTCTTCGGAAGCGGCAACCAGGCCGTCGGCCATGACCAGGCGGCCTTCGGCGTCGGTGTTCAGGACCTCGACGGTGCGTCCGCCGTAGGTGGTCATGACGTCACCGGGACGCTGGGCAGTGCCCGAGGGCATGTTCTCGGCCAGGCACAGCCAGGCTGTGACCTTGACCGGCAGGCCCAGATCGGCGATGGCCAGCAGGGCGTTCAGAACGACGGCGGCTCCGCCCATGTCGCACTTCATGGTCTGCATGCCTGCGGCCGGCTTCAGCGAAAGTCCACCCGAATCAAAGGTGATGCCCTTGCCCACCAGGGCCAGCTTGGCCTTGGCGCGCTGCGGCGCGTACTCCACCTTGACCATCCGCGGCGGCCGGGAGGAACCCTTGCCCACACCCATCAGACCGCCGAAACCGTCGCGCTCAAGCTTCTTTTCGTCCATCACCGTGACCTTGACCTTGGCCGAGAGCGGCTTGGACAGATCCTTTGCAGCCTGTGCAAACGTCTCCGGGTAGAGGTGGCTCGGCGGCTGGTTGACCAGGGTCCGGGTGGCATTCACGGCACGGCCCAGGATACGGGCGCGTTCCAGTGCCGGCTTCAGCGCCTTGTCCTCCGCAGCGGGTGTGATCACAATGATGGCGCTGACCGGATCCTTGATTTTCGCCTTATCGGTGCGGTGTTCGCTGTAGCTGTAGGCGCCGAACAGGGCTCCCTCCGCAACGGCCGCTGCATCCGCCACAGTGGCGGCGGGCAGGGCGAGGGCTACTGTCTCGGTGCCGGCCAGCTGGCGCACCGCGGAGCCCGCCGCACGGCGCAGCGCTTCGGAGCTCAGCGGAACTCCGGCACTGACCTTGCCCACGCCGGCAAGAACAAGCATCTGGGCTTCGAGTTCAGGCAGTCCGGGCAGCCGGTGGACCTCGTCAGCGGCGCCGGTGACGCCCAGCAGCGGAAGGGAAGCCGCAAGAGCGGAGGCTGCCTTGGAACTCAGCGGGCTGTCGATCAAAACCGGACCGCCGGGTGTCTGCCCGATGCCTACCACCAGGGCCTGGGCCGGAACCTTCTGCACGTCCCGGGAGACCACCGTCAGATTTGGCTCGTTCGTTTTGACCACGAAGTACATCCTTACCTTGTGCGAAATATTGGTTGGTGCCGTGTTTCCCGCGTTGTTTCCCGCGTTCCGTGTGATGCCGGAGCGGCTCCTTGTAACCGATCGTAGTCTGTTGTCAGGAGTGCTCCTGTTTACTAAGCCGGTGTTCGCCCGCCGCGGGCGGGAATGAAACGCGGGGCCGGCGGCGTTTACCCTTGAGTGAACAGCGCAGCCCGCGCTGTGAGGCCTTTTGGATGATTTTCGAGAACGATCATCGTCCGTAAAGCTGAGGCAAAAGAACCGCACAACCCTTGAAAGACCCAAGCGCTTGGAAGCACAGAAGGGGAAGACATGCTTGATCCGCTGACCCTGTTTAATCTCAATCCGGAGGCGGCCGACGACGCCGGCCTGCACGGGTTGCAGCTTCTGATGGGCTTTACCGGCTTTGCCGAGGCAGGCCACGTGGTTTCCCAAATCCGCGATGAGCTGCTGGAGACCCTTGACCATGATCTGGTGGCGTCCTTCGACTCGGACCAGCTCATTGATTATCGCGCGCGCCGCCCCCAGATCTCGTTCGCTGAGGACCATCTGGCCGACTATGAGCCGCCAAAGCTGAACCTGTACCGCCTGCAGGACGGGCTGGGGGAGCCCTTCCTCTTCCTGACCGGCTTCGAACCGGACTTTCAGTGGGAACGGTTCGCGGCCGCCGTCGTGCATCTGGTTCAACACTTTGATGTGCAGATGGTGAGCTGGATCCACTCGATCCCCATGCCGGTGCCGCATACCCGGCCCGTGGGCGTGACCGTTCACGGCAACCGCCCGGACCTGATGGCCGGTATCAGCACCTGGCGCCCCAACGCACAAATCCAGGCAGCCGTGGGACATGTGTTGGAGCTGCGGCTTACGGAGGCAGGGATCGACGTCGTCGGGCATGCCATGCATGTGCCGCACTACCTGGCGGAAGCCGAATTTCCGCCGGCGGCAGTGGCCGGCCTGGAATATCTGGGAGCCGCTGCCTCGCTGGTGCTGCCCACCGACCGGCTCCGCGAAGCCGGCCGAGATGTGGAGCGCCAGATCGCCGAACAGGTGGAAGCCTCGGCGGAAGTGAAGGGGGTCGTGGCTACCCTGGAGAAACGCTACGACGAATACACGGACAGCACGGTGCGCCGTTCACTGCTCGTGAAGGACAACGACGAGCTGGCGGACGCTGAGGAGCTGGGCGCCGCGGTCGAAGCCTATTTGGCCAGCCCGCAGGCGGAAGAGGAATCTGAAGCGCTGCGGCCCGAAAACAATGCCACAACGGAGGAATCAGAAACTGGTGGGAACGCTGACACTTCCAAAGGCGCCGGCACTTCCGGCCCGTCCGGTGCTTCCGGGCAGCCCGGTCACGAGTCGGGGCCCGGCCCGAAGGATTAGCCGACGGGCGGTGCAGGGATGAATTCACGCCGCGCCTGGCTTGTCTGGGGTGTCAGTGTCCTGGCTTATCTGGTGGCGGTGACCCAGCGGACCACGTTCGGTGTGGCTGGGTTGGAGGCCACCGCACGCTTCGACGCCACCGCGTCCATTCTTTCAGTCTTCACTGTGGTGCAGCTGCTGGTGTACGCCGGACTTCAGATCCCCGTGGGCGTGCTTGTGGACCGGTTTGGCCCGCGACTGCTGATCGCCGGAGGTGCCGCCCTGATGGTGGCCGGGCAGCTGCAGCTGGCCACGGCCGACTCTGTGGGCGGCGGTATCCTGGGCCGGTCCCTGGTAGGCGCCGGGGACGCACTGACGTTTATCAGCGTGCTGCGTCTGTTGCCCGCCTGGTTCTCCGGCCGGCAGATTCCCGTCCTGACCCAATGGACCGGAATCATTGGCCAGCTCGGCCAGATTGCCAGTGCCGTCCCCTTTGCCTTTGTTTTGCACCGTTTCGGCTGGAACACCGCTTTTGTCTCCGCGGCATCCCTGTCCGTCCTGGTTCTGGCGCTGGCACTGGTCTTTATCCGGAACCGTCCGGCCGGGGTACAGCCCCCGGAGCTGCTGCCGCTGCGCCAGAGCGCCACGTCCCTTGCCGAAGCCTGGCGGCAGCCCGGCACGCGGCTGGGCATGTGGACTCACTTCACGATTCAGTTCCCCGGCACCGTTTTTGTCCTGATGTGGGGCTTCCCCTATCTGGTCAGCGCCGAGGGCGTGGACTCCTCCTGGGCATCGGCTTTGATGACGCTCTTTGTGGTGGTGGCCGTGATCTGCGGGCCGTGGCTGGGCTCCTGGGTGGGCCGCCATCCGCTGCGCCGGTCCACCATGGTGCTCCTCATCGCCGCCGCCATCGCGGCTGCGTGGCTGGGGGTGCTGCTGTACCCGGGTCCGGCGCCGCTGTGGCTGCTGGCGCTGCTGGTGGTGGTACTGGCCATCGGCGGACCGGGCTCCATGATCGGCTTTGACTTTGCGCGCACGCACAACCCCGGCCACCGGCTGGGCACCGCCACCGGAATCGTCAACATTGGCGGATTCGTTGCCTCGCTGGTGTCGATGTACCTGATCGGCGTGGTGCTGGACATCCTTAATGCCCGCGGTTTTTCCGGGGGTGACCTGTATGCGCTGGATTCGTTCCGCATTGCGCTGACCGTCCAGTTTGCCGTGATGGCGGTGGGCGTTGCGGGAATCCTTCGCACTAGGGGCAAGGTCCGGGCGCGAATGGCCGACGACGGCCTGCACCTACCGCCGCTGCGGGAAGCCATACTGCGGGAACGTCAGCGCAAGCAAATGGAGCGGAGCGACCGGCGGACCGGCACGCAGTAGGCGGTTGACTGTTCCTCCACCGGTCCTAGCCGGGGCCGGTACGGGTGGTTTTGTCCACAACCGGGCCTGTTCTCCTCGCCGCAGTGTGACCGCGCCGGGATGCTCGAGCCATGAAGAACTCTCGCAGCCAAAGGCGCCAGGGTCCGTTTCCAGTCAGCGGACCTGCGGATATCTTGGCCTTCATTCCCCACAGCTTGGGCTTCGCCCCGCGTGAGTCACTGGTCCTCATGACCGTCGATTCCGCCCGCTTGGGCGCAACCCTGCGCCTTGACCTGCCTGCGTCAGCCCTCGATTACACGGATTTCGCCGCCAGAGTCAGTGAGATCCTGCGCTCAGATCGGTCTGCGAACGGGGTGTTGATGGCCTTGTATACGGAGCGGTCCTGGAAGGAACCGGGGGTCCCCCCGTACCGCAGGCTCGTCACGGCCCTGGGGCAATCGCTTGCAGACGCAGGCTTGCCCATCAAGGACGGGTGGGTGGTTTCGGCAACCACATGGCGGGAGTATTTCTGTGAAGACAGCAGCTGCTGCCCCTGGCCGGGCCATCCTCTTCACGACATCACCAACAGCACCCTCAGCGCTGAAATGGTGTACCGCGGCAGCGCCTTCGCCCAGTCACTGGAAGAGGCCGTGGCTATGGACCTGCCGCCGGTATGGGCGGGTGCCGGAGCAGCCTCGGGCCACCGTGCCGCTTACGTCCGCCGGTTAGAGGGCCGGTGGTGCGGTTATTCGCAGTTTGCCGGCACTCTGGCTGTTTGGGATGAGTTCTTTTCCAGTGTGGCAAAGACGGGGCAAGGGGGCAGCGGCGAGGCTGGGAGGTATAGGGAGTCCAGGGCGTTAGCGGAGCCGAAGAATTCCGCAAACCCGTCCGGCGCCGCGCCCAACGGGGCGGACTACGGCTGTCCGCAGTTGCGTGCTGACCCCGAAGCTGTCGGGTTCCTGCTGGCCAGTCTGCGCGTCCGTCCCGTACGGGACACCCTCCTGGTCATGGCTGCCCTGGGAAGGGAGCCGGCGCTCTCCGGTGCCGTTGCGTGCAGGCTGCTGTCCAGGGACGCCGGAGACCCCCTGCTGCCGCCGGGTCCCGAACATCACACAGTGGCTTCGGCGTCGCCTCCGCACCGGGTACCCGGGGATGCCGGGCACGTCTTCCGTGACGTTTTGGTGGGCCAGTACCGTAAAACACCGCAGTGGCGCGGCATGGACGCAGCTTTTGCCGTCTTCGCCGAACTCCTTGCCGCAGATACAGCTGATCAGGAGACGGACCACGAAGCCACCGCGGCCCTGCTCAGCCTGCTGGCCTGGATCGAATGGGCCAGGGGGCGGGGATCCAGGGCGCAGGTCTATCTGACGCGCTGTCTGGAAACCCTGCCCGGATACCGTCTCGCACAACTGTTGGAAGAGCTCCTGGCGACGGGCCTCTTTCCCGTGTGGGCGCAAAAGGCCGCAACGGCCTGGAAGGGCTCGTCGGAACAGCAACAAGGTAGTACCCGGCCCTGACGGCGGTTGCCGCACGCCGGGCCGTTGGAATCACCTCCCATGCTGGCGGCGGCAGGAAAACATGAGACAATGGGAACCGAGACCCGGTCGGGTTCGTGTATCAAGTGTCGCTTTTGCTTCCTTTGCGTTTGTGCAGAGGGAACAGAAACCGGAGCATGCGTGTTCTCCATGAGAGCATCACTGCAAACGGGATCGCTTGAAATCAAGCACGGACTTGACAGGGTCATAGTGGTGTTGCCCCCAATGGCGATTCCACAGCCCGCCGTATGAAAGGTTTTCTGTGTCGCCGAGAAAGACAACTGCAGTCGAAGAGACTGACACTGCAAGCAAGGGCACTGCCGTAGACGAAACGCCGGCTCCAGTGGAAACTGCGACCGGCGAAAAAACCGCGGTAAAAACCGTCCGAAAGCCCGCAGTGCGCAAGCCTGCCGCAAAGTCAGGTACCACTGCAGCCGGCCGCAAAACCGCCGCCAAGTCGGCAAAGTCGGCTAAGGCCGCCGCAGCAGCGGAAGAGGAAGAGCCGAACAGCGACGCCGAGCCCGCTGAATCGGAGGATGCTGCTGAGGCTCCGGAAGCAGCGCCGACCGGCTCCGGATTTGTCTACTCTGACGCTGACGATGACGATGCACCTGCCCAGCAGGTTGTTTCCGCCGGCGCTACCGCTGATCCGGTCAAGGACTACCTGAAGCAGATTGGCAAGGTCGCCCTGCTGAATGCTGAGCAGGAAGTTGACCTCGCACTGCGGATCGAAGCAGGCCTGTTTGCCGAAGAGAAGCTCGCCGCTGATCCCAACATGGACCCCAAGCTCAAGCGCGAGCTGGAGTTCATCGTCCATGACGGAAAGCGTGCCAAGAACCACCTGCTGGAGGCCAACCTCCGCCTCGTGGTCTCGCTGGCCAAGCGCTACACCGGCCGCGGCATGCTGTTCCTGGACCTTATCCAGGAAGGAAACCTGGGCCTGATCCGTGCAGTCGAGAAGTTCGACTACACCAAGGGCTTCAAGTTCTCCACGTATGCCACCTGGTGGATCCGACAGGCCATCACCCGCGCCATGGCTGATCAGGCCCGCACCATCCGCATCCCGGTGCACATGGTAGAGGTCATCAATAAGCTCGCCCGTGTGCAGCGCCAGATGCTCCAGGACCTGGGCCGCGAGCCCGCTCCCGAAGAGCTGGCACTGGAACTGGATATGACACCTGAAAAGGTTGTAGAAGTCCAGAAGTATGGTCGCGAGCCGATCTCCCTGCACACCCCGCTGGGTGAAGACGGCGACTCCGAGTTTGGCGACCTCATTGAGGACTCCGAAGCCGTTGTTCCGGCTGACGCAGTCAGCTTCACCCTGCTGCAGGAGCAGCTTCACTCCGTGCTGGATACGCTCTCCGAGCGTGAAGCCGGCGTGGTGGCTATGCGCTTCGGCCTCACCGATGGTCAGCCCAAGACGCTGGACGAGATCGGAAAGGTCTACGGGGTAACCCGTGAGCGTATCCGCCAGATCGAGTCCAAGACCATGTCCAAGCTGCGCCACCCGTCCCGGTCACAGGTTCTGCGCGACTACCTGGACTAAGCATCGGCTGGTTCAGGCATCAGCGGTGCCCAACACCGCAGCCAGTCAAAGCACTACGCCCCTGGTTCGCTTCGGCGGACGGGGGCGTCGTGCTTTAAGCTCCCCCAGCTCAGAACTTCCTGCCAAACCCGCCTCCAAACCCGCCTGCGCATGGAAAAGGCTCCCCCCGCCGAGCGGGAGGAGCCTTCCAAGCTGTACGCGGCGTCCGGCTGTCCGGTTCCGCCGTCAGTGCGTCACTAGTCTGCCGGGACGGCTTCTGCCTTCTTTACGAGGCGGGACGTCTCGTCCTGCCACTCAGAAGTCAGGGGGCGGAGGTTGGTCTCCACGGCCCGTGCATGGTGTCCGCAGAAGAGAAGTTCCCCGCCCGAGGATTCAAGTACCGCACGTACGTACGCCTGTGCGCCGCAGCGGTCGCAGCGATCCAGCGTATTCAGTTCACGAGTAGCTACTGCTGCTGTCATGAAAGCCTCCTTAGGGGTGTTGATACTTCATATAACCATCTTTGTGCTCCGGTCCTTCGCGCCCGGGCCCGTCTTTCGCTCTACGCGTACCAATTGGACGTTCGGCTGTGAGGTATTTCACCGGTGCTGAGTCGCTGGCGCACACTGTCACCGGCGGGCCTTAACCTTGGAAGTAGCCCGATCCCCATCGGGCGCGCAGCTGGATCGGCGATCTGCCGGCCAACGGTCCCAAGGCCTGAGGAGTTTCAAACACGTGGCGCCCCCGAACACTGAGTACAACGCCCGCCACCTTTCCGTTCTGGAAGGGTTAGAAGCCGTCCGGAAGCGTCCCGGCATGTACATCGGCTCCACCGACTCGCGCGGGCTTATGCACTGCCTCTGGGAGATCATTGACAACTCCGTGGATGAGGCTCTTGCCGGGTACGGGCAGAGCATTAAAATCATCCTTCATCCGGACGGCTCCGTGGAGATTCACGATGACGGCCGCGGCATTCCGGTGGACATCGAACCGAAGACTGGGCTGTCCGGCGTGGAAGTGGTCTTCACGAAGCTCCATGCCGGCGGCAAGTTTGGCGGCGGCTCCTACGCGGCTTCCGGCGGACTGCACGGCGTGGGAGCATCCGTGGTCAACGCCCTGTCGTCCCGTCTGGACGTGCAGGTGGACCGCTCGGGTAAGACCTACCAGATGAACTTCCGGCGCGGCGAGCCCGGCCATTTTGCCGACACCGGCAAGGCTCCGAGCCCTGAAGCCAAGTTTTCTCCCTTCCTGGAGAGCTCCAAACTGGAGGTGGTCGGCAAAGCCAAGCGCGGTGTCACCGGCACCCGGATCCGCTACTGGGCGGACCGTCAGATCTTCACCCCGGATGCCAAGTTCTCCTACACCGAACTGCAGGCCCGGGCCCGGCAGACCTCGTTCCTCGTCCCCGGCCTGCGGATCACGCTGCGCGACGAACGCCGGCTGCCCGGAACCCCCGGCGAAGCCGGCCCGGTTGAGGAAGTATTCCAGCACGACGGCGGAATCACCGAGTTTGTTGAGTTCCTGGCGGCGGATGCCCCGGTCACCGACATCTGGCGCCTGCAGGGCAGCGGCAAGTTCAAGGAATCCGTTCCCGTGCTTGATGATTCCGGCCACAGCAAAATTGCCGAGGTGGAGCGTGAATGCGAGGTGGACATCGCACTGCGCTGGGGGATCGGCTACGAAACGAACATCCGCAGTTTCGTCAACATCATTGCCACGCCCAAGGGTGGAACGCACCAGGCCGGGTTTGAGCAGGCGCTGTTGAAGACTTTCCGCAAAGTCATCGAAGCCAACGC
The DNA here is from genome assembly GCF_040547315.1 of Arthrobacter sp. UYP6. NCBI lineage: Bacteria > Bacillati > Actinomycetota > Actinomycetes > Micrococcales > Micrococcaceae > Arthrobacter > Arthrobacter sp. UYP6. The sequence goes on from NZ_JBEPPM010000028.1 coordinate 12,777, forward strand.
CCGCAAGCTCAAGGCCGGCAGTGACAAGATTGAAAAGGACGATGTGTTTGCCGGGCTGACGGCTGTCCTCACCGTCCGGCTGGCCGAGCCGCAGTTCGAAGGCCAGACCAAGGAAATCCTGGGCACCTCGGCCGTCCGCGCCATCGTTGCCAAGGTGGTGGACAAGGAGATCAGCGCCCGGCTGAACTCCAGTGCCCGCGGGGACAAGGCCCAGTCGGCGCTGCTTCTGGAGAAGGTTGTGTCGGAGATGAAGTCCCGCATCTCCGCCCGCGTGCACAAAGAGACCCAACGGCGGAAAAATGCCCTGGAGACCTCCACCATGCCCGCCAAGCTTGCGGACTGCCGGATCGACGACAGTGAGCGCTCCGAACTCTTTATTGTCGAAGGTGACAGTGCACTGGGGACCGCCAAGCTGGCCCGGTCCTCGGATTATCAGGCGCTGCTGCCCATCCGAGGCAAAATCCTGAACGTGCAGAAGGCCTCTGTGGCGGACATGCTTTCAAACGCGGAATGCGCCGCCCTGATCCAGGTGGTGGGCGCCGGATCGGGGCGCAGCTTCCAGCTGGACGCTGCCCGGTACGGCAAGGTCATCTTCATGACGGACGCCGACGTGGACGGTGCGCATATCCGGACCCTGCTGCTGACGCTGTTCTTTCGCTACATGCGGCCGCTGGTTGAGGCCGGACGCGTGTATGCCGCCGTGCCGCCGCTGCACCGCGTGGAGGTCATCAACCACGGCGCCAAGGCCAACGAGATGATCTACACCTACAGCGAGAAGGAGCTGCACCAGCTTCTGGCCAAGCTGCAGAAAGATGGCAAGAACTACAAAGAGCCGATCCAGCGGTACAAGGGCCTGGGCGAGATGGATGCTGACCAGCTGGCCGAAACCACCATGGATCCGCGCCATCGGACGCTGCGCCGCGTGCGCATTGACCAGGCGGCCGACGCCGAACGCGCCTTTGAGCTGCTGATGGGCAGTGATGTGGCCCCGCGCAAGGACTTCATCATTGCCGGGGCTGCCATGCTGGACCGCGACCGCATCGACGCGTAGGGCTGCGGAGAGGTGCCGGACGTATTCGGGCCCCCGTATGCCCGGTCCCTAGAGGATGCCCGGGGCTACCAGAAGCGTTGTGGGCACGGCCAGGAGCAGGCCGCAGAGAATGAGCACGGCCGCCCGCTGCCAGGCCGGCAGAGGCGGCAGGGGCGTCAGCAGCCGGGTCAGCCGGTGTACGGTGCCCAGTTTGGCCTGCTCGTCCGGGCTGCCCGCAAGGGTGCCCCGGGACTCTGCAGCGTGCAGTCCCTCCGCCGGTGCCGAACCTGTGCCCACAATCGCCACGGCCCGGATCAGCGTTTCGGGCGCCACGGTGCGTAGGGCGTCGTTGTCGGCCAGCATCTCGATGAGCTCATTGACCGACTGCTGGGCCAGCTGGGAGGTGGGCAGCCAGGGCAGGGCGGCGCGCCACGCCGCAAAGGCCCAGAGGAGTAGATGGTGATGCTGGGACAGGTGCGCCTTCTCATGGATGAGCACGGCTGAGAGCTCTTCGTCGGAGAGCAACTCAAGCAGTCCATCCGAGAGAACGGTGACCGAACGTGCTCCACCCGGAAGGCAATATGCCACTGGGGTGGGGTGGTTGATGACCACTGTGGCGGGGCGGGTGGCGGAGGGGGAGCTCAGCAGCGCCAACATGTCACGATGGCGGCTGCGGCCCCGCTGGATCCGGTAATAGGTCAACAGGAGGATAAAGACAAGGTGGGCGCTGAGCAGCAGCGCGGCGCTGAGCGCAAACACATGCACCAGGCCCAGTGTGGTGGCCGGAGCGCCGTTAATCAGGATGTTCCAGAGGCCGCGTAAAGCGTCGACGAGGTTGTCGCCAAGGGGCTCAAGTCCCCAGGTGAGCATCGCTCCGATCATCGACAGGCCGCCGGCCAGGGCGATCACCTGCCACAGCACCATCGCCGTGAAAGGTGAGCGGGCGGGCCACTTGGCGCGGGATAGGGCAATCGGAACCGGCCACGCCAGCACGAGGGCCAGCGCGGCCAGAGCGTATGAGGCCCAGAACACCGGGGCGCTACGTAGCTGCCGCTACCGGATCAGAGACCGCCGAGCAGACGGCGCAGGGTCTGGGCCTCGGTTGACGACACGGAGCCGACGAAGCGGGCCAGCACAGCCTCCCGGTCATTTACCGAGCCGAGAACCTCGTGCATCAGTTCCGCCGTGTGCTCGGCCTTGGAGGTGATGGCGCGGTAGCGATGCGGGCGGATGTTGCGTTCACGCTCCACCAGTCCCTTTTTTTCCAGCCGGGAGAGCACCGTGAGGATAGTGGTGACCGCCAACCCCTTGCCGTCGCCGGCACCGGCCGCCGGATTGGCCTGGGCCAACTGCTCGCGCAGCTCGTTTGCAGTGGCCGCCTCCGGAGACTCCCAGAGGAGGTCCATCGTTGCCCGTTCCAACTCGCCGAGGGTAGCCATCCGTGTTCCTGTCCTTCACCGTTAAATAATCACCGGGAACCGCCACCGGAGCTTCTCCTCCGCTGCGGCACCGCCTCAGCAGAGGAGGTCCGGGTCTCCAATCTACAGGGTTTTTGTGAGCGGTTCTACATCACGTAGAAATCTTTTCGGAACTGATCTACGATCGTAAGCAGAATAAGTTTCTACGCTCTGTAGAAGTTCTGGTCCGACTGAAGGAATCCTCCCTTGGAAGCACTCGATATTGCCCGCTGGCAGTTCGGCATCACCACCGTGTACCACTTCCTCATGGTGCCGCTGACCATTGGCCTAGGGCTGGTGGTGGCAACACTGCAGACCATGTGGGTTCGAACGGGTAAAGCCGAGTACCTGCGGATGACCAAGTTTTGGGGAAAGCTCTTCCTCATCAACTTCATCATGGGCGTGGCCACCGGCCTGGTCCAGGAATTCCAGTTTGGTATGGCTTGGAGCGAGTACAGCCGCTTTGTGGGTGACGTCTTCGGCGCCCCGCTGGCGCTGGAATCGCTGCTGGCGTTCTTCACCGAATCCGTGTTCCTGGGTCTGTGGATCTTTGGCTGGGACAGGCTGCCTAAGAAGATCCATCTGGCCTGTATCTGGATTGCGACCCTGGCCTCAGTCCTGTCCGCCTACTTCATCCTTGCCGCGAACTCCTGGATGCAGCACCCCGTTGGCGTGGAAATGGTGGACGGCCGTCCGGTCCTAAATGACATTTGGGCTGTGCTGACCAACAACACCCTGCTCACGGCCTTCCCCCACCAGATCATGGCTGCACTCTCCGTGGCTGGCGGCTTCCTGCTGGGCATCGCCTGGTACCACCTGTGGAAGCGCCGCCGTGACGGCATTGACACCGTCAACGAGGACGGCACCGTAGTGGTTGGCTCGCGGCCGGAGACCGGTCGAGACAAGGCGGACCACAGCGTGTGGATCAAATCCCTGCGCATTGGCGCAGTGGTGGCCATGATTTCCTTTGCCGGCACCGCCATCACCGGTGACCTGCAGGGCAAGCTGATGTTCGAGCAGCAGCCCATGAAGATGGCCGCCGCCGAGGCCGCCTGCCACGACGGCACCTCCTTCTCCATCCTCTCGATTAGTGACGTGGGAACCCGGAATTGTGATGACGTCAAAGCCGTCATTGAGGTGCCCGGCCTGCTTTCCTTCCTGGCGAACGGCGACTTCAACACCGACGTCAAGGGTGTCAATACGCTGATTCCGGAGTACCAGAACGCGTACGGCACCCACATTCCCGATGACCCCAAGTACGGCGACCAGGCCGGCACTGAGATTGACTACCTGCCGGTTATGGCTGTGACCTACTGGGGTTTCCGGATCATGATCGGATTCGGCGGCATTGCCGCCGCCGCAGCCGCAGTGGCGCTCTGGATTACCCGCAAGGGCACCGTCCCGCAGTCCAAGTGGCTGATGCGTCTGGCCGTCTTCGGCATCCTGGCACCGTTCGGCGCCAACAGCGCCGGCTGGATCTTCACCGAGATGGGCCGCCAGCCGTTTGTGGTTGCCCCCAACCCGAGTTTCACCGGCATTGACCAGGTCTTCATGTTCACCGCCGCTGCGGTTTCACCCGGCGTGTCCCGAGCCGAGCTGATCTTCTCGCTCTGTTCGTTTGCCCTGGTGTACCTGGCGCTGCTGGTGGTGGAAGTGCGGCTGCTGTTCAAGTTCACCCGCGGCGGCGTTCCCTCTGCCATGCCCGAACTGCTGCACAGCAACGGGCACGACGGCGGTTCCTCCGGCGGTATGGATTCCGCCGGCGGCGACGGCGGAACCGACTCAAAGACCAAGCAGCCCGACGATGTCCTCGGCTTTGCCTACTAAGCGATCTGGAGCACAGAAGTGATTTCGCTACCTACCCTTTGGTTCATCGTCCTAGCCTTCCTCTGGACCGGCTATCTCTTCCTGGAAGGCTTCGACCTGGGCGTCGGCATGCTCATGAAGCTGATGGGCCGCAGTGAAAAGGACCGCCGGGTCATGCTCAACACCATCGGCCCGGTCTGGGACGGCAATGAGGTGTGGCTGATCACCGCCGGTGCCATGACGTTTGCCACCTTCCCGCTCTGGTATGCCGCCCTCTTCTCGGCCCTGTACATCCCGCTGGTGCTTGTCCTGCTGGGGCTGATCTTCCGGGCGGTATCCATCGAATACCGCGGCAAGAACAACTCCGACCGCTGGCGCAGTGGCTGGGACTGGGCCATGGCACTCGGGTCCTTTGTCTCCGCCTTCGGCGTTGGCGCCGCTCTGGCGCTAACCACCACCGGCCTGCCGCTGAATGAGAACGGCGACCGGGTGGGCGGAGCGTTCGCCTGGTTCAACGGCTACGCCGTGCTGGGCGGCCTCGCTGTGGTTGCCTTCTGTCTGGTCCACGCCTGTGCCTTCCTGGCGCTGAAGTCCCGTGGCGACATCGAAATGCGGGCCCGCCGCGCCGTGGTGCGCTGGCTGCCGCTGGGCGTTGCGCCGATGGCCGTCTGGGCCATTGTGGTGCAGCTGCAGAACGGCAAGCCGCTGACCCTGATCCCGCTGGTGGTGGCCGTGGTTGCCGCGGTGCTGTCCTGGGTGATGGCACGCCGCGGCCGCGAAGGCTGGAGCTTCACCTACCTGGGCCTGTTCCTGGTGGCTGGCGTGTTCACCATCTTCGCCGCGCTCTATCCGAATGTGCTGCCCTCCACCTTGGACCCGGCCTGGAGCCTGACCGTGGAGAACGCGTCCTCCTCCGACTACACCCTGACGGTGATCTCCTGGGTCTCGCTCTTCGGCCTGCCCCTGGTGGTCCTCTACCAGGGCTGGACCTACTGGGTCTTCCGCAAGCGGATCACCGCTGAAGCCATCCCGGCAGCCCACACGGTGACCGCTCAGTGAAGCCAGTCCTTCCGGTCAGCGCCGCCAGCCGGCGGGCACTGTATCTCCTCGGCCTGCTGGCTGCCGTCAAGGCGGCCGGCCTGGTGCTCCTCGCCACGGGTGTGGCAGCCGGAGTTGCCGGGCTGGCCGCCGGCGGGCCGGACTGGAGCTGGGTGCTCGCCAACGGTGCGGCCGGTGCCGTGCTGCGCTCCCTCGCGGTGTGGGGGAGTGAGACGGTCTCCCAGCGGGCAGCAGCAGGGGTCAAGGAGGAGCTGCGTTCGTCTCTGACCAAGCGGGCGCTCGACGACGGCGGCAACGTTCCCGGCATGGGATCCGGTGCGCTGAGTGTGCTGATTACCCGGGGCCTGGATGGACTGGACAACTATTACGCCAAATACCTGCCCGCGCTGGTGACCTGCGCCGTCGTGCCTCTGCTGGTGGGACTGCGGATCCTGTCTGCGGACTGGCTTAGCGCCGTGGTGGTTGTCCTGACCGTGCCGCTGGTTCCGGTGTTCATGATCCTGATCGGCCTGCATACCGGGGATAAGACCGCCGCTGCAGTGGATGCGCTCAACCGGCTCTCCGACAACATGCTGGAACTGGCCAAGGGCCTGCCCGTCCTGGTGGGCCTGGGGCGCGCCAGGGCCCAGACCCGGGCGCTGCGCGATGTGGCCGAGAACTACCGCGTCCGCACGCTGGAAACCCTGAAGGTTGCGTTCCTGTCCTCACTGGCCCTGGAACTGATCGCCACCATCTCGGTGGCGCTCGTGGCCGTGGTGATCGGTGTGCGTCTGGTCAACGGCTCCATGTCCCTGGAGCTGGGGCTGCTTGCGCTCATCCTGGCCCCGGAGTGTTATCAGCCGCTGCGTGACCTGGGCACGGCCCACCACGCCAGCGAAGACGGCCTTGAAGCTCTCAAGCGCACCAACGCCGTCTTGGACGCGCCGGCTGCAACCCCGCTTGTCCCCGCCGCCCCCGCGGCCGCCGTTTTGCCCGAAGCCCCGGTTCCCGCCGGAGCCCGGTCGCGCGCCGGATCCCGGGCACCTGCCGGTACCCCCTTATCCGTGGCAGGGCTGACCATCCGGTATGCCGGACGTCCCCGCCCCGCAGTGTCCGGCCTCAGCTTTGAAGTGCCCGCCGGCAGTATCGCGGCCCTCACCGGCTCCAGCGGCAGCGGTAAGACCTCGGTCCTGGAAACACTCGCCGGCCTGCGCCGCGACGGCGGAGACACAACGCTGGAAGGCACCGTCACCGGCGTCGACCGCTCTACCATTGCCTGGATTCCGCAGCACCCGGTGCTGGTGGAAGAGAGCACCGTTGAGGAAATTGCCCTCTACTCCGGTCTAGGTCCGGGGGAGGAGGCCCGGCAGGCGGCAGCAGACGCGCTTGCCGCCATTAATTCTCTGCACCTGCTGGACACCCGCACCGCTGACCTGAGTCCGGGCGAGCAGCGCCGCGTTGCCGTGGCCCGGGCACTGGCACGCATTGCCTGCCAGCCGCAGGTGCGCGTGCTGCTGGCCGATGAACCCACCGCACATCTGGACGCGGCCAGCGCCGCCGCCGTCATCCGTGCCCTGGATAGCCTGCGCGGGAGCATCACCGTGCTGCTCGTGGCCCACGACCAGAAAGCAGCAGCCATTGCCGACCACCTGATTCCGGTGGACGCCGGCCAGCCGTCCGCGCCCGTATCCGCGGCTTCGAACGACACAGCTGCATCCGGGACGGCACCGGTGGAGGCCCCGCCCGTCGCCGCGCCGGGGCTTGCTGCCACGGCATCGAAATCCGCATCGAACCCGGCATCGAACCCCGCATCGAACCGCACGGCAGCGGGGGGCGCTGCGTCCGGCGGTACGCCGGCCCCCGTGCGCTGGCAGGCAGAGCTCACGGAAACTGAGCTCCACCCGGTGCACCAGCCGCTGTGGAAGAACCTGACGGTCCTGCGCCCCTGGAGCCCGCAGTTCCTGCTGGCACTGCTCCTGGGCACCGGTGCCACGCTCTTTGCCGTGGCCCTCACCTCACTGTCCGGCTGGCTGATTGTCCGGGCCTACGAACAGCCTCCCATCCTGCTTTTGTTGGGTGCGATTGTGGGGGTCCGGTTCTTCGGCATCGGGCGTTCCGTGCTGCGCTATCTGGAGCGGCTGCGTCTGCACGACGCCGTTTTCCGTGCCACCAACGCCATCCGGATCCGGCTTTGGAACGGACTGCTGCAGCGACCCGTTGGCTGGCGCCGGCTCGCCCGCGGCGGCGGAGCCCTGGAGCGCCTGGTGGGCGACGTGGATGAGCTGCGGGATATTGCGCCGCGCGTTGTTTTTGCGCCGCTGACCGGCTTCTTCACCGCCGTGGCAGCATGCGTGACCACGGGTCTGCTGCTGCCCGAGGCTCTGGGTGCGCAGATCCTGGTCTGCATGGCGGGCCTGCTCATTGCCCCGCTTGTGGCCGTGGGCGCGGATGCCGCGGCGCGTGCCGCAACGGTGCGGCTGCAGTCCCGGTCCATGGCAGCCATGGCCCGTCTGCTCGAGGCAGCGTCGGATCTGGAAGCCAACAGCAGCGCCGCTCCGGTGTTTGCCCGCCAGCAGGCGCTCGACGCGCGGGCCTCGGCCGCCGTGCGCCGCAGCGCGTGGGCGCAGGGCCTGGCCAACGCGCTTACGGCGCTGGCCTGCTCCCTGGGCGCCCTCTACATGCTGACCGCAGCAGGGAACATTCCGGCCACGGTGGCCGCCGTGATTGTGCTGATGCAGCTGGCCCTGATCGAAGCCTTCGTGGCTGTCAACGGCTCCGTCCAACAGTTTTTTGCGTGGCGGACCCTTGGCGACAAGGTGCTGCCGGATCTGGGGACCGACACCGTGGAGCAATTGGAGGAGGATCCCTCCGAACGGACACTGGTCCCTGTGGAGACCGTGGAACTGCGCGGCATCAGCTACACCTACCCCGGCTCCGACACTCCGGTGTTCGAGGACCTGGATCTGGACCTGCACCGGGACAGCTGGCTGGCTGTCACCGGCCCCTCCGGCAGCGGAAAGTCCACGCTGCTCGGCGTCCTGCTGGGCTTCCTGACCCCGCAGGAAGGCTCCTTCCGGATCAACGGAAAGGCTGCCGCCGGACTGCCCCCGGCTGCCCGGCGGATGGCCTGGTGCCCGCAGGAAGCACACCTGTTCGATTCCACGCTCCGCGGCAACCTGCTGCTGGCGCGGGACCGCCGGCAGGCGCCCACCGAAGCGGAGATGGTAGCCGCCCTGGACGCCGTGGGCCTGGGCCCGTTCCTCGCCGGGCTGCCGGAGGGACTGGATACCCGCGTAGGCGGCGGCGGACATTTTCTCTCCGGCGGACAGCGCCAGCGGCTCGCCGTAGCGCGCGCCCTCCTGACCGAAGCCGACGTCGTCCTCCTGGATGAACCCACCGCCCACCTTGATGTGGAGGCCGGGGAGCAGCTGATGGCCGACTTGTCCGTTGGCCTGCGTGGAAAATCCGTGGTGGTGGTCACGCATAACCCGGCGGATGCCGCCTGGTGTGACCGCAGCATTTATTTGGGCCGTCCGGTATGTGCCGGATCACATGGGTAGGATGCGCCCGGCACCGGTGTCATAGGCTGGGAAAATGAGCATTTCAACACCACCGCAAATACCCGGTCCCACCACGGGCCTGCGTTGGCGGGCCATCACCGCAGAGGACATCGACGCCTGGCTGGACCTGGTCCGGCGGATCGCCGCAGTGGACAAGCCCGGATACGTGGACCAGCGGGCAGATCTGGAACACGTGCTGGAGGCCAGCTCCGACAACCCGGCCCGGGACACCCTGCTGGGGCTGGACCGGGACGGCGTGCCGCGCGCCTACGGGTACCTGGTCCGCACCGAGGGCTCGGACAAAATCCACGGTGCCGGGGGAGTGGACCCCGCCTGGCGGCGCCGTGGCATCGGCACCGCCCTGCTGCGCTGGCAACAGCAGCGTGCCCGGGAGCGACTGCTGGAAACCGGCCACCAAAAGGGCCTGCTGCGGTTCATGGCGGAAGAGGACAATGCTTCGCATGTGGCCCTGTTCCACGCCGCCAACGCATCAGTGGTGCGCTACTTCACCGAAATGAGCCGTCCGCTTGATGCCAATATTCCGGATACGAAGCTCCCGGACGGCCTCGAATTTGTGACCTTCAACGAGGACATTTCCGAGGCCCTGCGGCTTGCCCACAACGAAGTCTTCCGCGACCACTGGGGCAGCGAGGAGCGCGACCCCGAACGCTGGCAGCACAACGTGGAGCATCCGCACTTCCGTGCCGACTGGACCTTTGTGGTGATGGACACTGCCGCAGGGGAAATCGCCGGCTACAACATTGCCTCCTTTGATCCGGAGGCCCAGAAGCTCAACGGCTATAGCGAGGGCTACACCGAGCTGTTGGGCGTGCGGCGGAACTACCGTGGGATGGGCCTGGCTCCGGCGATGCTGGGCGAAGCCATGCGCCGGTACAAGGCCGCTGGCATGGAACGCGCCGGGTTGGGCGTGGACACCGAGAACCCGTCCGGCGCCCTGGGGCTTTACGAACGGCTGGGCTACGTCCCGACCTACCGCGAAGTGGTCTTTGACCTGCCGCTGCTTCCTTAGGGCGCTGTCATGCCGACGGGCAGCCAGCACAGCTGCACCTCGGCGTCGTTCATCTACTCGCCGGGTGTCAACTGGTCCGGTGCTGCGGAGGACGCCGGTAGGACCCAGATGGACTGCGCGGCCGGAAGGCCCAGCTCCAGCTGTTCCCCGTGCGCTGTAAGCGTGAGGGTTCCGGCGTACGCCTGGCGCGAGCGGACGTGCACCTGCACGTCCAGATGCAGTCCCAGCCCGGCCAGATAGCGCAACAGTTCCGGGTCGTTGTCGGAAACCCGGGCGATGCACACCACGCTGCCCGGCTCGCAGCTGCTGAGCCGCACGGCGGCCAGCGGCGGAAAGCTGCCGTCGCGCGTGGGGATGGGATCTCCGTGCGGATCGCGGACCGGATAGCCCAGGCGCCGGTCCAGGGCGTTCACCATCTTGTCGGAGACCGCGTGTTCCAGATGCTCGGCTTCGTCGTGGACCTCGTCCCAGCCGTACTCCAGATACTCCACCAGGAACGTCTCGATCAGCCGGTGCCGGCGCACCATGGCCACCGCCTCGCGGGTTCCTTCCTCCGTGAGGGCGATGGAACCATAACGCGCGTGGGTCAGCAATCCCTGGGCCGTGAGCTTCTTCACGGCTTCGGAGACCGACGACGGCGAGTTCCCCACGTGCGCGGACAGGGCCGAGACCGTGACGGGAGCGTCGGCCCATTCCTGGGCGGTCCAAATGACCTTGAGATAGTCCTCGGATGCGGCTGAAAGCGAATTGGTACCCACCCCTCCACCTTACGTGGTGTGTTTAGGCGGGCGCGGCACCCGGGAGCTCCGCCTAGGCCTGAACCGTGTCTGCGTTCTGAAGCCCTTCGTACGTTGACCAGAAGTCGGTCATTGGCCGCGGGCAGCCCCGGAGCAGATCCTCGAGATAGAGCAGATGCGTCTGCCAACCGGGCAGATAGTGTGCCGTCTCCTCTCCGAGTCCCTCGTGCGTCAACGCCAGGCGGGTGCTGTTTCGGTCCGGGGTGAGTTCTATCCGCAGACGCGAGAGCGGCTCATCCACAAACTTCCAGGTCATGGACAGCAGTGCTTCCGGTACGTAATCCAAGACGTTACTGATGCAGGAATAGTTTTCGGCGTGCTGCACTGTCACTTCGTTGCCGAGAGCGAACTTGCCGGAGGTGATGGTCCCCATCCACTGCGGCAAGGCTTCCGGATCCGTCAGACCCCACCACGCATGGGCCGGGGTGGCAGGCAGGGACCACTGCAGGGAGAGCCGCTCCGGCCCGGGCTCAATCAACGCGGTGGTCAGGGGCATGGCAGGAGCCTACCGGACCCGTCTCGAGCACACCAGGACCCGGGCGGGCCTCAACTGACCTGCGTCCAGGCATCTCCCTGCTGGGCGCGGTGCCAGTGCTGCCTTGGGCGCTCGATTTCGCGGACGACGTCGGTCAGCCAGATGGTCCGGTCCGGATCCCAGCCGGCGATCACGGAAGCCCACTCCTCATCGAGGTGAAGCGCGCGCCCTGCACTGCTGAGATATCCCAGGGTGCTCAGGTGGACGGCGTCCCATTCTCCGGCCACGCGCTCCCAGTCCGGGATCAGCCAGCGGCCGTCCCGTCCCGTGACGTGGAACCAGTCGTTGCGGCGGGACGCGGTCACCTCAAGCGGGAACTTGCGGCACAGGGCTGTCCAGTCGTCCGCAGTGTGGATTTCATACGTCCTGCCGGCGCCGCGGACCGGGATGGCGGTGGCGTCTTCCCATCCCAGGGAATCCTCGATGAGGTTCAGGCCACCGGGGATCCGGCCCACGGTGCCGACTAGTCCGAGGGGGATTGACCACCAGTCCCCGGACCAGTTCGAGTCCAGTCCGCGCGCACTTTCCTTCCACCGGATTTCATCGGCGCGGATGTTCCGGCCCCACTGGGCCAGTCTCTGCTGCGGATTCTGGTCCAGCGGCGCCGGGTCATCCGGTCCCCGCCAGTCGATGGCCCACTGCTCGGTTTGGCGGGGCTGCGCGCTGCGCTGCATCGAAGGGGTGGCCATCACCCTTGTGGCCAGCGGAACGAGTGCTTCCCGGATGATCGGCAGCGCGGCCAGCACGTCCTCGCCGTCCGGCGGCTGCCAGTACATGGCCGTGGATACTGCCCGCTCAAGGGCGGGCCGGATCAGGTCGTCGTTCAGGCCCGACGGATCAAGGCACAGCAGGGCGGGGGCCAGGTCCTCGGGGGAGGCAGCGGCAGGCAGGTGCGTATCGTCGTCGTCGTTGGTTTCTTCGGAGGTCATCAGGGCGAACATCACCCGGGACGTTCCCTTGCCCGGATCAAGGTCATAGCCCAGATTAAACACGGCACTTCCAACGTCCCGGTTCAGTTCCATCGCGAGCTCAAGGCACAGCCGGCGGCCCCGGGGACCGGCGAGGAGCAGTTCAGTCTCGGCGTTCATCGGCTCATCCTTGCACGGACGCTACGCTGGCCTCCATGACAGCCCTGATCTCACATACTTCCTTTGACAGTCTCGACGCGTTCGCCCAGTCAGTGTTCTGGAGCGAAGTGCTCGGGTTCCGCGACGATCCGCAGGACCCGAATAATCCCGGCGACGAGGAGTGCATGATCGCCTCCGACGACGGCGCCCAACGGTTGCTGTTCCTCCAGGTTCCAAACGCCAAACAGATCAAGAACCGCGTCCATCTGGACCTGAAGCCTGCGGAGGGCACCCGTGACCGGGAACTGCAACGGTTGCTGGGGTTGGGTGCCAGGCAAGTTGCGGACCGGCGTGTGGCGGACGGGACCGGATGGGTGGTGCTCGCTGACCCGGAGGGCAACGAATTCTGCATTCTGCGCAGTGATGCCGAGCGCGGGCAGCGGTAGGGATTTCAGATGCGCGCCTAACCGAAACGTTGCGCGGGTGCCGCTGCGGCGAGGATGGGTCAGCGAACTGAGAGGTGGGCCGTGATCGACTGCAGATGGCTCAGGACCGTCTTCACATTGGCGCGTTCGAGGGTTTCGGGTCGGGCGAGGCAGTCGATGTGGCCCATACCTCGGCAACGAACGCGGGACTCATCATCAGCTTGACGATCGTGTTCACGCCGATCCTTGAATCCCTGGTTTCGGGGCATCCGTTACCGGTGACGTTCCTGGCGGCAGCGGCGGTGGCAGTCGCCGGGACCTTTGTGCTTGCCGGCAACGGCACCTTTGATCCTCCAACCGCCGGTGACCTGCTCGTGCTGGGTGCCGCCGTCGTGCGTGCCGCCCACGTGGTTTTCATGCACAAAATTACCGGAGGCAAACAAGCGGACTCGCTGCACCTGACGACCGTGCAGCTGGGAACCTGTGCGTTGCTCTTTACCGCGGGATCCTTCGTCCGGGGGGACTCCGTTCCGGAGTATCTTTCCCGAATCGGCCCCGGGCAGGTTGCGATGCTGCTCTACCTCGTGCTCATCTGCACCGTGTTTGCGTTCTTCGTGCAAATTTGGGCGGTCAGACGGACATCGCCGTCGCGGGTCAGCCTGCTGCTCGGCACCGAGCCCATTTGGGTAGCCCTGCTGGGAGTAACCATCGGGCATGACAGTCTGAATGCTGCCGGATACTGCGGCGTTGCCCTCATTTTGGCGGGGACATTCTGGGGACGTTCGGCAGAACGGCGCCACCGCTGTGGCGCCGAAAGCAGTGAAGCCTCGCCGTGCACGCCGGGCAACTGCCCGAGCGAAATCAACACCAGCGGCGCCCTCTGGTAATTAGTTCCCCCCATACCCCCTAGGGGTACTTGACGGGATACCCCAAGGGGGTATATGTTCATGTCAGATCGAAGATAGAGGAGCAGACATGAGCACATTCCAGGAACAGGCGCCCGCAGGCCTCACGGAAGAGGCCGGTACGGAACCGAAGAGCCCTGAGCAGGATCATTCCGGGCCCCACGGATACGCCACGGACAAGGACGCCTATCTCAAGCGGCTCCGGCGTATCGAGGGCCAGGTCCGCGGGATTGCCCGCATGGTCGAGGAAGACAAGTACTGCATCGACATCCTGACCCAGGTCGCAGCCATCAACAAGGCCCTGCACGCCGTAAGCCTGGGACTGGTCCAGGACCACATATCCCACTGCGTGGTGGATGCTGCCCGCGAGGCCGACGCCACCGGCAATCCGAAACTGGTGCAGGCCAAGGTTCAGGAAGCTACCGACGCCATCGGCCGTCTGCTGCGCTGAAGTGCGTTGCGTTTCGCTGATCCGCCGGCCGCCCACAGTCATCAACGTTTACTGAAAGAGAAACGTCCCTATGGAAACCACACTGAACATCTCCGGCATGACCTGCGGACACTGCGTCGCATCAGTCACCGAAGAACTAGAAGCGCTCGACGGCGTGGAGAACGTCAGCGTCGACCTGAACGCGGGCGGAGTCTCGACCGCCGTCGTCACCGCCAGCCGCACACTCTCACCCGTTGAACTCAGCGAGGCCGTGGCAGAGGCGGGCTACCTCGTGGTGGAAACCTCCGCCTAGCGCAGACGGTTCCGCCTGACGGCCCTTAGCCCCGGCAGATCCCCGCACCCCGGCGGGCCACGCCCACCCAGCATTTCCCGGAAGGACAGCAACCCCATGAGTACCGACAAACTGCTCCACCAGCCGCAGCCGCGGATCATTGACCTCAAGGTTGAGGGGATGACCTGCGCTTCCTGCGTGGGCCGGGTGGAGCGAAAACTCGGAAAGATCGAGGGCGTCGAAGCCACGGTCAACCTTCCGCTGGAGTCTGCGCGGGTGCACGTCCCGGACGGCGTGAGCGATGAGCAGATCCTGCAGGCCGTGGATTCGGCCGGTTACAAGGCCCGTTTGGTGGTTCCCGAACACACCGGACACGGACGCTCAGAAAAGGAGCACGCCGGCCAGGAGCATTCCGCCGAAGACCATATGGCCCACGGCGGAACGGCCGCCGCCCTTAGGCCGCGGCTGATCCTGGCCGCCGTCCTCACCTTTCCGGTGTTCCTCGTGTCCATGATTCCGGCCCTGCAGTTCAGCAACTGGGGCTGGTTCACCGCACTGCTGACCCTGCCGGTGGTGACCTGGTCCGCCTGGCCCTTCCACCGGGCCGCAGCCATCAACGCCCGGCACTTTGCCTCAACCATGGACACCCTGGTGTCCCTGGGGGTGATCGCGTCCTACCTGTTCTCACTGGGAACGCTGCTGGCCGATCCGGCCCTGACGGCCCACGCCGGTATGGACGGCATGGCGGACATGGGCGGCGGACACGCCAACCTCTACTTTGAAGTGGCCGCAGTGGTGGTGACCTTCCTGCTGCTGGGCCGCTACCTGGAGGCCAACGCCAAGGCCCGCGCCGGTGACGCGCTGAAGGCCCTGCTCAGCCTGGGCGCCAAGGAGGCCTCCGTGCTGCGCAACGGTGCCGAGGTCCGGGTTCCGGCTCAGGATCTGGTTGCCGGTGACATCATTGTGGTCCGTCCCGGCGAAAAGATCGCCACCGACGGCGTCGTCACTGACGGACACTCAGCCGTGGACGCCTCGCTGATCACCGGCGAATCGGTTCCGGTGGAGGTGGGCCCTGGCGACGCTGTCACCGGCGCCACGATCAACACCTCCGGCCGGCTGCTGGTCACCGCCACCCGTGTGGGCAGCGAGACCACGCTGGCCCAAATGGGACGCCTCGTGAGCGACGCTCAGTCGGGCAAGGCGCCGATCGCCCGGCTGGCGGATCGGATCAGTGCCGTCTTCGTACCCATCGTCCTGGGTATCGCCGTACTCACCTTCGTGCTGTGGCTGGTCTTTTCCGGTGACCTGCAGGCAGCCTTCACCGCCGCCGTCGCCGTCCTGGTGATCGCCTGCCCGTGTGCCCTGGGCCTGGCCACCCCCGTTGGCCTGCTCACCGGAACCGGGCGCGGCGCTCAGCTGGGCATCCTGATCAAGGGGCCGCAGGTGCTCGAAGACACCCGCACCGTGGACACCATTGTGCTGGATAAAACCGGCACGGTCACCGACGGCCGGCTCTCTGTGGTGCGGACCCTGGCATTCGAAACGGCAGCCGCCGTAACTCCGGGCGCGAACCGTTCCGCGGCGGAAACCGAGCTGCTGCGTCTGGCTGGCTCGGTGGAAGCGGCGGGGGAGCATCCCATTGCCGTCGCCATCGCCGCTGCCGCCCAAGACGCCGCCGGGGGAGCACGGCCCGATGGCGCACTCGCTCCGGTGACCGGGTTCGACTCCGCGCCCGGCGGCGGTGTCCGCGGAACCGTTGACGGCCGCTCCGTCGTTGCCGGCCGGCCCGGCTGGCTGGAGGAAAACGGCGTTCACCTGCCCGAGGACGCCTGGACCATGCTGCGGTCCGAGCAGGAAGCCGGCTCCACGGCAGTCCTGGTGGCCGTTGACGGCCGGGCCGCCGGGATCATTAGCCTGCAGGACAACCTCAAGCCCGGATCCGTGGCCGCCATCGCAAGGCTGCGTGCCCTGGGGCTGCGGCCCGTGCTGCTCACCGGCGACAACGCCGTGGTGGCTGCCCGGGTGGCTGACGCCGTCGGTATTGCTCCTGAGGATGTGCTGGCCGATGTCCGCCCCGAGGGCAAGGTGGAGGCCATCAAGGCGTTCCAGGCCGAAGGAGCCACCGTGGCCATGGCCGGCGACGGTGTGAATGACGCCCCGGCGCTGGCACAGGCGGATCTGGGTATCGCGATGGGCTCCGGCACCGACGTTGCCATCGAAGCGGCGGACCTGACCGTGATGGGCAACGACCTGGGGCAGGTGGCCACGGCCATCGAACTGTCCCGGCGCACGCTGGCCACCATCAAGACAAACCTTTTCTGGGCCTTCTTCTACAACGCTGTGGGCATTCCGGTGGCGGCCCTGGGCCTGTTGAACCCGATGATTGCCGGCGCCGCCATGGCCGCCAGCTCCGTGCTGGTGGTGGGCAACTCGCTGCGGCTGCGGAATTTCGGCAAGCAGCACCCTGCCCTCCCCGCGAAAGGGCAGTAAGTGCTCTTCTGAGGCCTCAGAAGGACCGCTTCTGCCATCTCGGCGAAGGGGAAAGGGAAGGGGAAAGGGAAGGGGAAAGGGAGAGCACCGGAAGGCCGGGCGGTCCGCAGACCGTTCGGCCTTTCGCGTCCCATGTCCGCGCTGATCCCCTGGGCAGCGGTGGCTATGGCACTGAGCGTGCAGCTCTGGCGGGAAGACTGGCTTCGCGGAAACTCCAGTGTGCAGGTGTGGTGACTTCTTCACGGGCAGAGTCATATGGTCAGTGCAACGCTCTGAAACTACAGGAGCGATGCGATGCCCAGCGGCTACCCCTTTACCCAGGACTTCAAGGACCAGTAT
>NZ_JBEPPM010000029.1:0-29624 GCF_040547315.1 Arthrobacter sp. UYP6
CCTCGTCCTTGTATTCAGGAGTGAACTCCCGACGTGCTCTTGTCATAGTGAACATTCTCTCTTGTGAGGTGTCCACCATCCGGGGTCAAGGCCAGGGTTGGGTCGGCTAGCCACCACCTCGACGTCAGTTTCATCTTGCCACGGCGATTCCGAACTGGCGATGCGATTCGGCATTGACTGTAGTTTGTACCTGGAAGTATCACGCACACTATGCCCTCCACCCACAAAAGCGACCGCTCAAGGATCCCTAAACGCCCGAGGTGTGGTCTGCCTGGATTTCTGGGCTCATGTCCTTGCTCTCTCCGATGGTCCTCGCGTTGGCCTCGGACAACGCGGGCAAGGCAAACGACAACGGTGATCGCTGCTACGGCTTGAACTGCAACACCAACCGACAAGCCAGGGCCGTCGTATAACACCCTCGTCACCAGAGAGCCGAGATAAAACCCACGACCATCGCGGGCTGCCCGATCAGAAGCGGTCTTTTGTACTGGAATCCGCTGTTAGCCAGGCACTCCTCCGCTGATGCGACCCTATCTGAGAGCCAGGCGTCTACATCGAGGATCGGTTTACGGCTCCGTCCGGCTCAGCTCAGCCTCATGGCTAGTCTCTTTCCCACGAGCACCTTTAATCTCAGGCCATGCTCTTCTCTGCAATAGTTGTCATCACGGCTGCTCTCGTCTCTTACACAGGGCCGTAACCGGTGCCATTGCATTGCTGTTGATGGTATTCCACCTTGCGTGGGCGGTCATTGTTCTAGTTCGTGACCGCGACGTGGAGAAAAAGCGATTTCACAAGTTTTCCCTCCTCGTCTGGGGAATATGGCTTGTACCTACCTAACAGGGGCCATCGGTACCAGTCTCGGACGATCCGTGAGCATGTCGGGCAGGTTAGCTCTTTTCCTGTCGGCCCTCCCGGATCCGGGCGGCGCCGAAACCTAGCGGTGCGTGCTGACCGTCACCGTGAACTTGGGATTCCGCGCCACTTCCCGGGTGGGTCCAACCAACCGGTTGAGGGCCGCCTTGTAGGTGAGGTGGCTGTTCCACACGGTCCACAGCTCGCCTCCCGGTTTCAGCACGCGGCCGGCGTCCGCGAAGAGCTTCAACGCAATTCCGGCATGTACGCTGGCACCGATGTGGAAGGGCGGATTCAGGACCACCAGGTCCTCCGACTTATCCGGCAGCCCGGCCAGGGCGTCGTCGCGGCGCACCTCCACGCGGTCGGCCACGCCGTTCGCGGCGGCAGTGCGCGCTGCCGAAGCCACAGCCGCGGCCGACTGGTCCGTTGCCAGGACCCGCAGGGATGGGCGGGCCAGGGCCAAATAGGTGGCGATGGCTCCGGTGCCGCAGCCAAGGTCGACGGCGCGTTCCGCCGGCCGGGCTCCGGCCAGATGGGGCAGGAGGAACCGGGTGCCGATATCCAGGGCGGGACCGGCAAAGGCCGCACCGTGGGCCCAGAGTTCCAGAGGCGCCGCCTGGCCGACGTCGTGCCGAGAGAACACCGGAAAGCGCGCCGCCGGGCGTTGTGCCGGCGGCAGGGGAGCGCGGACGGTCAGGATCCGCGACTTCTGCCGGGCCAGTCCGGCCGTCACCGATGCGAAATGCCGACCCAGCACGTCGTTCATGGCGGTGGACATGTGCTTGAGCCGGCCGCCGGCATACACCACCACCTCGGGGGACGCATGCGCGGCGACCAGCTCGGTAATCTCCTCCAGCGCATCCAGCGACCGGGGCAGGCGCAGCAGCACCACTCGGGCACCATTCACCAGATCCGGCTCCAGGCCATGGTGCGCAAAGGCGTCCTCCAGCCCCAGATTCCGCGCATTTCGGTGCAGTGCCAGCTCGCCGCTCAGCGGGTCCTGGTGCACCCTCAGGCCCGACAGCCCGTGCCGGGCTGCCGCCGCCAGCGTCAGGGCACCGTAGGAATCCCCGATGACGACGACGGCGCCCGGTGCCGCGGCGGCCAGATCAGCCGCTGCCGTGTCGAGCAGCAGCCGGTCGGCGGCATCCCAGGCCTGAAGGTTGTCGGCTTCCACATCGGGCCTGCGGCTCAGCCGGGCGAAGTCGAAGCCGGCAGCGGAGAAGTCGGCATTGTCGGTGCCGGCGGCGTCGCTGGCGGCGGGGGAGTCAGTCAAGGTCTATCCATTTCGTTCCAAGGGGGACCGGATCGGAGGCTCCGGCGGTGAGGGCGGCGAGCCGGGCATGAAACTGCTCCAAGGCATCGGCGGTATCCGGCAATGCCACGTTCAGCAGGGCACCGGACGCGGAATACTCGGTGCCAAGCACACTGACACCGGCGGAGCGAAGGTCGTTTTCCAGCCGTCCGGCTGCGGAGTGCCCGGCCGGAATGCCGTACAGCTGCATGCGTCTGCGCCGAATCAGTGCGGCGGTGTTTACGGCGGAGGATACGGACTCCGAATAGGCCCGCACCAGGCCGCCCGCGCCCAGCAGGATGCCGCCGAAGTAGCGCACCGTTACGGCGGCAATATCGCTCAGATCCGCGGCACCGTGGAACGTCTCGCGTTTGGTCAATGCTTCCAGCATGGGAATGCCGGCCGTGCCGGAGGGTTCACCGTCGTCACTGGATCGCTGGACGCTGCGGTCAGGACCCAGAACAAAGGCGCTGCAGTGGTGACGGGCGTCGTGGAACTCGCGCCGCAGTCCGGCAACCAGGCCGCGGGCTTCCTCCTCTGTTTCCACCCGCCGCAGGACGGTGATGAACCGCGAGCGCTTGATTTCCAGCTCATGCCGGTGTTCGCCGGCAACGGTGGTGTAGCGCCCCGTGGTGCCGACCTGTTCATTCACCTCTCCAGTTTAGGCGGTGTTGGGCCATCCCCGGCCGGGTCCGCACGCACAGACGTTCCGCGGTAGCCTTGGGCGCATGCTGAGAGTAGGACTGACAGGCGGCATCGCCGCTGGAAAATCGCTGGCCGCACGCACCCTGGCGGATTTGGGCGCCCTGGTGATCGACGCCGATGCGCTGGCCCGGGAAGTGGTGGAGCCCGGCACCGAAGGGCTCGCCGCCGTCGTCGAGGCCTTTGGCCCCGGAATACTGGACGGCGAGGGACGGCTGGACCGTCCGGCACTGGCGGCCGTGGTCTTCAGTGACGAGGCGAAACGGCAAACACTGAATGGGATCGTCCATCCGCGCGTGCGGGCACGGGCGGCGGAACTGGAGCGGGAAGCCGCACCGGGAACCATTGTGGTCCATGACATTCCGCTGCTGGTGGAGACCGGACAGCACCGCAGCTTCGACTTTGTGCTGGTGATTGATGCACCCCAGGAGGAACGGATCCGGCGGATGGCAGCGGACCGGGGCATGAGCGACGAAGCGGCCCGGGCCCGGATTGCGGCGCAGTCTTCAGCCGAAGAACGCGCGGCGGCAGCCGACGTCGTCCTGAACAACGAGGGAACGTCGGACGAGCTGGTGGCCGCCGTGCAGAAGCTGTGGGAGGCCAGGCTTCTCCCGTTGAACCGGGAGCTCATGGCCGCGGACAAAAGACGGTGACCAGTGTTCAGCCCTCAGCTAACCGGCTGCACTGCGGACGCATCCTGACCGCAGCGCGGAGTAGCTTTTAATCATGAGTCTTGCGCAGGACATCAAGAGGGTTGTTGCCCCGTTTGAAGTAATCAGTGAATACTCACCGGCCGGTGATCAGCCCACCGCCATCAAGGAACTCGCCGAGCGCATCAATGCCGGCGAAAAGGACGTGGTCCTCCTCGGTGCCACCGGTACCGGTAAGAGTGCGACGGCGGCCTGGCTGGTGGAGCAGGTCCAGCGGCCCACGCTGGTGATGGTGCAGAACAAGACCCTCGCCGCACAGCTGGCCAACGAGTTCCGTGAACTGCTGCCCAACAACGCGGTGGAGTACTTCGTCTCCTACTACGACTACTACCAGCCGGAGGCCTACGTCCCCCAGACGGACACCTTCATTGAGAAGGACTCCTCCATCAATGAGGAAGTGGAGCGGCTGCGCCACTCCGCCACCAACGCGCTGCTGACCCGGCGCGACGTGATTGTGGTGGCCACGGTGTCCTGCATTTACGGCCTGGGAACGCCTGAAGAGTACATCGAAGGCATGGTCACCCTGAGCAAGGGCCAGCAGATGAACCGCGATGACCTGCTGCGGAAGTTTGTGTCCATGCAGTACGCACGCAATGATATGGACTTCCACCGCGGCACGTTCCGGGTCCGCGGGGACACCGTGGAAATCATTCCGATGTATGAGGAAAATGCGCTGCGGATTGAGTTCTTCGGCGACGAGATCGAGAACATCTACACCCTGCATCCGCTCACCGGGGACGTGATCCGCGAAGAAACGGAAATGTACGTCTTCCCTGCCTCGCACTACGTGGCCGGTGAGGACCGGATGCACCGCGCCATCCGCCAGATCGAGGACGAGCTCCAGGCCCGGTTGGCGGAGCTGGAGTCGCAGAACAAGCTGGTCGAAGCGCAGCGGCTGCGCATGCGGACCACCTATGACCTGGAAATGATGCAGCAGATGGGCTTCTGCAACGGCATCGAAAACTATTCGCGGCACATTGACGGCCGCGGTCCGGGTACCGCCCCGCACTGCCTGCTGGACTACTTTCCTGACGATTTCCTGCTGGTGGTGGACGAGTCCCATGTGACCATTCCGCAGATCGGCGCCATGTATGAGGGCGATATGTCCCGCAAACGGACTCTGGTTGACCACGGTTTCCGGCTGCCCTCAGCCATGGATAACCGGCCGCTCAAATGGGACGAGTTCCTGGAGCGCATCGGCCAGACCGTCTACATGTCCGCCACGCCGGGCAAGTACGAGCTCTCCAAATCCGACGGTTTCGTGGAACAGATCATTCGGCCCACCGGCCTGGTGGACCCGCAGGTGATCGTCAAGCCGTCCAAGGGCCAGATCGATGACCTGCTGGGGGAAATCCGCACCCGGACCGAGCGGAACGAGCGTGTACTGGTCACCACGTTGACCAAGCGGATGGCCGAGGACCTCACGGGCTACCTGATGGAGCACGGCGTCAAGGTGGAGTACCTGCACTCCGACGTCGATACCCTGCGCCGCGTGGAACTGCTGCGTGAGCTGCGGATGGGCACCTTCGACGTACTGGTGGGCATCAATCTGCTCCGTGAAGGCCTGGACCTTCCCGAGGTGTCGCTGGTGTCCATCCTCGACGCGGACAAGGAGGGCTTCCTGCGCTCCTCCACCTCACTCATCCAGACCATTGGCCGCGCCGCCCGCAACGTCTCCGGCGAAGTGCACATGTACGCGGACCGGATCACTGACTCCATGGCCCGCGCCATCGATGAAACGAACCGCCGCCGCGCCATCCAGGTGAAATACAACGAGGACCACGGTGTGGATCCCCAGCCGCTGCGGAAGAAGATTGCGGACATCACCGATTCGCTGGCCCGGGAGGACGCGGACACCAAGGCCCTGCTGGCCGAGGCGGCCGAAAAGAAGAACCGGAAGACCACCGGCAAGGGCAAGGGCATCCGCAAGGATGGACTTGCCGCTGCTCCTGCGGAGGACCTGGCCGGCCTGATCGCTTCAATGACCGAACAGATGCACGCCGCCGCGGCGGAACTGCAGTTTGAACTGGCCGCCCGGCTGCGCGACGAAGTGGGCGACCTCAAGAAGGAACTGCGCCAGATGCAGAACGCCGGTCACGCCTAAATTATTTACGGCGAAGGTGCGGCGGCCCAAATACCCGGCCCAACCGGGGGCCGGGGGCGGGTCGCTGCGATAGACTTCTTGGCGGCGTAGGGGAGTATCCTTTGTCGCTGTATCCGTCAGCACGCGGGGCGTCGTCGTCCCGCCGGGTGCAGCGGGCATCCGTTTCAGGCTCCGTCCACGGGTGCCGGAGAGACCTGCGCTCAGTGACGCGCCCGAAAGGTTTTGCACATGCCCGAGTTACCCGTTGTCTTTGAGGTCGGCACCTTTGTTGTCCTCGGAGTCGTCCTGCTCTTCGACCTGCTTCTGGTGGTCAAGCGTCCCCACGAGCCGTCGATGAAGGAAGCCGGCCTGTGGGTCGGGTTCTATGTGGGGCTCGCTCTGCTCTTTGCCGGCGCCATGTTTGTCTTTACCGGGCCGGAGTACGGCAGCCAGTTTGTTGCGGGCTGGGTCACTGAATACAGCCTGAGTATCGACAATCTCTTTGTCTTCATCATCATCATGGCCCGCTTCTCGGTACCCCGTAAGTACCAGCAGGAAGTGTTGATGTTCGGCATCATCATTGCGCTGATCCTGCGCGGCATCTTCATCATTATCGGAGCAGCCGTCATTGAGAACTTCAGCTGGGTCTTCTTCATCTTCGGCGCCTTCCTGCTCTGGACCGCCTACAAGCAGGCCACGGACAACGGCGAAGACGAAGACGAAGGCAGCGACAACAAGCTCATCAGCAAGCTGCGCAACGTCCTGCCGATGACTGAAAAGTTCGATCAGGGCAAGATCCGCACAGTGGTGGACGGCAAGAAGGTCTTCACCCCCATGCTGATCGTCTTCGTCACCATTGGCGTGACCGACCTGATGTTCGCCGTGGACTCCATTCCGGCCATCTTCGGCCTGACCCAGAGCGCGTTCATTGTTTTCACCGCCAACATCTTTGCGCTCATGGGGCTGCGCCAGCTGTACTTCCTGCTGGGCGGCCTGATGGACCGGCTCATCTACCTCAAGCACGGCCTGTCCGTGATTCTTGCGTTCATCGGCGTAAAGCTGATCCTGCATGCCCTGCACGTCAACGAACTGCCGTTCATCAACGGCGGCGAGCACATTGGCTGGGCTCCGGAAATTCCCACCTTCGTCTCCCTGGCCGTGATCCTCGGCACCATCGTGATCGCCACGGTAGCGTCGCTGCTCAGCCCCAAGGCGAAGGCCGTCCAGGCCGTTGCCTCACTGGAGAATGCGCTGAAGGTGTACCGGAACCTCGAGGAGGACGCCCCGCACGAAGAGCGCGCGGACGCCTACGAGAAGGTCACGGAAACCTACCGCGCTGCCTCCACTGCAGCCAAGGACCGCGACGACGTGGAACTGCCGGAAATCTCAGACGAGAGCCGGGCACAGTTCCTGGCGGCTGACCCCCGGAAGCCCGGGACCCCGGAGTAACCGGCCGCCGTATACCTAGCCGGATTGCGGATGCGGTCCGGTGTGGTTCGTTCCACCTGACGCGGACGCCGCCTGCAGCGGCGTCCGCGTTTGTCTGCCCAGGACCTCCAGGACAACGATCAGGGCGGCCATCACCAGTGTGACGCCGATGGTGGTCCAGGCACTGATGCCGGGGATGAACAGCACCAGGACAATGACCGCTGCGGCGCCTCCCTGGTACCACCGCTGATGCCGCATGGCCCACGGCTGCCACCGGGCCGGATGGGCTGCGGCCAACAGCACCAGTACCGCGAGCAGCGCCAGTACGAACACCGTCCGCAGGGCAGCGGCCAGGGGCGTCAGGAAGGCATCACTGAGCGCATACGCTGCCTCCGGAGAGACTGCGCTTCCCGTCATGGAATCGATTCCGGACTGCTGGACGAGCCGCAGGACCAGCACGGTCAGCAGCGCCGCCGCGGCGCTGGATACCGCAATGACCATGCCT
This sequence comes from Arthrobacter sp. UYP6, assembly GCF_040547315.1. Taxonomy (NCBI): domain Bacteria; kingdom Bacillati; phylum Actinomycetota; class Actinomycetes; order Micrococcales; family Micrococcaceae; genus Arthrobacter; species Arthrobacter sp. UYP6. The sequence continues at coordinate 7,578 of NZ_JBEPPM010000029.1, forward strand.
GAACGCAGCCGGCGGCCCGTGGGGGCCACCAACACAGCACCGGCTGCGGCCACCAGGGCGAGCCACGGCAGCACGGCTTGGATTCTACCCAGCGTGTTCAGGGCGGAGAGGGCGTTTGCGAGGCCCGGTGCGCTGAAGACGGTGTAGTCCTGCCCCGCATCGTCGGGAATAACCGATGCTGCCGCAACGCCCTGGGCCAGAAGCCGGGATTTCACTTCGCCAATCATTGCCGAAGTGGAGACGGTGATATCCCCGTTCGGCGCAATCGACGCGGCACCGCCGGGATCGTCCTGTACTACCCGGACCAGGGCATCGTGGGCCCTGCGGTTGGCCTCCGTCCAGAGATTGGCGAACCTCTGGCTGGCAACAGCCTTGGCGACTGTGTTGTCAATGAGAGTATTGGTGCGGTCCGCGACCACCGGAGCCAGTGCGGCTCCGAGCGCCTGGGCGGCAGGGGAGTCGTCAAAGTTGGCGAATGCATCGTTCACCGAGGTGCTGACATCCAGCTGGCTCGTAATCTGTTCGCTGATCTGTGCCGAGAGATCCGCCTGGACCGCCGGATCCTGAATGACCGGACCTACGGCCGCCACATACCGGTCGGTATTCGTGACCAGGCCGCCTGCGTATCCGGCCGCTACAGCGGCCACCAGCAGCAGTGCGGCCAGGATGCCCAGGGCAGCCGAGGTTATGGGCCGCCACTTGGGAACCACCGGGGAACTGTCCGTTCGCGGACTGTCAATACGCGTGCTGGGTGCCATGACAGAGCCTTCCGCCGCAGTGCACTCCTGTACTCAGGCTATTCCCCTCGGCGGCAGACTCCAACGGGGCACCGCCTGCAACCCGGTGCAGGCGGGCTATTCCCGGTTTTGGCGCACCATGCCCAGTAGGCGGTTGAAGATGCCCTCGCCGTCGTCGGCTATGCCGTCATGGTGGAAGTCTGCGCTTTCCCAGACCTGCAGGCCGCGCACCGCCTCGGCGGTTTCCAGGGAGAGATCCCGGTCCACGTAGATGTCGTCTGTGTAAACGGCGGCCGCCACGGGCACGGTGTTCCGGGCGAGCTGCCCGGTGTTGTACAGCTCGGGCCAGTCGTTCTTGGCCGCCAGCAGTTCGGCCGTCTCCTTCAGCGGAACCAGGGCCGGATCCTCATCGAAGTACCAGGGGTACACCATTTCGCCGGTGTACAGGGGTTCCTCGGCGTCGGGCCGGAATGACGGGAATTCACCGAGCACCCGCTCCGCGGCCCACCCGGTCGCCCCGCCCTGGCCGTAGATGGATTCGTGGATCAGGGCGTAAAGCGGATTGGCGGCCCGGCTGACCAGCCCATGCACGGTTTCCAGGAACGTATCTGACAGCCGTTCGCCGTCGGGCGTGGGCACAAAGGCTTCCTGCAGCATGAAGTGCAGGCCATCCATCCGCGTGTTCCCGCCCAGGAAGGAGCCGGCCATCTGGAAGCGCCGGACGCTGAGCCGCTCACCCGTTGGCAGGAACTCGGGAACGGCATCCAGATGCCTGGCGATGCGGGTGGTGATGCCGCGGTCCTGCGGATACTTGGCGAAGTATTCCGCATTGCGGGCCGCCACTCGGCGAAAGGTCGCCCGGTAGACACGGTCCGCGGGCCCGGTCAACGGTGCAAGGCCGCCGGTGACGAGGGATTCGCGCAGTCCGTGCGGGGCGAAGGAGAGATACGTGAGGGTGCAGAAGCCGCCGTAGCTCTGCCCATAGGTGGTCCACGGTTCCGAGCCGAGGGTCTCGCGGATCAGCTCGGCGTCGGCCACGATCGAGTCCGCCCGGAAATGCGTCAGATACTGTGCCTGGGCGGAGGCATCCCCGCGCAGGACCAGGGTTTGCCGGTTGGCGGCAGTGGAGAGCCCGGTTCCGCGCTGGTCCAGCATCAGGATCCGAAAATGCTTGGACGCGGCCTTGGTCCAGCCGCTGAAGGACAGCAGCCTGGAGCCCTTGCCGCCCGGGCCGCCCTGCAGGTACAGCAGCCATGGCAGCTGTTCGGTCTCGGCGGGGGCCAGTTCAGCGTCGCTGTATTCACGCGCGAAAACGGTGATGCTCTCGCCGTCGGGTGTGGAGTGATCCAGCGGCACGGTGAAGCGGTGGTCAGTAACGCGCATTCCCCGGACGTCGTAGGGCTCGGAGGCCTCGTGCGGAACGCTCATGCCCGGTTGTCCGCCGCCGCCGAAACAGCGCTGCCGGAGCCGAAGGTATCAAGCGCCGCACCGGTCAGCCGGAACGTGGTCCACTCATCCAGCGGCTCCGCGCCGAGGGATGAGTAGAAGCGGATGGAGGGCTCGTTCCAGTTCAGCACGCACCATTCCACCCGGGCGTAGCCGCGCTCGACGGCGATTTCCGCCAGGGTGCGCAGCAGCGCCTTCCCCATGCCCTTGCCGCGGGTTTCGGGCCGAACGTAGAGGTCCTCCAGATAGATGCCGTGCACGCCCTCCCAGGTGGAGTAGTTCAGGAACCAGAGGGCAAAGCCCTGCACGGTTCCCTCATCCACGGCCACGTGGGCAAAGATGGCAGGGTTTTCTCCGAAGAGGTTCTGCTCCAGCGCGGCAACGGTGTTCTTGACGGCGTGCGGCTCTTTTTCATAGATCGCCAGGTCATGGATGAGTTCAAGGATGACCGGGACGTCTTCTGGGCGGGCGGGGCGAATCTGCATGCCCTCCACCCTAGTCCAGCCGTCCTGCTGTGATCACCTTGATGACGGGGGACCCGGCTTCGTCGGACGCGGCCAGGTCCACCTCGGCGGTGATGCCCCAGTCCAGGTGGTTGGCCGGATCCTTGAAGATCTGCCGGACTTCCCACTTGCCGGGCAGTTCCTTGATGATCAGCAGGTTCGGTCCGCGGCCGTCGGGGCCGTCGTCAATGTCCTCGTGTTCTTCGAAGTAGGCGTCCAGCACGTCCGCCCAGCGGTCGGCATCCCAGCCGGAACCGCCGTCGAGCTCGCCCAGGGCGCGGTCATCCTCGTCGGCGAAGAGCTTCACCCGCTGGAACATTTCGTTGCGGACCATGACCCGGAAGGCACGGACGTTGGCAGTGAGCTTATCCGGCACCGGCGGCAGGACCGGCTGCTCGGAGGCCTCAGGGTTGATGCCGTTGGTCAGCTCCTCCCATTCATCCAGCAGCGAGGAGTCGGTCTGGCGGACCAGCTCGCCGAGCCACTCGATGATGTCCTCCAGGTCCTCGCGCAGCCGCTCCGGCGGAACGGTATGCAGCAGGGCCTTGTAGGTGTCCGAGAGGTAGCGCAGCAGCACGCCTTCGGACCGGGCCAGGGAGTAGAACTGCACGTACTCGCCAAAGCTCATGGCCCGCTCGTACATGTCCCGGACGATCGACTTGGGGCTCAGCTCAAATTCGCCCAGCCACGGAGCGCCGGAGCGGTACACCTCGAAGGACTGGTCCAGGAGCTCGGCCAGCGGCTGCGGATAGGTGACCTCTTCGAGCAGGGCCATCCGCTCGTCGTATTCGATGCCCTGGGACTTCATCGCCGCAATCGCTTCGCCGCGGGCCTTCTTCTCCTGCGCCGAGAGCACCTGCCGGGGCTTTTCCATGATCGCTTCGATGACGGACACCACGTCGAGGGCGTAGGACGGGCTGTCCGGATCCAGGATCTCCAGGGAAGCCATGGCAAACGGGGACAGCGGCTGGTTCAGGGCAAAGTTGGGCTGCAGGTGCACCTTCAGGCGGACGGTGCGGCCGTCGGCGTCGGGCTCGGGCAGGACCTCCACAATGCCGGCGGTCTTCAGCTCCCGGTAGATGCTCAGCGCCTTCTTCATCAGCGCCAGCTGCGAGGAACGGGTCTCGTGGTTGTTGGTGAGCAGCTTCTTGGCGGCCGTGAACGGATCGCCCGGGCGCTCCAGCAGGTTCAGCAGCATGGAGTGGGTGATGTTGAAGCTGGAGGTCAGCGGCTCCGGGGTGCCGTCCACGAGCTTCTCGAAGGTGGGCTTGCCCCAGGAGACAAATCCGGCCTGCGGCTTCTTCTTCACCACCTGGCGCAGCTTTTTCTGGTCATCACCGAATTTGGCGTGCGCCTTGGCCATGGCCTTGACGTTTTCGATCACGTGTTCCGGTGCCTGTACAACCACGGTGCCCGCCGTGTCATAGCCGGCCCGTCCGGCGCGGCCGGCAATCTGGTGGAACTCGCGGACCTTCAGCGGTCGGGTGCGGGTCCCGTCGTACTTGGACAGGGCGGTAATCAGCACGGTGCGGATGGGCACGTTGATGCCCACGCCCAGAGTGTCCGTGCCGCAGATGACCTTCAGCAGTCCGGCCTGCGCCAGCTGCTCCACCAGGCGGCGGTACTTGGGCAGCATGCCGGCGTGGTGCACGCCGATGCCGTGCCGCACCAGCCGGTTCAGGGTCTTGCCGAAGCCGGGGGCAAAGCGGAAGCCGGCAATCAGCTCGGCAATCTTGTCCTTCTCCTCACGGGTGCAGACATTGATACTCATCAGCGCCTGGGCCCGGTCAATGGCCTCGATCTGGGAGAAGTGCACCACGTAGACGGGCACCTGCTTGGTGGCGAGCAGTTCCTCCAGGGATTCCTGGACCGGGGTTTCCACATAGTAGTAGTGCAGGGGGATGGGCCGCTGCACGGAGGAAACGGTGACGGTGTCCCGGTTGGTGAGTTCGCTGAGTTCGTTGGCGATGCGGGTCATATCGCCCAGGGTGGCGGACATCAGCAGGAACTGGGCCTGCGGCAGTTCCAGCAGCGGAACCTGCCAGGCCCAGCCGCGCTGCGGATCGGAGTAGAAGTGGAACTCATCCATGATGACGGTGCCCAGGTCCGCGTCCGGGCCTTCCCGCAGGGCAATGTTCGCCAGGATCTCCGCGGTGCAGCAGATGATGGGGGCGTCCTTGTTGACCGAAGAGTCGCCGGTGACCATGCCCACGTTCTCGGCGCCGAAGATCTCGCAGAGGGCGAAGAACTTTTCCGAGACCAGGGCCTTGATGGGCGCGGTGTAGTAGCTGCGCTCGTCGTGCGCCATGGCATGGAAATGCGCGGCAATGGCCACCATCGACTTGCCGGAGCCCGTGGGGGTGGCCAGGATGACGTTGTTGCCGGTTACCAGCTCCATGACGGCTTCGTCCTGCGCCGGGTACAGCGACATGCCCCGGCTCTCGACCCACTCCAGGAAGGACGTGTAGGTCTCGTCGGGGTCGATGGTGCGGGTGCTGGACGGGCCGGAGGCAAGCTGTTCAAGAAGTTTCATGTCCCTACCAGAGTATCGGGCCGGGCCAGGGGGTGCAGACGGCACGGCGGGGGGAGGCCTGAGGACCTGTTGCGCTGTATGACCGGCAGCGTACGCAGGCTTCGGCCACGTTGTAGGCTCGGCGGCATGAAATGGGATCCACGTAAGTACACGCAGTTTTCCTCGCACCGCGACCGCCCCTTCTTTGATCTGACGGCACGCATCGCCGCCGATGCCCCGCGCCGCGTGGTGGACCTGGGCTGCGGACCCGGCACCCTGACCGCGGCGCTCGCCGCCCGCTGGCCCGGAGCCCGGGTCACCGGCGTCGACTCCTCGGCAGAAATGGTGGAGCAGGCGGGGGAATTGGACGGCGCTCCCGCGAACCTGGAGTTTGTCCGAGCGGGCATCGAGGAGTGGGAACCTGCGCCCGGAACGGATGTGGTGGTCTCCAATGCCGCGCTCCAGTGGGTTCCCGGCCACCAGGACCTGATGCGCCGCTGGGCCAAGCAGCTCGACGCCGGTGCCTGGCTGGCCGTTCAGGTGCCGGGAAACTTCGGGGCCCCCTCGCATGCGCTGATGCGGGAACTGGCAGTGAGTCCGGCGTGGTCCGGCAAGCTGGACGGCGTGCTGCGCCATGCCGACGCCGTGGATGAGCCGGAAGATTATCTGGGCCTGCTGACCGAGGCTGGTTTTGAGGCCGATGTCTGGGAGACGAGTTACTCGCAGGTGCTGCCCGGAGATGACCCGGTGCTGGAGTGGGTGCGCGGAACGGCCCTGCGCCCGGTCATCGCTGCTTTGGATGCCGGGGACTTTGCACACTTTGAGGACGACTACGCCGCCTTGCTGCGCGAGGCTTATCCGCAGCGCGCGTGGGGAACTGTGTTTCCGTTCCGGCGCATCTTCATGGTGGGCCGGAAGAAAGAATAGCCTGCGGCTCTCGTCGGCCGTTGGGTGGCCGGTTCAGGCGGCGCGCCGGGTGCGTGCCGCCTTCATCAGCGGGGTATTGAGGGTGTCGATCTGATGGTTGGCATGCGCCCGGTTGCCCGCACCGCCGCTCTGGTAGCGCCGGGCCAGATACAGTGCAGCCCCGAAGGCGGTGAGCAGCAAACCCGTGATCAGCGCGGCGGGATCCAGGGAGGGCAGCTGACTGGCTGCGGCCAGAACGGCGAGGATCGGAATGACGGGACCGAGCGGCAGCTTTGCTCCCTCGCCCGGCCATCTGCGGAACCCCAGCACGGCGGCCGCTACGCTCACCACGATCATGGCCAGGATGGCGGCCACGTTGGCGATGGAGACCACGAAGGTGGTGTCGTTGAGCAGCACCAGGAGCACGGTGATCACGCCCAGCAGCAGCACACTCACGTAGGGATGCCCGCCGCGGGTCTGGCGGCCCAGTGCGGGCGGCACATCCCCGCGGGCCACCATCCGCAGCATGATCTCCGAGGCACCAAGCACATTGGCGTTGGCTCCGGACAGGGTGGACAGGCAGGCGGCGAAGGCCACCAGCACGCCGCCCCAGGTGCCCATGACGATTTTCGCGGCCTGGGAGACGCCGGTGGCCGTGAAAACGGTGACGCCGCTGGCCAGCATGGCCAGGGCCGTGCCCAGATAGACGACTCCGGACACCAGGAGGGTCAGCAGGATGGCGCGGGGCACCGTTTTGCGCGGGTTCTTCACCGATCCGGCCATATTCGTGATGACGTTAAAGCCGGTGTAGGCGGTAAACAGCAGTGCTGCCGCTGAGAGGACCCCGCCGGTGCCCTGCGGCAGGGGCCGGTCAAGCTTCTGAGGTGTCAGTTCCGTCAGGCCCCAAACGGCAAAAAGCACGAGCAGCGCCAGTTTGATTCCCACCACCCAGGTTTCAGCCTTCGCGACCAGTGACGTGGGCCCCAGGTTCAAGGCCGTTACCAGCACAGTGGCAACGAGCCCCAGTGTCAAAGCGCCAATGGCCGGCAGGAAGTATTCGCTGAGGTAGTCACCGAAGGAGTCAACGAGATACGCAATGATCGTGGCTCCGTTGAGGTAGAACGCCCACATGACAACGAAGCGCCAGAACGGACTTAGGATGGTCCCCACCGGCCCGTAGCCGGATTCTCCCTCCTTGGCACGGGTGGAAACCACGATGAAGCACAGCGCACACAGGGCCATGACAATCCCCGCTATGACGTAGCTCAGGACCGCCCCCGGGCCGGCGAGGTTGATCGCCGTTCCGGAGAGGGTAAAGACGCCGCCGCCCACCGTGGTGCCCACCCCGAAGGCTACGCAGGCCAGCAGCCCGATCTGTGGTTTGCCGGGCGAGGCCGGCTGTCCGGACAGTGATGACGACGACGATGAACTGGCCACGGTCTTCCCGCTCTCATCCGATCCGGAGGTCCCTTCTGGAGCGTAAGTCCCTCAATTGGCGGGGGTCAACGCAACAGCAGGCAAACGGACCGCTACCAGCCGCGTTCCTTCCACTCCCGCAGGTGGGGGCGTTCGGCGCCGAGTGTGGTTCCGGCACCGTGGCCGGGATGGATCACCGTGTCATCCGGAAGGTATTCGAACACACGTTCTACTACGTCTCGGTAGAGGGAAGCAAAACGCTCCGGATCCTTCTGTGTGTTGCCCAAACCGCCGGGAAAGAGCGAATCCCCGGTGAAAAGGTGGGCCGGGCCGTCCGGGTCACGGTAGAGCAGGGCCACGGAGCCGGGAGTATGTCCGCGGAGCTTGATGGCTTCGAGTTCGAATCCGCCCGGCCCGGCGGATGCGCCGGAGTGAACGGTGTCTCCGTGATCCAGCGGCACATCGGTGGGAACTTCGATGTCCGGCACATCTTCACGGCCGGCGGCGGTGCGGGCTGACGTGGCGCGCACGGCTTCGGCGAGGGCCCGCACATGGTCCCAATGGCTGTGGGTGGTAACAATCAGCTCCACCTTCGCCGGCACGGCGGCGTCTTCGGCGGCGTCGGCCAGTAGCTGGGCAAGGGCCGGGAAATCGTCGGCGGCGTCAATCAGGACCTGGGCTCCGGTGTCCTTGGCGGTGATGACGTAGACGTTGTTGTCCATGGTGCCCACGGACCGGCTGCGGATGGTGACGTTCTTCAAATCAAACATGGCGCCAGTCTAGTTCGGCGCTCGCAGATGCACGACCCCTGCTCCGGTCCGGAGGGTCTTGCCTGCCCGCGGGTGCGGGCGTAGGTTCGGATGGTGCCGGACACTGGATCCGGCCGGTCCAGGAGGAAAGAGTGCTCCTCAGGCTTGTCCGGCAAAACCTTGCGCCCTACAAGGGAGCCGTTGCCGCCGTCGTCGTCCTGCAGTTCCTGCAAACCGCCGCCACACTGTTCCTGCCCACCCTGAATGCGGGGATTATCGACCGGGGAGTGGTGGCCGCTGACACGGGCGTCATCCTGGATTTGGGCGGCTGGATGCTGGTCATCACCGCCGGGCAGGTGGTGTGTGCCGTGACGGCCACCTACTTCGCGTCCCGGGTGGCGATGAGTGTGGGCCGGAACATCAGGGACAACCTGTTCACCACGGTGGAGTCCTTCTCCTCCCGGGAAGTGGGTGTGTTTGGTGCCCCGTCCCTGATTACCCGTACCACCAATGACGTCCAGCAGGTGCAGATGGCCCTGCTGATGACCTTCACTGTGATGGTCTCCGCTCCGATCATGGGGGTGGGCGGGGTGCTGCTGGCACTGAATCAGGACGTGCCGCTCTCCGGGATCCTGCTGCTGATCCTGCCGGTGCTGTTTGTGGTGATCGGCCTCGTGCTGCGCAGGCTGATCCCGCTTTTCCGGCGCGCGCAGAAGCAGATCGACCGGGTGAACTCCGTGCTGCGCGAACAGATCATGGGAGTGGCGGTCATCCGGGCGTTTGTCCGGGAGCGCACCGAGGAAGCCCGCTTCAATACCGCCAACTCTGAGCTGACCGGAACCCAGCTGCGGACCGCTCAGTACATGGCGCTGCTGTTTCCGGCAGCCATGCTGGTGGCCAACCTGGCTTCGGTGGCGGTGGTCTGGTTTGGGGCCTACCGGATTGACGCCGGGCAAATGCAGATCGGGGCGCTCACCGCCTTTATCGCGTACATCATGCAGATTCTGATGGCCGTCATGATGTCCATGTTCATGATCATGATGCTCCCGCGCGCAGCCGTCTGTGCCGAGCGGATCTACGAGGTCCTGGATACCGAAAGCACGGTGCATGACGCCCGTGATGCGGTTCCGCTGGTGTACGACGGCGGAACCCTGGACTTCAACGATGTTGGCTACACCTATCCCGGGGCGGAGGCGCCCGTGCTGCAGGGGATCAGCTTTACGGCCGAGTCGGGGCAGACCACGGCCATCATCGGCTCCACCGGGGCAGGAAAGTCCACCCTGCTCAACCTGGTGCCAAGGTTGCTGGACGCCACCTCGGGCGGAATCTTCATTGACGGCCAGGACATCGAGGACGTGACCCTTCAGTCCCTGCGCAGCGGCATTGGCCTGGTGCCGCAGAAGGCGTATCTGTTTGCCGGCACCATCGGCTCCAATCTGCGCTTCGGCAAACCCGACGCCACCGACGCGGAACTTTGGGAAGCACTGGACATCGCCCAGGCTGCCGATTTTGTCCGCGAATCGGAGGGGGCGCTGGAGCACCGGGTGGAGCAGGGCGGGGGGAACTTCTCCGGTGGGCAGCGCCAGCGCCTGGCCATTGCCCGGGCACTGGTGGTCCGGCCGGCCATCTACCTCTTCGACGACAGCTTCTCCGCTTTGGACTTTGCCACTGACGCCCGCCTGCGCGCCGCGTTGAAACAGCGCACGCGGTCCTCCACCGTCCTCATCGTGGCCCAGCGGGTCAACACCATCGCCGACGCCGCCCGGATTGTGGTCCTGGAGGAAGGACGGATCGCCGGGCAGGGCACGCACGAGGAACTGATGTCCTGCTCACCCACGTATCGGGAGATTGTTGAATCCCAGCTCACGGCGGAGGAAGTCCAGTGAGCGGGATGCGCGCCGGCCCGGGCCGCGGACCCGCCGGTGCAGGCCCGGCCGGCGGACGCGGCCCGGGTGTACACGCTCCCGCCGCCAAACCGCTGAACTTCCGCTCCAGCGTGCGCAGGATCCTGTCCCTGATGCGACCGGACCGGCTGCGCGTGGCGCTGGTCATGGTGGCCGCCGTCGTTTCCGTGGCGCTCGCCGTCACCGCACCCCGGATCCTGGGGGAGGCGACCAACGTGATTTTCGACGGCGTGATCGGTGCCGGACTGCAGCCTGGGATCAGCAAGGAAGAGCAGGTGCAGGCGCTGCGTGCCGCCGGAGAGGACCAGCTGGCGGACATGCTGGCCTCCATGGACGTGGTGCCCGGACAGGGACTGGACTTCGGGCGCCTCGGGGTGCTGGTGCTGGGGGTGCTGGGGATCTACCTGGCCGCGTTCCTGTTCGGCTGGCTGCAGGCACGGGTCACCGCACGGGTGGTGCAGAACGCCATGTACCGGCTGCGGCGGGATGTGGACGGCAAGTTGTTCCGGCTGCCCATGTCCCACTTTCAGCGCGAATCCCGCGGCGATGTGCTCAGCCGGGTCACCAACGACATCGACAACCTGGCGCAGACCCTCTCCCAGACCCTGACCCAAATCATTACCTCCGCGCTCACGATCGTGGGGGTGCTGGGAATGATGCTGTGGCTCTCACCGCTGCTGGCCCTCATCGCTCTGATTACCGTGCCGGTCTCCGCCGTCGTCACCGTGTTGATCGCCCGGCGCTCGCAGGTGCAGTTCATGCAGCAGTGGAAGTCCACAGGGGAGGTGAACGGGTACATCGAGGAAATGTTCAGCGCGCAGGACGTGGTGAAGGCCTTTGGGCAGCAGGAACGCGTGGTGGAGGGGTTCCGGCCGGCTAACGAGACCCTGTACCGCTCCTCCTTTCGGGCCCAGTTTGTTTCCGGCATCATCATGCCCACCATGCAGTTCATCTCCAACCTGAACTATGTGGCGGTTGCCGTGGTGGGCGGGATCCTCGTGGCCAACGGCCGCCTGTCCATCGGCGGCGTGCAGGCCTTCATCCAATACAGCCGGCAGTTCTCCCAGCCGCTGGGGCAGATCGGTTCCCTGATCAACATGCTGCAGTCCGGCGTCGCCTCAGCCGAACGTGTGTTCGAACTTCTGGATGACAGGGAGCAGGAGCCGGACCCCGCGGATCCGCTCACCATTACCGAAGTGACGGGACGCGTGGCCTTTGAGCACGTGGACTTCAGCTATTCCCCGGATGCTCCGCTGATCCGCGATCTGTCCTTTACCGCGGAGCCCGGGCAGACTGTGGCGATTGTGGGGCCCACGGGTGCGGGCAAGACCACCCTGGTGAATCTGCTCATGCGCTTCTACGACCTGGATGGCGGCAGGATCACCATCGACGGAACGGACATTGCCCGCATGCGGCGCGACGACGTGCGGAAGCTGATCGGCATGGTGCTGCAGGATGCCTGGCTGTTCGAGGGGACCATCAGGGAGAACCTGGCCTACGGTGCGCCAGGGGCCACGGAGGAGGAGATCGTGGCGGCCGCCCGTGCCACCCACGTGGATCACTTTGTGCGCTCGCTGCCCGAGGGGTATGACACGGTCCTGGGGTACGACGGCGGATCCCTTAGCCAGGGGCAGCGCCAGCTGATCACCATTGCCCGCGCCTGGCTTGCGGATCCGGCCATCCTGGTGCTGGATGAGGCAACAAGTTCAGTGGATACCCGCACCGAGATTTCCATCCGGCTGGCCATGAACGCCCTGCGAGAAGCGCGCACCAGCTTTGTCATTGCGCACCGACTATCCACCATCAGGGATGCGGACGTCATCCTGGTGGTGCGCCACGGAGAGATTGTTGAGCAGGGTACACATGACGCACTCCTGGCCGCGGAGGGCTTCTACTCCGAGTTGTACCGTTCGCAGTTTGCCGAACCGGCGGTCGCAGAGGACGCGGAAGAGGGGACAGGCTCCCCGCTGTGACCTGCCTCCCGGCGTCGCGTGCTCCGGCATGGCAAAATGGATAAAGCGGTAATTTCCGTATCTCTCCAACACGAAGGCGGTCCCATGAGCGACGACGTCCTGTCCTGGGTCCGCATCGATGCCGCAAGCTCGGTTCCTCCCTTCGAGCAGCTGCGAGTCCAGATCCTGGATGCCGCCAATGAAGGGCGCCTCGCCGTAGGAACCCGCCTGCCTCCGGTGCGCGCGCTCGCCGCCCGGATGGGGCTAGCCGTCAACACCGTGGCGCGTGCCTACCGCGAACTGGAACAGGCTGAAGTGGTGACCACGCGCTCGCGGGCAGGCACTGTCATTGCCGCAGCCGGAGATAACGGTAAACGGCGGGTGGCCGAAGCGGCGCGGGTTTTTGCTGACTCCGTCCGGGCCAACGGCCTGGACCCGCAGGAAGCCCTGACCTATGTGGAAACGGCCCTTCGCCTGCGGTGAACACTGCGGTGTCGAATACATCTTCGAACCAAACGGTGAACTACAGTGGAAAATGTGTCTACAGCTACCTCTTTGATGGCCGATAGTGCCAACGAGCCGCACAGCGGCAATGATCTTTCCCGCCTGATCGTCAAGGGCGCCCGGGAGCACAACCTGCGCAACGTGGACCTCGATCTGCCGCGTGACGCGATGATTGTCTTTACGGGACTTTCCGGTTCCGGAAAGTCCTCCCTGGCCTTTGACACCATCTTCGCCGAGGGGCAGCGGCGTTATGTCGAATCCCTGTCCTCCTACGCGCGGATGTTCCTGGGGCAGGTGGATAAACCGGACGTCGATTTCATCGAGGGACTTTCCCCCGCGGTGTCCATTGACCAGAAGTCCACCTCCAAGAACCCGCGCTCCACGGTGGGCACCATCACCGAAATCTACGACTATATGCGCCTGCTCTGGGCGCGCGTCGGCACCCCGTTCTGCCCGGTCTGCGGCGAGCCCGTTTCACGGCAGACGCCGCAGCAGATTGTCGATCAGCTGCTGGAACTGGAGGAGGGTACCCGGTTCCAGATCCTGGCTCCGGTGGTGCGCGGGCGCAAGGGCGAGTTTGTGGACCTGTTCAAGGAACTCGCCGCCAAGGGTTACTCCCGTGCCAAGGTTGACGGAGACCTGATCCAGCTCTCCGAGCCGCCCAAGCTGGGCAAGCAGTACAAGCACACCATCGAGGTGGTGGTGGACCGGCTGGTCGCCAAGCACGGCATCCGGCAGCGCCTGACCGACTCGGTGGAAACTGCCCTTGGCCTGGCCGACGGCCGGGTCCTGGCGGACCTTGTGGACCTGGACGAAAAGAGCGAGGACCGGCTCCGCGCGTTCTCCGAGCACCTGGCGTGCCCCAACGAGCACCCGCTGGCCATCGACGAAATTGAGCCGCGGTCCTTCTCCTTCAATAACCCCTTTGGCGCCTGCCCCGTCTGCACCGGCATCGGCAGCCGGCTGGAAGTGGATGAGGAACTGGTCATTCCCAACCCGAACCTGAGTCTGGCGGCCGGCGCCGTGGCTCCGTGGGCACTGGGCAACGCCACCCTGGAGTACTGGAACCGGCTGCTGGCCGGCCTGGCCAAGGAACTGGGCTTCTCCATGGACGTGCCCTGGAAGAAGCTGCCGGCGAAAGCCCGCGAAGCCATCCTCAACGGCAAGGACCATAAAGTGGTGGTCCAGTACAAGAACCGCTTTGGCCGGGAACGCAAGTACAGCACCGGCTTTGAAGGGGTCATCCAGTACATTCACCGCAAGCACCTGGAAACCGAATCGGACAGCGCCCGGGACCGCTACGAAGAATACATGCGGGAAATTCCCTGCCCGGAATGCGGGGGAGCCCGGCTAAACCCGGCCTCGCTGTCCGTGCTGATCAACGGCAGAAACATTGCCCAGGTGGGAGCACTTCCCCTGCGCGAGGCAGCAGAGTTTTTCCGCGGCCTTGACCTCACTGCCCGGGAAGCCAAGATTGGTGACCAGGTCCTCAAGGAAATCCAGGCCCGACTGACTTTCCTGCTGGACGTCGGGCTGGAGTACCTGAGCCTGGACCGGCCCGCCGCCACGCTTTCCGGCGGCGAGGCGCAGCGCATCCGCCTGGCCACCCAGATCGGTTCCGGCCTGGTGGGCGTCCTGTACGTCCTGGATGAGCCGTCCATTGGCCTGCACCAGAAGGACAACAGGCGCCTGATCGAAACCCTGACCCGGCTGCGGAACCTCGGCAACACCCTGATTGTGGTGGAACACGATGAAGACACCATTTACGAGGCTGACTGGGTGGTGGACATTGGACCGGGCGCCGGTGAGCGCGGCGGCGAAGTGGTCCACTCCGGATCCTTGGAGGGACTGCTTCAAAACAAGCGGTCGCTGACCGGCGACTACCTGTCCGGACGGCGGAAGATTGAGATTCCGTCCAAGCGGCGCAAGGTGGACAAGACCCGCCAGCTGAAGATTGTTGGTGCCCGGGAAAACAACCTGCGCAACATCGACGTCAGCATTCCGCTGGGGGTCTTTACCGCGGTGACCGGGGTCAGCGGCTCCGGCAAGTCAACCCTGATCAACGACATCCTGTACAAGACGCTGGCCGCCAAGCTCAACGGCGCCAAGCATGTGGCGGGACGGCACCTTCGGATCGACGGCCTGGAAAACCTGGACAAGGTCATCCACGTGGATCAGAGCCCGATCGGCCGCACGCCGCGCTCCAACCCGGCCACCTACACCGGCGTCTGGGATCACATCCGCAAGCTCTTCGCCGAGACCACGGAGTCCAAGGTCCGCGGCTACCTTCCCGGCCGCTTCTCCTTCAATGTGAAGGGCGGCCGCTGCGAGGCCTGCCACGGCGACGGCACGCTGAAGATCGAAATGAACTTCCTGCCGGATGTGTACGTCCCCTGCGAGGTCTGCCACGGCGGACGGTTCAACCGTGAAACCCTTGAGGTGCACTACAAGGGCAAGAACATTGCCGAGGTCCTAAACATGTCGATTGAGGAGGCCGCGGAGTTCTTTGCCGCGTTCTCGCCGATTGCCCGGCACCTGAACACGCTCGTCGATGTGGGCCTCGGTTACGTCCGGCTCGGCCAGCCGGCCACCACGCTCTCCGGCGGCGAAGCGCAGCGCGTGAAGCTCGCCGCTGAGCTGCAGAAGCGCTCCAACGGACGCAGCGTGTACGTGCTGGATGAGCCCACCACCGGCCTGCACTTCGAGGACGTCCGGAAGCTGCTTCTGGTCCTGCAGGGACTGGTGGACAAGGGCAACACAGTCATCACCATCGAGCACAACCTGGACGTCATCAAGAGCGCCGACTGGATTATTGACATGGGTCCGGAAGGCGGCACCGGCGGCGGACAGGTGATCGCCACCGGGACGCCCGAAAAGGTGGCCAAATCGGAGGTCAGCTACACCGGGCATTTCCTCGCGGAGATGTTTGCCAAGCAGAACTGACCGGCATACAACGGAAAAAGGTATTCCCCCGCGGGAATGCCTTTTTCCGTACCTGGGTGCAGGTGTGGGAAACTGTCCCGGTGAAAGAATCCCGGCTCCTAGTACTCTTTGACCTGGACGGAACCCTGGTGGATCCGGCAGGCAGCATCACCGGCGGCATCAGCTCCGCCCTGGCCGCGTGCGGCCTGCCCGTTCCGGCTGACGCGGATCTGCAGCGCATGGTGGGCCCGGCGCTGGCCGTGTCGCTAAAGGAGATTGCCGGCGTTCCCGAGGAACGCGTTGCCGAGGTCATCACCCGGTACCGGGCCGTGTACCAAACCGAGGGAATGGCGCAGAGCCGCCCGTATCCGGGTATCCGCCGCGTTCTGGAGCAGCTCCGGGCCGCCGGAGCCGTGCTGGCCGTCGCCACCCAGAAACCCGAACCGCTGGCCGTTGAGCTGCTTGGGGTCCAGGGACTTCTTGACCTCTTTGATTCAGTGCACGGTTCGCCCGCCGATGAGCAGGCTGCTGCCGCGCTGGACGGTAAGCAGACCATTATCCGTGCGGCGCTGACCCGCCATGCCGGCAGCTATGACAACGCCGTCATGGTGGGGGACCGGCTGCACGACGTGCACGGCGCCGCCGACAACGCCCTGGACTGCATCGGCGTCGGCTGGGGTTTCGCCGCAGACGGCGAGCTGGAAGCGGAAGGCGCGGCCGCCGTCGTGCATTCGGCGGAAGAACTCCTAGCGGAGCTGGAGTGCTTCTCCACGCAGGAAAGGGCCTGCGCGCATGGGCGTCTATGACTTCACCCGGGCCTCCACCCGTGGCCTGATTGCCTCGCTGTGCCGGCCCACAGTGATTGGCCTGGAGAACGTTCCGGCCACCGGTGCCTTTATTGTCGCCGCGAACCACCTGTCCTTCCTGGACAGCGTCCTCACCCAGGCCCTGATGCCCCGGCCCGTGGCGTTCTTCGCCAAGGCGGAATACTTCACCGGTACCGGCGTCAAGGGAGCTGCCATGCGCACCTTTTTTGAAGGGGTGGGCTCCATTCCCGTGGAACGCGGCCAGCAGGCCGCCTCCGTGGCAGCCCTGAAAACACTGCTGGACCGGCTCGAGGAAGGCAGCGGCATAGGCATCTACCCCGAAGGAACCCGGTCCCGGGACGGCCTGCTGTACCGCGGCCGCACCGGCGTCGGCTGGCTGGCGCTGACCTCCGGGGCGCCGGTGGTGCCCGTGGGTCTGATCGGGACCGAGAACCTGCAGCCGGCCGGTAAAAAGTGGATCAAACCGCAGCACTTCACCATGAAGGTGGGCCGCCCCCTGTACTTCTCGAAAACCGGGCCCGACCACGCGCTGCCGGCCCGCCGCCAGGCCACGGACCGGGTCATGGACGCCATTGCTGAACTCACGGGCCAGGAACGCGCCGGCAGCTACAACCAAAACAAGGCTGAAGGATAGGGGTAACAGCCCCACGCCATCCGGGACGCGGCACCGACGCCGGCTGCAGGCCTTCGCGACGGCCGGCTGCCGGGCGCGGGGCGAGGCGGAGCGCTTCGTGCTCGCGCTCTACCGTACGGGTGGGAAGTAGGGTCAAGGATTCTCCGTCACGCCGGGTAATCGTGACCGGGCCTTGGCCGGCGGCACGGAAGACCTGTCCCGGGTTGCGGGATAGGTCCGAGGAAGTCGCCGTGCGGGAGGTGGCCGCAGTACTCATGCCGGCATTATTTTTGAAGGTGTTCAGGCAACCGCCGGGTCGGGCAACGCCCCGCAAGCCGATCCATTGCCGGACGGGCGGATATCCCAAGCAGTCGCTTCTATAAATCGTGAGAACATCATTGAGTGACCTACGACACTGCGCTTGAACTGCCGCCCCTATATGAGTCCCTGACCTGGCTCACCCCGCTTTCCGAGGAACGTGCCGCACACCTTGTGGCGTTCTTGTCCGACCCGGCGCCGGCTGAGGTTCTGGACATGGGGTGTGGATGGGGTGAACTGCTACTTCGGGTTTTGACGTCGGCACCGCAGGCACGGGGACGTGGAGTGGACAGTGCTTCCGCGTCCATCGACCGGGCGAGGCAGCAGGCATTGACTCGCGGGCTGCTCAACAGAGCGACGTTTGAATTGATGCCCGGGGTAGAAGCTCAGGATCGCCCCGCAGACGCTGTCATCTGCATCGGCGCGAGCCAGATCTGGGGGCCGCCGGTAGAGGACGCGCAGCCGCTGGACTACGCTGCAGCTCTGCGCGCCCTTCGAGCTCTGGTGCTCCCAGGCGGTCGACTCGTCTACGGTGAGGCGATCTGGTCAGCAACACCTCATCCGGCTGCTACGGCCCCTCTGGCTGGACGTGATGACGAGTACCTGACAGCTGATGCGTTGCGCGAGCAGATCCGCGCCGCTGGTTTCGAGGTGGTGGAGGACGACGTTGCAAGCGTGCAGGAGTGGGACGTCTTCGAGGCCGGATATCGCGGCAGGTTTACTCGATGGCTGGAAGCCCATGATGCCCACCATCCCGCCGCAAAGCAGGTCCGTCGGCAATATGAGGATCAGCGCGCTGCATATGAAGAGGGCTACCGAGGCGTACTCGGGATGGCGTATTTCTGCCTAAGGGGGTAGGAGTCCGCAGCAATTCACCGTCACCTGGCGCGCAGACATGCTGGCGTTCCACAAGGGTCCCTGAGCGGGACACTCAACGCTCTCCCGCTCTGGCCAGCCACCACAGTGAGGGACCCGGGCTTACGAGCATACCTCCTCGGTTTCATTTGCGGCTTCCAGCTGGCGGGATACGCCCGTCGATATGACGAATGAAAGTACTCGGGCCGCATACCAATCGCGTGCTGCCGAGTACACACGCGTTCTGGGTTCTATCGACAATATGCACGAGCTTGACCGGCAGTGCATCGGACGTTGGGGATCAAGCATCGACGGGCAAATGATTGACGCCGGGTGCGGTCCGTGTCATTGGACAAATTATCTGCACCAAGGAGGTGCAGCGATAGAAGGCATCGACCTTGTCCCTGAACATCGATAACGCGCGTGCACACTTCCCAGACGTTCCCTTTCGAGTGGGATCCTTCCGGCAGATGGAATTCTCAGATAAGACCTTGAAGGGCGTGCTGGCGTGGTATTCACTGATCCACATTCCTCCAGATGAAGTTCCACAGGCGTTAAATGAATTCGCCCGAGTTCTTGTCCCAGGAGGGCGACTGCTCATCGGATTCTTCGACGGTTCGCCGCGTACACCCTTCCCACACGCCGTCACAACCGCGTACTACTGGTGCATCGGAGAGATGGCGCATCTGCTGGGCAACTCTGGTTTCGATGTCCTAGCTGTTGAGACGCGCCAAGACGCCGGGAAGCGCGCTCACGCTGCGATAACAGCGACTGTCCGCTCAAGGATCGTCCTCAGGTGTGGTGCTTCGCCCGTTGCTCGCACTGCCACTCGGGCGTCGCGACCCCATTCAAGACACTGAGTACCGTTCGCTTTGCCAAATCGGCGTCGATCGGCTGGTGGCCGAAGAAGGCGCGGAAGTAAAGCGGAGCTGCAAGGAGGTCGAGGGTGAGCTCCATATCGAGCCCAGCCTTGATGTCGCGCCGTTCGATCGCATGCTCGAGGACGGTGCGGGTGGTCGCCCGACGCGCTTCGAAGTACTCGCGCCGAAAGAGGTCCCGGAGTTCCGGGTCCGCCTCGAGGTCCGAGATCAGCCCGGGCAGGGCACGGGTAATCGGGGAGTCGCCGAACGCCTCGCCGAGATTCGAAATTCCGCTGATGAGATCGCAGTGGACACAGCCGGTATCGGGCGTGGGTGCCGTACCGAGCACGGAGATGAGGGTATGGACGACAATCCCGGGCAGGCTCTTCCAGCGACGTCGCAGAGCCGGCTTGCTGGTACCTGCGGCCACGGCGACGCGCTCCATTGTCAGTGCCCTGTACGGCGCGATTCTAAGGAGTTCAACGACCGCCTCGGTGACCCTCGTGTCGATCGCAGCATCCCGGGGCCGACCTTGCGAGGACGGGCGTCCCGGAATTGAGTCGTCCTGCTCGGGTTGCGTCATGACGATAGCCTACCGTAGATTCATTACGTTCCGCCACGGAACGCAAACCTAGGGAGTGGCTATGCAGCACAATGCGACGCGGGAGACCAAAGCGGAGGGTGTCGGACCGGAAACCGGAGCCGGCGGGGTTTTCTCTCCGCGGCTCCGAAGATTCACGATTGGCATTCTTGCGAGCGTCGGAGCGGTGGCGTTCGAGTCACTCGGCATTGCAACGATCCTGCCCTCCGTTGCCGAGGAGCTGGGCGGGCTGGGCGGCTATGGCTGGGCACTGTCCGCGCTCATGCTGGCCAACATCATCGGTACCGTCATTGCGGGCACCGACATCGACCGCCGAGGACCGGCTCGAACTGTCCTCTTTGGCAGTCTCGTCTTTGCAGCCGGTTGCCTCCTGGCCGGGCTCGCTCCAGGATGGGGCATTTTCATCACAGCCCGCGCACTCCAAGGGCTCGGCGTGGGGGCAATCATGGCCTACGCTTACAGCCTCGTCGGCATCGCCTACCCGGGTCGACTGCAGGCCGTCATGTTTGCCTTCCTATCATCGGCCTGGACCATACCCTCCCTTCTGGGTCCCCTCTTCGCCGGCGTCCTCACGTCGCTGATGGACTGGCGCGTCATCTTCTGGGCAATCGCACCCGTCACGCTGCTCCTCCTGCCCCTCGTCTTACCCAGTGCCCGCCGCCTGTCCCACCCGCGCACGCGCGCCCGACGGGGGATCCCGGCTCCGGTTTGGTTCTCGATTCTGCTCGCGATGGGTACAGGCGCCGTATTATTCGGTCTCGAGGTGGACGTGATGCCGTTGCTCATCATCCTCTGCCTCGGAGGGCTGGCGGGCGGGGTCCTCGCCCTGCGTCGCATCGTGCCGACTGGCACGCTGGGCGCACGCCGCGGAACACCAGCCGGAATCGTCATCCGATTCCTCCTTTGCGGCGTGTACTTCGGTTCAGAGGCCTTCCTGCCTCTCGGTCTCACACGGGTCCACGGTCTCGACGTGACCTTCGCCGGGTTAGCGCTTGCCTCAGGAGCACTAGCATGGACGGCCGGATCCTTTGTGCAGGCACGGATCGACATGGCCCGACCGGGCACCCGCTCCCGATCCACCCGGATCGGATTCCTCGCACTGCTGGTCGGCGAGATCGTCATGGGTGCGGCCGTCGCATTTCCGGGGCTATGGCCGGGCTGGGCCGTCGTCGGCTGGACGGTCGCAGGCATCGGCATGGGAGTGGCATTCAACGCGGCAACGGCGGCGACCGTGACCAGCACGCCCACAAACTCAGCCGGGAGCATCAGCGCTAGCCTGCAACTCGCTCAGACGCTCTCCACCGCGATCATCGCAGGCATCGGCGGGGCAGCGATCGCCAAACTAGGGCCGACGACACCGGCGTTCCTCGCAGTGTTCGGCCTTACCGCTGCCCTCGGAATCCTCGGCACGCTACTCGCCGGTCGCCTCGACGAGACCCCGGGTGATCGGACATCGAAGCACCCGGTCAAAGCCGCACAGTTCCGGGCCAGAGGCTCTGGACCGGAGCAACAAGGACCTGTCACCTGAGTCTGAGGGAAAGGCACTGGCTCGCAGCATCAGCTCGGCTCTTGCATCGGTCCAGCATGTCCGGCGACGAGTCGACGCCTTCGACGTCTATGCCACGCTGGATGAGCTCGAGAAACGGACCGTCGTCGCCGCACCCGAGTTCGAGCGCCGGTTGTCCAGCTTTCTCAACGAAATCAACATAGTGGGTGGCGTCGAAGGTGGTACTCCGAAGAGCGGTATAGACGTCCGGGATTATTCCCGTGTAGAAGTCAGCTGCGTTCACGCTCAGAATCCTTTCACGGGCGAGGCGTTCAATTTAGTCACGCCGAGCCAACCGTCTAACGGAGTAGACACCCCAATTTGAGCGCAGGCTTATGGGGTTGTTTTGCCGGAGACTAAAAAGGTTTGGCGGCAGGGAATGCGGGTCATCAGCCCATGCAGGATGCTGTCCGTAAGCCGGTCCCCCAGCGCGACGCTTAGCAGCGAGGGGCGACGCGCCTGAGGCGTTCCGTCTAGGGATCCTTCAGCGGGCAGCTGAATCTGTGGTGGCGGGGTGATCTGCGTTGAGCCATTTAGCCCTCACCTGAACGTCTGAGGGCTCGTATCCAAGCTGGTCATAGAACCCCAGACACCGACGTCAATGTCAGGTCGTAATCGCAGACGCATGTCCACTCAGTCGCCCCATTGAGGCATCCCCTTCGGGAGTGGGAATGATGGAATAGCAGGCCCACATGCCGCGCTTATCGCGGCACAGGATGCCGCATCCACCAGGGCCTTCAGGTGGACATGTCATAGGTCGCGCGCGCAGCGGAAGCCGATGTGTGGCCTTGACCCCGGATGGTGGACAGGGGCTAAGCGGCGAGGTCGATCCCTGCGCCCTGTGATGAGTATTCCAGCTCAAAGTCCACGGGGCTG
>NZ_JBEPPM010000030.1:0-28055 GCF_040547315.1 Arthrobacter sp. UYP6
GGCGCTAGGCCGCGCGCCCCCGGGCGGCCCGCGTCGGGGCGGGGGGGGGGCGGCGGCGGGCGTTTTTTTTTTTGGGCCCCCCCCCCCCCCCCCCCCCCGCGCCGCCCCCCCCCCCCCCCCCCGCTTCTGTGTGTCTAAAGCCTCTGTATGTCTAAAACTTCTTTGGGTAAAAGAGGTGTCTGTCTACTTGATGTAGTTGAAGTGCATGGCAGCCTGGAGGGCAGCGCCCACAATACCGGCGTTGTTCTTGAGGTTGGCGGTGACCAGCGGGGTGCGCAGGTTCAGCAGGGGCAGGAAGTCCTCGCTGCGCTTGGAAATGCCGCCGCCGATAACGAAGAGGTCCGGGGAGAACAGGAACTCGACGTGGGAGAAGTACCGCTGCAGGCGCTGCGCGTATTCTTCCCAGCTGATGTCATCCCGTTCGCGTGCCGTGGCTGACGCGCGCGTTTCCGCGTCCACGCCGTCGATCTCCAGGTGGCCCAGCTCAGCGTTAGGCACCAGCTGGCCGTTGGAAATCAGGGCCGAGCCAATGCCGGTGCCCAGAGTGATGACAAGGACGGTGCCTTCGACGCCGCGCCCGGCGCCGTAGCGCGCCTCTGCCAGCCCGGCGGCGTCGGCATCATTCATGACCTGGACCTCGCGGTTCAGCGCCTTAGTGAGCAGCGCATCAACATCCGTGTCCACCCAGCTCTTGTCCACGTTGGCGGCGGAGCGGGCCACGCCGTGGGAGATGATGGCCGGGAAGGTAACGCCAATGGGAACTTCCGGGTCGGGCCCCTCCGGCCGGGCGGAGAGCTCGGCAACGATCTGCCCGACGACGCCGGCCACCGCTTCGGGGGTTGCCGGCTGCGGGGTGGGGATGCGGAACCGGTCACCGATGAGCTTGCCCTTGGACAGGTCGACAATGCCGCCCTTGATGCCGGTGCCGCCAATATCGATGCCGATGACAGCATTACCGTCGCCGTGCTTGCTCTTGTGCTTCTTCGCCATGGTTCTCCAGGTGTAGGTCTGTCTCGTGTCGTGGACGCTGCTAGGGAAGGGTCAGAACTTCGGCGCCGGTGTCCGTCACGAGCAGCGTGTGCTCAAACTGGGCGGTGCGTTTACGGTCCTTGGTGAGGACTGTCCAATTGTCATCCCACATGTCCCACTCAATGGTGCCGAGTGTGAGCATAGGCTCAATGGTAAACACCATTCCCGGCTCGATGAGACGGCTGTAGGCCGGCGCGGCGTCATAGTGCGGAATGATCAGCCCGGTGTGGAAAGCTTCCCCCACGCCGTGGCCGGTAAAGTCGCGGACTACTCCGTAGCCAAAACGCTTGGCGTAGGACTCGATGATACGGCCGATCACGTTGATTTCACGTCCCGGCATCACTGCCTTGATGGCACGGCGCAGGGACTCCCGCGTGCGCTCCACGAGCAGGCGGGACTCTTCGTCCACGTCGCCCACGAGGAACGTGAAGTTGGTGTCACCGTGTACGCCGTTGAGGTAGGCGGTGATGTCAATGTTGATGATGTCGCCGTCCTGGAGCACCGTGGTGTCCGGGATGCCGTGGCAGATGACCTCGTTGACCGAGGAGCACAGGGACTTGGGGAAGCCGCGGTAACCCAGGGTCGAAGGATAGGCATGGTGGTCCAACAGGAACTCGTGGCCAATGCGGTCCAGCTCATCGGTGGTGACGCCGGGAGCAATGTGCTTGCCGACCTCCACGATGGCCTGGGCGGCAATCTTGGAGGCTGCCCGGATTTTCTCGATGGTTTCCGGGGTCTTGACCTCGGATCCGGTGAACTGGGCCGGAGCGTCCTTATCCACGTATTCCGGACGCGGAATTGATGCGGGGACTTTCAGCCGCGGGCTTACGGTTCCCGGGGTAAGACGGCCAAGGGGTGCAGTGGCAAGAGTGTGGGGCATACCATCGATCTTATCGCCGCACGGCCTGTGCCGTGGCACTCGGATGCCCCCGCCGGGGCTTCGGAAACGTTTTTTGGGGCCGTTCCGTTGGTTTGATCAGAGCCACACTGTCTAAGGAGATTCACGCATGACCGAGTACTGGTTCAACGTCGTCACGCACGAGGTCGAAAAGGGCCCCCAATCCGACTGGACCAAACTGTTGGGTCCCTACAAGTCCCGGGAGGAGGCCGAGTCCGCCCTGTTGAAGGTGCAGCAGCGCAACGAAGCCTGGGACAAAGAGGACGAAGAAAACCGCAACTGGTAGATGTGCCGGTAACGCCGTCGGAGGAGTTTCCCGGGGCCGGCGCTAAAAGCTGTGTTCCGGCCCGGGAAAGGTGCCGCTGCGGACTTCATCGGCGTAGCTTCGGGCCGCCGTGGCCAGCACAGAGCGGACGTCTGCGAATGCCTTGACGAACCGTGGCTGTTTCCCGCCGCGCAGGCCGGCCATGTCCTGCCACACGAGCACCTGCCCGGTGGTGGCGTTTCCGGCGCCGATGCCGATGGTGGGAACGCCCACGGCGGCATCAACCTCGGCGGCGACATCCGCCGGGACCATTTCCATCAGGACGCAGAATGCACCCGCCTCGGCCAGGGTAACGGCGTCGTCGAGCACTGCCTGCCGGGCGTCACCGCGGCCCTGCACCCGGTAGCCGCCCAAGGCGTGCTCACTCTGCGGGGTGAAGCCCACATGGGCCATCACCGGTATCCCTGCCGCCGCCAGGGCACGGACATGAGGTGCGTAATGCGCTCCGCCCTCCATCTTCACGGCGTGCACCAGGCCTTCCTTCAACAGTCGGATCGAGGACTCCACGGCCTGGGCGGGGGAGACCTCGTAGGACCCGAAGGGCAGGTCGCACACCACTAGGGCGCGACTGGCTCCGGCCGACACGGACCGCGCAAACACGAGCATTTCATCCAGCGTGATGGGCAGCGTGGTGGCGTGGCCCATGACATTATTGGCCGCCGAATCGCCCACCAGCAGCACTTCAATACCCGCCTCATCGAAGATGGCGGCCGTGTACTGGTCATAGGCCGTCAGCATTGCGAAATGCTCGCCGGCGTCCTTGATCTGCTGCAGGTGCGGGATGCGGATACGGCGCGGTCCCGCTGGTTTCTGCGGAACTGCGGACCCGGCGGATGCGGCGGCGTACGGGGCGGGCTGTTCGGCGTCGGTCATGTCCTGAGCGTACTAAAAACACTCCCGGCTGCGGACCTCCTCCCGCAACCTGCCGGCATGCGCCGTAACGCAGGGCCGGCCGCCGGGCCCGACGGCGGCAAACGGCGCCGGGATGGGTAGAGTGAACTCAGGCTTGTAACACTGGGGCGGCGCCGGAGGATCCGGGCCGTCCCACCGTCTGACGAAAGAGGGTAGGGATGAACCGCCAGCAGGAATTCGTTTTGCGCACCATTGAAGAGCGAGACGTCCGGTTTGTGCGGTTGTGGTTTACCGATGTGGTGGGCACGCTGAAGTCCGTGGCACTGGCGCCGGCCGAGGTGGAAGGCGCGTTTGAGGAAGGCCTGGGCTTTGACGGTTCCTCCATTGAGGGCCTGGCCCGGGTTTTTGAATCCGACATGCTGGCCCAGCCGGACCCCTCCACCTTCCAGATCCTGCCCTGGCGCGGCGATTCCGAGCAGACCTCCCGCATGTTCTGCGACGTGCTCACCCCCGACGGCCAGCCTTCCGCCGCGGATCCGCGCAACGTCCTCAAGCGCCAGCTGGCCAAAGCCGCAGACATGGGCTTCACCTGCTACACGCACCCGGAGATTGAGTTCTACCTGCTGAAATCCGATGAGCTGGGCCCCGACGGCGAACCCGTCCCCGTGGACCGTGCCGGCTACTTTGACCATGTTCCCGGCGGTGTCGCCCAGGACTTCCGCCGCACCGCGGTGTCCATGCTCGAAGCAGTGGGGATTTCGGTGGAGTTCAGCCACCACGAGGCCGGCCCCGGCCAGAACGAGATCGACCTGCGGTACGCGGATGCGCTGCAGACCGCGGACAACATCATGACGTTCCGGACCGTGGTCAAGGAAGTGGCTTTGACTACCAACTGTTATGCCACGTTCATGCCCAAGCCCTTCTCCGAGCACCCCGGTTCGGGTATGCACACGCACCTGTCCCTGTTCGAGGGGGATACCAACGCCTTCTTCGAAGCCGGTGCCCAGTACCAGCTCTCGAAGACCGCCCGGCAGTTCATCGCCGGCATCCTGCGCCACGCTCCGGAATTCACTGCGGTCACCAACCAGTTCGTGAACTCCTACAAGCGCCTCTGGGGCGGCGGTGAGGCCCCCAGCTATGTCTCCTGGGGACACAACAACCGCTCCGCACTGGTCCGCGTGCCGCTGTACAAGCCGGGCAAGGGCCAGTCGGCACGCATCGAATACCGCGGCATCGACTCCGCAGCCAACCCCTACCTCTCCTACGCCGTCCTGCTGGGCGCGGGCCTGAAGGGTATCGAAGAGGGGTACGAGCTTCCCGCCGGCGCCGAGGACGACATCGAGAGCCTCTCGGTAGCCGAACGCCGGGCAATGGGTCTGGACCCGCTGCCGGCATCCCTGCATGACGCCGTCCGCGCCATGGAGGAGTCCGAACTGGTGGCGGACATCCTGGGTGAGCAGGTCTTTGAGAACTTCCTGCGCAACAAACGTGCCGAGTGGAATGAGTACCGCCAGCACGTCACCCAGTTTGAACTGCGAAAAAACCTGGGCATTCTTTAGGGCTTTTCCTGACATGCCGGTCATGAGCAATATGGAGGACCTCCGATGAGTCTCACCCGCCGGCTAATTGCAGCAGGCTTCACCGATCTGGAGAAGAGCAGCCGCTTCCTGCAGGCCCCCGAGCTGGAGGGACTGGGGGAAGCGGCGCTGTTCACCGGCTTCCTGCAGGCTGCTGATCCAGATTTGGCCCTGCAGTCGCTCGTCCGGCTGCTGGACCGCGTTCCCTCGCTGCGGGAGCTGGTTCAGGGAGGCGAAGAGGAAAGCGAAGCTCTGTTCAGGCTGCTCGGCTCCTCGGAGGCGCTGGCCGAATTTCTGATGCGCCACCCGGAGGCTGCGGACAGCCTGCGGTCTCCGCTGCGGGCAGAGCCGGCGGAGGTTCCCGGGGACATCCTCCGTGCCTCGCTGCTGGAATCCGTCAAGGCCGGCACCGGAGACGCTCCGGTGGCCGGACTGACCGGCACCGAGGCCTATGTGGCGCTTCGGGCCCGCTACCGCCGGCACCTGCTGGACCTGGCCGTGCGGGACCTCGGCGCAGCCTCGCCCACCGACGTGCTGCCCGCCGTCGGCCGTGAGCTCGCAGATCTGGCCGGTGCCGCCCTGGACGCCGCGCTGGCGGTCTCCCGCGCGGAACTGGCTGCCAGTTACCCGGCGGAGGACATTTCCCGGGTGCGGCTGGCCGTGATTGCCATGGGTAAGTGCGGAGCACGGGAGCTGAACTATATTTCCGACGTCGACGTCATCTATGTGATGGAGGCAGCGGGACTCGATGAGACGCTCGCGTCCCGGATCGGTACTGCGCTGGCCGCGGGGATCTCCCGCGCGATCAACGCGTCCGCCCCGGAACCCGCGCTGTGGGAAGTGGACACCAACCTGCGGCCCGAGGGCAAGGACGGGCCCCTGGTGCGTACCCTGGACTCACATCTGAGCTACTACTCGCGCTGGGCGCACACCTGGGAGTTCCAGGCCCTGCTCAAGGCCCGCGCCGCAGCCGGGGATCCGGACCTTGGCCGCCGTTACGAGGAGGCAGTGGCCCCGCTGATCTGGTCCAGCACCGAACGCGAGGGTTTCGTGGAGTCGGTACAGGCGATGCGCCGTCGGGTCACTGACAACATCCCCGCCCACGAGGCGGCGCGGCAGCTGAAGCTGGGCAGCGGAGGACTGCGCGACGTCGAATTCACCGTCCAGCTCCTGCAGCTGGTGCACGGACGCACCGATGAATCGCTGCGGGTCCGCGGCACGACGGCGGCCATCGCCGCCCTGAGCGAGGGCGGCTACATTGGCCGCACCGATGCAGTGGACCTGGACGCGGCTTACCGTTACCTGCGCGTCCTGGAGCACCGCATCCAGCTGGTACACATGCGCCGCACACACCTGATGCCGGACACCGAACCGGCCCTGCGGGCACTTGCCAAGGCCTCCGTCGGCTCCCTTGCCGTAGGCCGCCCCACCGCCGAACGGCTCACCGACACCTGGCAGCGGACCAAGCGGCTGGTCCGCCGGCTGCACGAGAGTATTTTCTACCGGCCGCTGCTGAACACCGCATCCAACCTCAGCGTGGACGAGGTCAAGCTCTCGCCGGCGGCCGCGCAGGCCCGGCTGGCTGCGCTGGGATATGCGGATCCGAAGGGTGCGATGCGGCACATCGAGGCACTGACCACCGGAATCAGCCGTCGGGCCGCCCTGCAGCGCCAGCTTTTGCCGGTGCTGCTGGGTTGGCTGGCGAACGGCGTGGATCCAGACGCCGGTCTGCTGGGCTTCCGGCGGCTCAGCGAGTCGCTGGGGGAGACGCACTGGTATCTGGGCATGCTCCGGGACTCCTCGGCGGCGGGGGAGCGGCTGTGCTCTATTCTGTCCTCGAGCCGGTTCATCACCGACCTGTTGGAGGTCTCTCCGGAGGCCACCGCCTGGCTGGATACGGACAAAGACCTGGTGCCGATGACCTTTGACGCCCAGTGGCAGGAAATCCGGTCCAAGATGTCCCGCCATCCCAATCCGCGCGAGGCCATGCGCCTGATCCGGCTCATCCGCCGACGGGAAATGCTGCGGATCGCCCTGGCGGACAGTGCCGGGCTGCTCTCACAGGAGCAAGTGGGGCTGGCGCTGGCCGACACGGACCGGGCAGCGGTCCTGGGTGCACTGCACGTCGCTGAGGGGGAGGTTTTCAGCGGCGAAGAACGGCTCACCGAGATGCTGGTGGTGGCCATGGGACGGCAGGGCGGGCGGGAGATCGGCTACGGTTCCGACGCCGACGTCCTCTATGTCCACCGTGCCCTGCCCGGCGCGGATCCCGGCGCCGCCCAGTCCCAGGCCGAACGCATTGTGGGTCAGCTTTCCGCCCTGTTGCAGCAGCCCTGCACCCCGGCAATCCTGGCCGAAAGAGTGCTGGTGCTGGACGCCGGCCTACGCCCGGAAGGACGCAACGGCCCGCTGGTCCGCAGCCTTGGCTCCTACCGCGAGTACTACAGCCGCTGGTCGTTGATCTGGGAGGCGCAGGCGCTGCTTCGTGCCCGTCCCATGGCCGGAAGCGATGACCTGGCCGCCGATTTCATTGACCTGATCAATCCCATCCGCTATTCCGCCGGGGTCAGCGAGCAGGACATCCTGGAGATCCGTCGGATCAAGGCACGGGTGGAGAACGAGCGCCTGCCCCGCGGCGCAGACCCTTCCCGGCAGCTCAAGCTCGGACGCGGCGCGCTCAGCGACGTTGAATGGCTGGTGCAGCTGCTCCAGCTCGAACATGCCGGCGCCTACCCGGAACTCCGCACCACGTCCACGCTCCCGGCACTGGATGCCCTTGCGTCGGCGGAGCTGATTCCGGAGGCGGACGCCGCCATCCTGCGCGAGGCCTGGCTGTTGGCCAGCCGCATCCGCAGCGCCAATGTCATCCGTGGCGGAAGGAACCCGGATGTGTTGCCTTCCTCACGTCAGGAGCTGGAGGCCGTGGCCCGCTGGTGCGGTTACGGTGCCGGTCAGGGCGGCGTTTTGGAAGAGGATTATCTGCGGATAACGCGCCGATCAAGGGCTGTTTTCGAGCGCTGGTTCTACGGTTACCACACCCACTGACCCCGTTGCCGATGCCAGGTTGATCCTGCGCTGATCCCTGCCCCGGCCCTCTCGGTTAGTTCCTGAGCCTCACGCTCGGTAGGCTCTATGAGGCATTATCGGCATTTTTGTGCCGTTCCGGAACATCTAGGAGACGTTTTCACCTTGCAAACTGGCAAACGGGCCCGTCGAGGCCCGGCTAAGCTCGCCGCCCGGTTCATAGCGGCGACCGCGGCCATCGCACTGCTCCTTGGCGTCCCCGCAACCGGGGCATTCGCCGCAGAATCGCCTAAGATCGCTGAGGGCGAGAGTTTCTCCGTCGGCACCGACACCACCTTTGCTCCCTTCGAGTTCCGCCAGGACGGCGAGCTTGTGGGCATCGACATGGACCTGCTCAATTCCATTGCCGAGGAGGAGGGCTTCAGCGTTGACATCCGCTCCCTCGGCTTTGATGCCGCGCTGCAGGCGCTGCAGTCCAACCAGGTGGACGGCGTCATCGCCGGCATGTCCATCACGGAGGAACGTCAGAAGACCTTCGACTTCTCCGACCCATACTTCGAATCCGGCATCCAGATGGCCGTCGCGGAGAACGACGGCGACATCACCGGTTACGACGATCTCGCCGGGAAGCGCGTAGCGGTCAAGACCGGCACTGAGGGCCAGGCCTTCGCTGAGTCGATCAAGGACCAATACGGCTTCAGTGTGGTGGCGTTTGCGCAGTCCGCGCAGATGTACGACGACGTCAAGTCCGGCGGATCCGTAGCGGTCTTTGATGACTACCCGGTGCTGGCGTACGGCATCAAATCCGGCAACGGTCTGAAGACCGTCACGGAGAAGGAGGTTGGTTCCTCTTACGGCTTCGCCGTCAACAAGGGAACCAATCCCGAACTGCTGGCCGCCTTCAACTCAGGCCTGGCCGAGCTGAAGGACAGCGGAGAGTACGACGAGGTCATGGACCGCTACCTGGAGGCCGGCGCCACGGATTCCAGCTTCTGGTCGCTGCTGACCGAGAACGCCCCGGCCTTCGCCAAGGGCATGGGCCTGACGCTGCTCGCCACCGCCATGTCCCTGATCTTTGCCCTGGTGCTCGGCGTGCTCTTCGGGTTCTTCAAGGTCAGCCATAATGTGGTGCTGCGCGGCATTGCCACTACATATGTGAGCATCTTCCGCGGCACCCCGGTGCTGGTGCAGGCATTCTTCTTCTACTTCGGCCTGCCGCAGCTCATTGGCCAGCCGGTGGACGTGCTCACCGCGGGCGTGCTGACGCTCTCGCTGAACGCCGGCGCCTACATGACCGAAATTGTCCGCGGCGGAATCCAGTCTGTGGATCCGGGCCAGATGGAGGCTGCCCGCAGCCTGGGCCTGGGCTACGGAAAGACCATGCAGAAGGTCATCATTCCGCAGGCCGTGAAGATCATGACACCCTCCTTCATCAACCAATTCGTCATTACCTTGAAGGACACGTCGCTGCTGGCCGTGATCGGCTTTGCCGAACTTACCTACCAGGCCCAGCAGATCTACGCTGTGAACTTCCGCACCGCGGAGGTGCTGCTGATCGTGGGCGCCCTGTACTTCATCGTCATCACGCTGCTGACCAAGCTGGCGGATGTTCTGGATAAGAGGTTTAACAAGTGAGCAAGATCGAAACGCGCGGCCTGCGTAAGTCCTACGGCTCCAACGAAGTTCTCAAGGGCCTTGACGTCTCCGTAGCCGAAGGCGAGGTGGTTTGTGTCATTGGCCCGTCAGGTTCGGGCAAGTCCACGTTCCTGCGCTGCCTGAACAAGCTCGAGGACATCACGGCCGGGGAGGTGGAGGTCAACGGCTTCAGCCTGACTGATCCCAAGGTTGACCTGAACAAGGTCCGGCAGAACATCGGCATGGTGTTCCAGCACTTCAACCTCTTTCCGCACATGAGCGTGCTCCAGAACGTCATGCTGGCGCCGCTGGAGCTGAAAAAGGGTTCCAAGTCCGAGGTAAAGGCCAACGCCCTGCGCCTCCTGGAGCAGGTGGGTCTGGCGGATAAGGCTGACGCCCGTCCCGCGCAGCTCTCGGGCGGCCAGAAGCAGCGCGTGGCGATTGCCCGTGCGCTGGCCATGGCGCCGGACATCATGCTCTTCGACGAAGCGACCTCCGCCCTTGACCCGGAAATGGTTGGCGAGGTCCTGCAGGTTATCCGCGACCTGGCCAAGGCCGGAATGACCATGGTGGTGGTCACCCATGAAATGGGCTTTGCCCGCGAAGTGGCGGACCGTGTGATCTTCATGGCTGACGGCCACATTGTGGAGGAGGGCGTCCCCGAGACCCTCTTCTCGAACCCCACCCAGCCGCGGCTGCAGGACTTCCTGGCCAAGGTACTCTAACGCTTCACCACCACAACGGCGGCTGTTCCCTTCACGGGGACGGCCGCCGTCGTCGTTTCATACCTGTTGTACCGTGAGGAAACCCACGTTGAGGATGAGGCCGGCGGCTTCTATTCTTAAAGGGAGCAGGAGTTGCGGCGCATCGGTTTAATGCCGAACAGACGCCGCCCTGCACCGCAGCGTTCACGCTGCGTGTCAAAGACTGCACTGCAGCAGCCGCACTGCCTTCCCGGCAGGAGCAGGATCCGCATTCCCCGCCCGGCGCAATGACGCCGCAGCCGTGCGCTTTCATGCCGGCCGGAAAGCAGCTACCAAGGAATGCCACCACCAATTGATTGGAGCTCCATCCATGCTGAAGCACGTCGAAAAGACCCGCCGCAGGACAAACTCATCCGTAACTGCACAACTGACTGCCATTGCCGTTGGCTGCGCCCTCGTGGCCGGAGGGGTATCAGCAGTAGAAATCAGCATGCTGAACCACTCGCAGGCCGACACCTCGGTCAGCTCCCAACTTGAGCCCTGACCTGCGGCAGCCGGTGTGCACGGTGTTATGCGGGCGTGCGCGCGATCGGTTACGGTTGGTCTAGGAACCGTCCGCAAGTGCGCGCAGCGCCCGTTGCCTTCCCTCTCTGGAGACACCCATGAGTACGCCGTTGCCCGGCTGGTATCAAGATCCGGTCAATCCCGACCAGCAAAAATGGTGGGACGGCCGGGAGTGGACCACCTATACGATGCCGCTGGCCGGCAGTATGCCGCCATCGGCCACAGAGCCGGACGCGGACCATGCCCAGGGCCGGCCCGGGCTTGATGCCCCTGCCCAGGGCCACGCGCCGCTGTCCCAGCCCGCACCACTGTCCCAACCCGCATCGACCGACTATCCCGGTCAACAGGCGTATCAGCAGGGCTATTCCGGTTACCAAACGCCGGGCGACAGCTACCGGCAGGGCTATCCGGGCTCACCGTCCGCCTATCCGCCCTACCCCGGGTATCACTCCTTTCCCGGTTACCAGCCGCCGGCGCTGCGATCCAATCCCCTTGCCCTCACCGGGTTCGTCCTCGGGCTTGTAGGCTTCTTTCTCTTCTTCATTCCGGTCTTCGGCACGGCCATCTGCCTTGCCGCTATTGTCTTCTCCGGCATTGGGCTTGCCAGGCAAATGGGCCGTGCGCCCAGGTACAAGGTGTTCGGCATTATCGGCCTGGTTCTGGGCATTGTTTTCTCGCTGTTGTCGCTTTTGGTAACCATTGCGGTCTTCTCCAGCCCCTACTACTACTACTAACCGCCACTACTACTCATCGCCCCTGATCGGCTGACTGCCCAACACCGGCGTCTTTGGCGTTGTTCATCATGTGGTGGCTGTCTTCCCTGTCCGGGGACCTCTTGTGTCGTCACTATTCGGTGTTACTATGTACTGGTAGCTAGCAACACCAAGTACTAGCAGCACCAAAGTACCAGGAAAAACAACTACAGGGGCAGTCCGTGGGTAAACAGATGACCGAGATGCTCAAAGGCACCTTGGAAGGCATCGTCCTGGCACTCTTGGCCGTGCGCCCGGCGTACGGCTACGAGATTACGGCCCGGCTGCGGGAGCAGGGATTCGCGGACATCGTTGAGGGCACCGTTTATGCCCTGCTGGTTCGGATCGAACGGCGCGGCCTCGTCGACGTGGAGAAGGTCCCGTCAGAAAAGGGACCGCCCCGCAAGGTCTACTCACTGAATACTCCGGGCCGGGAGTATCTCGAGGATTTTTGGGGATCCTGGGGGTTTCTGGCAGACCGCCTTGAACAGCTCCGCCGAGAGGCTGACCGAGCACA
The DNA here is from genome assembly GCF_040547315.1 of Arthrobacter sp. UYP6. Taxonomy (NCBI): domain Bacteria; kingdom Bacillati; phylum Actinomycetota; class Actinomycetes; order Micrococcales; family Micrococcaceae; genus Arthrobacter; species Arthrobacter sp. UYP6. The sequence continues at coordinate 11,878 of NZ_JBEPPM010000030.1, forward strand.
GGAAGAAGGGACGTAACCATGGCCGCCAAATGGATCGAGCAGGTGACCGGCTCATTCGAAGACAAAAAGCGCTGGCGGCAGTACAAAGCCCGCAAGGACCAGCTGCCTCCCGCCTATCGCACGGCAATTGACGCACTGGAGCGGTACCTGATGTATGCCGGCTCGATCGTCAAGGGGGATGTCCTCATGCAGATGCTCGAAGACCTAGCGGATCTGATTGAACGGGCAGCCGTGGACGCAACTCCCATCCGCGCAGTAGTCGGAGAAGACCCGGTGGAGTTTGCCGAGGCCTTCCTCCAGAACTACACGGACGGCCAATGGATCAACAAGGAACGCCGGCGCCTGAACGACGCCATCAGCGAGGCCGTCGACCAAGTGTAGACGCCTCGATTGGAGCATCGGACCATGACAGCAAACCCAGCCTCAGCCCCCGCCATCCGGGTTCGCGGGCTTGAGAAGTCCTTCAAGGACCTGCGGGTTCTGCAGGGCATTGACCTGGAGGTGGCTGCGGGGAGCGTTGTCGCGCTGCTCGGATCCAACGGTGCGGGCAAGACGACTCTGGTGCGGATCCTGGCAACAACGTTGAAAGCCGACGCCGGCAGTGCTGCGGTTTGCGGCTTCGACGTTGGCACCCAAGCCGCCCAGGTGCGCACGTCCATCAGCCTCACCGGCCAGTTTGCGGCGATCGACGACGTGCTCACCGGCCGGGAGAACCTCATTCTGATCGCCAGGCTGCGCCGGCAAAAGGACCCGAAGGGGACCGCTGACCGCCTCCTCACCCGGTTTTCCCTCACTGAAGCAGGCAAGCGAAAGGCCTCCGCCTACTCGGGTGGAATGCGCCGGCGGCTGGACATCGCCATGAGCCTGATCGACAACCCGCCGGTTGTCTTCCTGGACGAGCCGACCACCGGTCTGGACCCCCAGGCACGGATCGAAGTGTGGGAAACCATCAGGACGCTCGCCGGCGGCGGCATTACCGTACTGCTGACCACGCAATACCTTGACGAGGCTGAACAACTGGCCGACCGCATTGCTATCCTGCATCAGGGCGTGATCATCCAAAACGGCACCCTCGCTGAGCTGAGGGCGCTGCTCCCGCCGGTGAGGGTCGAATACATCGAGAAGCAGCCCACCCTCGAAGACGTGTTCCTGGCGCTCATCGCCGGCAGCAGCGGAGGGGCCGGGAAGGGGCTCCGCCCCGGCGGCAACATGCCTGGCGGAGAGGAACTGCCATGAGCACACAGGCACTAGCCAACACCCGGGCGCTGACCGGACGGTCACTGCGTCATATTCTGCGCAGCCCGGACACGATCGTCACCACCGTTCTCACTCCGATCGCGCTGATGGTGCTGTTCGTTTACGTCTTCGGGGGAGCCATCAACACCGGATCCGATGAGTCCTATCTCAGCTACATGCTGCCCGGCATCCTGCTGATCACCATCGCCTCAGGCGTCGCCTACACCGCCTACCGGCTTTTCCTTGACCTCCGCAGCGGCATCTTCGAACGATTCACCTCCATGCCGATCGCGAGATCCAGCGTGCTCTGGGCCCATGTGCTGACGTCCCTGGCCGCGAACCTTGTCTCCATCGCCGTCGTTGTTGGTGTTGCCCTGCTTATGGGCTTCCGGACCGGCGCCTCCGTAGCCGCCTGGCTCACGGTGGGCGGAATTCTGGTCCTGTTCACGCTGGCGCTCACCTGGATTGCCGTGCTCGCCGGGCTTTGCGCAAAGACCATTGACGGCGCCAGCGCGTTCAGCTACCCACTGATTTTCCTGCCGTTTATCAGTTCGGCCTTTGTTCCCACCAGCACAATGCCGGCGCCGGTCGCGTGGTTTGCGGAGAATCAGCCGGTCACCTCAGTGGTGGACACCATCCGGGCCCTGTTTGCGCAGCAGCCCGTCGGCTCCGGGATCTGGGTTGCCCTCGCCTGGCTCCTGACGGTCCTGGTCCTGAGCTACGCCCTGGGGATCACCAAATTCCGCAGCAAGATCACCTAACCCCGAGATGGCACAAGGTGCACGTCTGAGCGCTGAGAAGAGCACATAGTGCCATCTCGCGGGGGAGTTGGTGCGGCAAAAGAAGAGCCCGCACATCCGGCCGGTGATCGGCGGGGATGTGCGGGCTCGTCTGCGGTCGAACCGCTGCGGATACTAGGGCCTAGCAGCCGTAGTAGAGCTCAAACTCGTAGGGGTTCGGGCGCAGCAGCAGCGGCTTGATTTCGTATTCGCGCTTGTACTCGATCCAGGTGTCAATCAGGTCCTGGGTGAACACACCGCCGGCCTGGAGGAACTCATTGTCGTTCTCCAAGGCGTCCAGTGCCTCTTCCAGGGAGCCCGGTGCCAGCTGGATGCCGCGGGCCTCTTCGGGCGGAAGCTCGTAGAGGTCCTTGTCGATCGGATCAGCGGGCTCGATGCGGTTCTTGATGCCGTCCAGGCCGGCCATCAGCTGGGCAGCGAAGGCCAGGTACGGGTTGGAAGAAGCATCCGGCGCACGGAATTCGATGCGCTTGGCCTTCGGGTTGGACCCGGTGATCGGGATGCGGATACCGGCGGAGCGGTTGCCTTGCGAGTACACCATGTTCACCGGAGCTTCGAAGCCCTTGACCAGGCGGCGGTAGGAGTTGACCGTCGGGTTGGTGAAGGCCAGGACCGCGGAAGCATGCTTGAGCAGGCCGCCGATGTACCAGCGTGCAACGTCGGACAGGCCGGCGTAGCCCTTCTCGTCGTAGAAGAGGGGAGCGGAGCCGTTCCAGAGCGACTGGTGGCAGTGCATGCCCGAGCCGTTGTCACCAAAGATGGGCTTGGGCATGAATGTTGCCGACTTGCCCCAGGCATCGGAGACGTTCTTGACGATGTACTTGAACTTCAGCAGATCATCCGCAGCGTGCGTCAGGGTAGTGAACTTGTAGTTGATCTCGGCCTGGCCGGCGCCGCCAACCTCGTGGTGGGCGCGCTCAACCTCAAGGCCGGCGTTGTCCAGCTCGACGCAGATGGCGTCGCGCAGGTCTGCCTGCTTGTCCACCGGGGCTACCGGGAAGTAGCCGCCCTTGAACGGCGTCTTGTTGCCAAGGTTGCCGCCCTCTTCTTCGCGGCCGCTGTTCCAGGGAGCCTCAATGGAGTCAACCTTGTAGAAGCTGCCCTGGGGGGAAGACTCGTACTGGACGTTGTCGAAGACAAAGAACTCGGCTTCGGAAGCAAAGTACGCAGTGTCGGCAATGCCGGTGGAGGCGAGGTAGGCCTCGGCGCGCTCGGCCACGCCGCGCGGATCGCGGTGGTACGGCTCGCCGGTGCGCGGGTTGACGATGGAGAAGTTCAGGGCCAGGGTCTTCTCGATACGGAACGGATCCAGGAACGCGGTGGTGACGTCCGGGATCAGCTGCATGTCGGATTCGGCGATGCCCTGGAATCCGCGGATGGAAGAACCGTCGAAGAGCTGCCCGTTGATGAAGAAGTCGGCGTCAACAGATTTTGCCGGCACGTTGAAGTGCTGCTGCACTCCGGGGAGGTCGGTGAATCGGATGTCGACGAACTTCACATCTTCGTCAGCGATGAACTTGAGGACTTCGTCCGCAGTTTTGAACATCGGTACTTTGCTCCTTTTACACGATTTGAGTGGATGACTTCGGGCTGCACAGCCTGACCTGCAGCGGGCTGGAAACGGCTCCCTGTCAACTCCTTAGAACTGTAGGGGCAGCAAATTTCCCACCCGTGACAGCCGTGTTTCAGGCACGTTACACAAACCGAAGTCTCTCCTCTACCCTAGCGTGAACTGGGCAACAGAGGGATCTGACGTTGCGTCCGCAGCTTCACACAGGCCGGGTAGTCTTAAACAGTGGTTGATAGAAGAAGCTTAGGTTCGTGGCTGGAAGGCCCTCCCTCCGATGAGAATTCCTGGCCGGGCAAACGCCTCGGCCGCCCCAAGGTGGGCCCGGGCAGCATTGGACGCGTGGGGCCCCGCCTGGGGGCCATCATCATTGACTGGGCCCTCGCCTCGGTGATCGGGTACGCGTTTTTTGACGGCTCTTCCACCGCTGTCCTGGCCATCTTCGCAGTGGAGCAGATTGTGCTCGTTTCGCTGCTGGGCTACAGCATCGGCCACCGCGCCTTTAGCCTTCAGGTCCAGAAGCTGGACGGCAGGCCCGCCGGCCCTCTGGCCGCCGTCGTCCGCACGCTCCTGCTGTGCGTGGTGATTCCGGCCGTCGTCTTCGACGAAGACCAGCGTGGCCTGCATGACCGCGCCATGGACACTGTCCTTGTGAAGGTCAAGCACTAGGACGTTCTTGCGCATCGATCAGTGAACACAGCACCCATAAGCGAACACAGGAAGGGCCCCTCAAAAGAGGGGCCCTTCCTGTGTGGTGGCGCTGGAAGCGTCAGTGGTTTGCGGGTGAGGCCCTAGCGTCCGCGGGAGGCCTTGCGATCCGGGCGGGCCTTGTACGGGTCAATGCCCTTGGGGATCGGCAGGCGCGTGCCCAGAGCAGCCAGGCGCTTGTTGACGGCCTGGACTTCCTGCTTGGTCAGGGCCTTGGGAAGCTTCTTGGCCTTCTTAGCTACCTGAGACAGGGGCGTGAGGTTCTCGCCGCGGCCGGTCTGGATAACGTGCACGGGAACGTTCGGTGCAATGCGGTTCATGCGGCGGCGTTCGCCGTCGGCCAGGGCCTTGGCACGTCCGGGGGAACCCTCGGTGACCAGGACGATGCCGGGGCGCCCGATGGCGCGGAACACCGCTTCCTGGCTGCGGGGGTTGATCGCAACGGGCTGCTCTTCCAGGATCCATCCCCGGCGCAGGATGCTCAGCGCCGCGCCCGAGGCACCGGCCTGACCCTCAATCTGCGTGAACGCTGCGCGTTCGGCACGGCGGGACAGAATGAAAACGGCGGCCAGCAGGCCCAGCGGAATCGCGATGATGAGCATCGTGATCCAGTTATTGATCAGCAGACCGATCAACAGCCCGACGGCGATGATGCCCAGGAACGCGCCTGCCATCACCCACACCAGGTTGGGATCATTGCGCCGCGTCATCTTGAAGACGTCGGCGATCTGCTTCATGCGGCCCGGGCCTTTTTTCTTCTTCTCCGCTTTGGGCTTGCGGGAAAAGAGACCGCGGCGGGCGCTCTTAGGTGCGTCGGAATCTGTGCTTTTGGCCATAGTGGTTCAATTCTACGTGATCTCTGCGCCCGGTCTGTCCGGCCCCGCCGAGGGAAATCCCGGAATGCCGCGGTTCCCGCTGCGGGGGTTCGCGGCAGGCGTACACCAGGCCGCCGCCCCTGAGCGGGCCGGCGGCAGAGTGTCAATCAGCGGCGGGCCAGAATGGAGGAAGCCTCCTGCAGGGTGGAGCCGGAATCCTCGATGTGAGCCAGCTGCGGCGGCAGCTCCAGGCCCTTCCGGCGCATGGCTCCGGCCCAAAGCCGCCCGGCCCGGTATGAGGAGCGCACCAGCGGCCCGCTCATAACCCCGAGGAAACCCAGGGCAGTGGCCTCATCGCTGAGCTCCACGAATTCCTGGGGCTTAACCCACCGGTCCACCGGCAGGTGCCGCTCGCTGGGGCGCAGGTACTGGGTGATCGTGATCAGGTCACAGCCGGCGTCGTGCAGGTCCCGCAGCGCTCCGGAGATCTCCTCGCGCGTTTCACCCATGCCCAGGATGAGGTTCGATTTGGTGACCATGCCCAGCTTCTGGCCCTGGGTGATGACATCCAGGGAGCGTTCGTAACGGAAAGCGGGGCGGATCCGTTTGAACAGCCGGGGCACTGTCTCAACGTTATGGGCGAACACCTCTGGGCGGGCGGCGCAGATAGCTTCGATGTGCTCGGGCTTGCCGGAGAAATCAGGAATTAGGATTTCGACGCCGGTGCCCGGGTTGAGTTCGTGGATCTTGCGGATGGTTTCGGCGTAGAGCCACACGCCCTCATCCGCCAGGTCATCGCGGGCCACCCCGGTAACGGTGGCATAGCGGAGGTTCATTTTCTGTACGGATCGAGCCACCTTGGTGGGCTCAAAAAGATCCACCGCGGAGGGTTTGCCGGTGTCGATCTGGCAGAAGTCGCAGCGACGGGTGCACTCGGAGCCGCCGATCAGGAAGGTGGCCTCCTTGTCTTCCCAGCATTCGAAGATGTTGGGACAGCCGGCTTCCTCGCACACAGTGTGCAGGCCTTCCTTCTTGACCTGCTCCTTCAAATGCACGTATTCCGGACCGATGACCACCTTGGCCTTGATCCATTCGGGCTTACGTTCCACGGGTACTGCCACGTTGCGCTGTTCGATGCGCAGCAGGCGGCGTCCTTCGGGGGCAAGAGTCATAGGAGTGCTCCTTTTGACCGGCCGGCTGCGGTGCCGGATTCCGGTGGGTGAGTGTCCGTGGCCGGGACGGGGTGTTCGCGGACAAGGTGTTCGCGGCGGTTAAACAGTTCTTGTTCCACCCGGGCCACCAGATCGGCCGGTGTAACGGTTTGCCCGGTCTCGGCCGAGATGGAGGTGGTGCCGGCATCGGTGATGCCGCAGGCGATGATCTGGTTGTAGGGGGCGAGGTCGTTGCTGCAGTTGAGGGCAAATCCGTGCATGGTGACCCCGTGGTTTACGCGGATGCCAATCGCGGCAATCTTGCGGTCGGGACCGCCGCCGCGCACCCAGACCCCGGAGCGTCCGGCAACACGTTCGCCGGTGATGCCGTAATCCGCCAGGACCGCGATGAGTGCGTCTTCGAGCGTGGCCACATAGTCGGAGACCTTGCTGGGATCAGGCAGCCGAAGGATCGGATAACCCACCAGCTGGCCGGGACCGTGCCAGGTCAGCTTGCCGCCGCGGTCCACGGCCACCACCGGAGTGCCGTCGAACGGGCGCTCGTGCTCCTCTGTGCGTTTGCCCGCGGTGTAGACAGGGAAATGCTCCAGCAGAAGCACAGTGCCCGGAGAGGAGCCGGTGAGAACGCGCTCATGCAGGACGCGCTGTCGGTCCCAGCCGTCCAAATAATCCACGTAATCCGGGGCGAGACCGATGCGCAGGAACTCCAAAGCCATGGGGACAGCCTAGACTGCCGCGGTGGAAGTTCCGGCTATGGCGTTGGTCACATCCGCGATTGCCGGTTGGTTCGGGCGAAGGAGGGATTGTGGATAACTTCTGCACCAAAGCTGGATCAGGGCTAGAACGGAGGGCATGGAGTTCAACGAACCGCCCGGACGCGTTCCACCGCCGGCGCTGGAACAGGGATACCGGGCAGACCGGCTGCTGGGGGCGGGCCGGACGGCGCACGTGTGGCTGGCCGCCAGGGAAACGGACGGCGCCCGCTTGGCGCTGAAGATTTCGGCGGTGGCCGCAGGTGGACCGGGATCCACCTTTGAAACCCGGCGTGAGCTGAACATCCTGTCCCGGTTTGAGCATGAAAACCTGCTCCGTCTGCATACCGTTCTGGAGACGGACCGGGGCCCGGGCCTGCTAATGGAGTGGGCCCCCGGAGATTCGCTGGCACGGCTCTCAAAGGCCAGGGGACCGCTGCAGCCCGGGGAGGCAGTGACGGTCTTGGTGGGCATTGCGTCGGCACTGTCGTACCTGCATGCCCTGGGTGTTTCCCACGGAGACGTTTCGCCGGGCAACATCCTCTTCACCGCTAACGGCAAGCCGTTGCTGGGCGATCTTGGGACGGCGCGGCTGTTCGGAGCCGGAACAGGACCAGCACCGGCTCCGGAAGGAGATGTCTTCGCGCTGGCATCGGTGGGCTGGCTGATCCTGACCGGGCGCGCGCTGCCTCCGGCAGAGCGCCGTCTGCCCCTGGCGGCCCTGGTGCCGGAGATTCCGCCGGCGCTGGCGGAGGCGATCGACGCCGGCCTTCAGGAGGAGCCCGAACGCCGCCCGGATGCCACAGAATTTGCCCGGCTGGTCTTCGCCGCCGCTACGGCGCAGCCGCTGGATCTGGTGCCGGCTGAGACCGGTGCCGCTGTGCCGGGGCTGCAGACCCGCCGTGCCCGCCGCAGCCGGGAGGGAACAAGCGGCGGATTAGGGCTGTGGGTTCGGAAGCCGGGGCATGAACACCGCAGGCGCAGCGGACGGGGTGCCGAGCACCGGCAGCCCCGTGTAATGCTGCTGGGCGCGGCGGCTGTGCTTGTGGCGGGGACCATGGGCCTGGGGGCTGTTGCGGTGGCGGCGCCCGAGGTACTGCAGGGGAAGGGTCAGGAGCAGGAGCCGGGGCAGGGTCAGGAGCAGGGGCGGGGGAAGGAACAGGGGCAGCGGAGGGACGCAGCGTCCGGAGAAGAGAGTGCGGCATCGGACGGGACCGGGACGGCCACAGGCGAACGCTCGGGGGAAGCCGGCGAAAACGCGCAGGCCGGCACCGAGAGCGGATCCGCGCCGGCAGTACCCGGCACCGGCGGCCCCGTTACTGACGACGGGGCGAAGGCAGCGGCTCCTGAGTCTTCCGGAGAGTTTTCCCTGGCGGGGGCCACGGAAGCAGACCTTTGGGAACTGGTGCGCGGCGAAGACCCGGTGCCGGCCGCACGGGCGCTCGCAGAATTGCGGTCCCGGGCATTCGGTGCAGCGGATGCGGATCTGCTGGAGGGCGTCAATGCGCCGCGCTCGCCGGCCATGGAGACAGATCAGGCAGAGATCGCCAAACTGGAGGCCGCCGGCACCGTGCTGTCCGGTCTCGCCGTGGAGGTCCTCTCTGCCGGGCCTGCGCTTCCGCGGCAGGAAGGACGGGTCAGCGTGAGAGCTGCGGTCTCAACATCCGGCTACACGGAGAGCGAACCCGGTGGCGGCAGGGTCCGGAATGTGGCTGCCGTGTCCCGCCAGGACGTTGTGCTGGTCATGCTTAATACCGCAGACGGGTGGCGCATCGAGGACATCCTGGCGCCGCCTGCCTGAGCGGATGCCTCTGGTCCGCGGCCTTAGACCGTCCTAAGCTTCCACACATGACCGAGGATCCAGTAGAAACCAATCCGGACCACTACACCGTGGTGTTCGAAAACGACCGGGTGCGCGTCCTGGAATACCGGGATGAGCCCGGACATCGAAGCACTGTCCACAGACACCCGGACAGTGTGATGATCACCGCCAGCACCTTCCGGCGCCGCCTCAGCTCCGGCAAGGACCAGATGGATGTTGAGCTGCCGGCAGGCGCCGCCAGGTGGCTTCCGGCCCAGGAGCACTACGGAGAGAACATCGGCGACACTCAGACGCACGCGTTTTTCGTGGAACTCAAGGAGCCGGATCCGTCAGCCTCCACGCGGAAAGACGGAGCCCTGGGTCCTTCAGGCCACTAACGCTGCTCGGTGTCATGGTGTGCCACGGGTAGCTCCCTGCCGCACCCGGCGGAAGATACCGGTGTTCCGGATGCCCCGTTTGCCGGTTAGGCTCAGGCGATGCTGACCCTGGAAACCCGCCGACTGCTGCTTCGTCCCTCTACGGACGACGACGCCGGCTTTGTCCTGGATCTCTATTCCCGCTGGGAGGTCCAACGCTTTCTGGGCCTTCAACCGAAGCTCATGAAGGACTCGGATGAAGCGCTCGCGCTGATCGCCGCCTGGCGTGGAAGTCCATCCCTGCCTCGGGTCCGGACCGCCGGCCCTCCGGCGACATCGAAATTGGCTGGCATTTTCACCCGGACAGCTGGGGAAAGGGCTATGCACCGGAGGCCGCTGCAGCCGTCCTGGACCATGCGCTGCACCGCGGACTACCCAGTGTTGTGGCCGTGACCAACCCCGCCAATGCAGCCTCCCGGCGGGTGTGCGAAAAAATTGGGCTGCAGCACCTCGGGAGCACGGACCGGTATTACAACACCGTGTGCGAACTCTTCAGCGTTGACAACCCTGCTGCTTCAGCGGGCGCGGGAATGCCCTGATCGATCAGACGCTGCTGCGTTCTCCGGCCGGAATATTGCCGCAGTCAGCCTGTCCCTGAGATGCGGGAAGGCCCCGGAAAGATAGGATCGATCCATGAGTCCTACTGCTTACCTCCGTTACCCCGATCTGCATGGCGACCTTGTCACCTTTGTGGCCGAAGACGATGTCTGGATGGCTCCGCTCACCGGAGGACGTGCCTGGCGCGTCTCCGCCATGGCGCTGCCGGCGCGCAGCCCCAAGTTCTCTCCGGACGGCACCCGGCTGGCCTGGCAGGTGGTTCAGGGCGGGGCACCGGAGATCGTGACCGCGGATGTCGACGGCGGTAACTTTCGGCAGCTGACTTTCTGGGGCAGCCAGAGCACCCGCATGAAGGGATTCAACGCAGCGGGGAAGGTCATTGCCACCACGTCAGTAGAGCAGGAGGATGGCCGGCTGCGCTGGGCGTTCGCGGTTCCTCTGGACGGTGCGGCACCGGTTAAACTCCCCTACGGACCGGTGGAAACGATCGCGGAAGGACCCGTCCTCGGAGACGAGCGCCCGATGGTCATCGGCAGCATGCTGACCCGTGAACAGGCATGGTGGAAGCGCTACCGCGGTGGAACGGCCGGGAAGCTGTGGATCGATGCGGACGGCAACGGGGAATTTGAACGCCTTGTTCCGGAACTTGACGGGAACCTCTCCGACCCGATGTGGATTGACGGCCGGGTGGTCTTCCTCTCCGACCATGAGGGCTACGGCAACTTGTACTCGGTGACACCCCAGGGGACCGATCTGCGCCGGCATACCGACTTTGACGGCTTCTACGTCCGGCACGCTTCGTCGGACGGCAGCCGCATTATTTTTGAATCAGCAGGCCGCCTGTGGCTCCTGCCTTCACTGGATGCCGAAGCCCAGCCGCTGGAGATCATCCTCGGTTCGGCCGGGACCGCCCGCCGCCCGCGTCCGCTGGACGTCGCCAGGCACCTGACCGAGGTGGTGCCCGATGCCAAAGGCGCCGCGAGTGTGGTGGAAACCCACGGCACCCTGCACTGGCTGACGCACCGGGATGGCCCCTCCCGCGTGATTGAGGCGGATTCCGCCGTGCGTGCCCGCCTCGGCAGGCCGCTGGGAAGCACGTGTGCAGTGTTCGTGGCGGATAACCAGGGCGAAGAAGCGATCTACATTAAGGACGTCTTCGCCGACATTGCAGCTGCATCCGCGCAGAAGTCCGGGTCTGCGGAGGAATTGCCCGCTTCTACTGAGGCTGCTGACGCCGCGGATGATGCCGGTCTGGTTCTGCCCGGACCGGTGCCCGCCTCCGGGGCCGCCAATCGGATCCCGCAGCCGGCCGGCGCGCAGGCCGCACAGGCCCGGACCGCCGGGAACAAGACCGAATCTGCTCCCACGCCGGGGGAGAGCCCCCATACGGCGCAGGCTGCCACTGACGGACACACCCAAAGCGCCGGAAGCAGCGTCATCCGTGTTGGATTTGACCGTCCTACCCGGGTCAGCCAGCTGGTTCCCAGTCCGGACGGACAGCGTGTGGGTGTGGCGACCGAATACGGTGAAGTTTTTGTGCTCGACGTCGGCACGGCCCAGCTGTTCCCCGTTGCATCCTCCGGATTTGGGGCCGTGGACCAGCTGGCGTTCTCCCCGGACTCACAGTGGCTGGCCTGGGCCGAACCGGCCAGCGCCGAGGGCCGGACCCGGATCCGGCTGCGGTCCGTGCTGGACACAGCGGCACCGGTTATCGATGTGACCGACGGCCGGTTTACCGACCACGACCCGTCCTTCACCACCGACGGCCGCTACCTGGCCTTCCTCTCCGAACGCAGCTTTGATCCCGTCTACGACACCCACCGGTTCGACCTGAGCTTCCCGTCCTCCACGAAGCCGTTCCTGGTGGCGCTGGCGGCGGGTACGCCGTCGCCGTTTGGACCGTCGGTGTCCGGCAGCGTTGTGCCGGTGGCCGGAACTGCCGAGCAGAGCGCCGGCTCCGCGACGGATACGCCCGCACAGGACGAGGTGCCCGCGGTCCAGGTGGATGCCGAACGGATCGGCGACCGGATCATTGCCGTGCCCGTCCCGCAGGGGCGTTATGACAGGCTCCGGGCTGCCCAGGACGCCCTGCTCTGGCAGGCCACCGATATTTACGGGGTGACCGGTGACGGCCGCGCCTCGGCCGCGGACCGTGAGCCGGCTTCCCGGCTGGAGCGCTTCGACCTGGCAAAGAAGGAACTCTCCGTCCTGGTATCGGCGCTGGAGAGCTTCGAAGTCAGCGGTGACGGCGCCAAGGTGGTGCTGCGCCATGACGGCGGTGTCCGTGTGGTCCCCGCAGCAGCAAAGGTGGAGGAGGATTCCGCGGACAGCATCCGAGTGGATCTGGCCCGGATCCGGGTGCGGCTCGATCCGGTCAAAGTCTGGGGCCAGGCCTTTGATGAGGCCTGGCGCCTGCAGCGGGACTTCTTCTGGGCTCCGGATCTGGGCGGATTGGATTGGGAGGGCGTCCACGCCCGCTACCGTCCGCTGGTGCAGAACATCGGCAGCCACGACGACCTCGTGGACCTGCTCTGGGAAATGCACGGAGAGCTCGGCACCTCCCATGCATACGTGAGCCCGGCACCCGTGACGGAACAGGGATCGGGGGGCCAGGGCTTCCTGGGCGCCGATCTGCGGCCCGGACCGGAAGGCTGGGAGGTGGTGCGCATCCTCGGGGCAGAGTCCTCTGACCCGCAGGCTACTTCGCCGCTGAGCGCGCCCGGCGCTGACGTCCATCCCGGCGACATTATTGCCGCCGTCGACGGTCAGCCGGTTCCGCCCCGCGAGGGCCCGGCAGCACTGCTTGTCGGAGCAGCCGGGCGTGCTGTGGAGCTGACCATCGTTTCCACGGACGACGGCAGCGCGCCAGTTCAGCGGCGCATCGCCGTCGTGCCCCTGCGCAGCGAGGAACGGCTCCGATACCAGAACTGGGTCAGCGCCAACCGGCGCATCGTGCGCGGAGCCTCCGGGGGTACGTTCGGGTACCTGCACATCCCGGACATGGTGGCCAACGGCTGGTCGCAGCTGCACCGTGACCTGGACCAGGAGGCATCCCTGCAGGCATTGGTGGTTGATGTCCGGCGGAACCGCGGCGGTCACACCTCCCAGCTGGTAGCCGAGCTGATCGGCCGGAAGGTGACGGCCTGGGAAAATCCGAGGGGCGGCAAACCCACACCGTATCCGGCTCATGCTCCGCGCGGCCCGGTGGTGATCCTGACGGATGAATTCGCGGGTTCCGACGGCGACATCATCACCCAGGTGGCTAAGCTGCGCAGCATCGGGCCTGTGGTAGGCACGCGCACCTGGGGCGGCGTGGTGGGCATTGACGGGCGGTTCAGGTTGGTGGACGGGACAGTGGTCAACCAGCCCCGGTTCGCCTACTGGTTTACCGGCGGTGTGGGCTGGGGGGTAGAGAACCGCGGCGTTGAGCCGGACATTGAGGTGGCCTTCCCGCCGCACGCCTACGTGGCGGGGGATGACCCGCAGCTGGAGCACGGTGTGGGAATCCTGCGGGAAATGCTCTCGGAGCTGCCCACAGATCAGCCGCCCGCACTCTCGGGTTACCGCTCGCTTCAGCTCCCGCCGCTTCCGCCGCGTCCGCAGGACCGGCTGGCAGATGGCCGCGAGGAGGACGGTGACCTGTCGGTTCCGGCACCGGTGTCAGCTGGCGCGGAGGGCGTCGGCGGGGGCAAGGACGGCCGCCATTAGGGCCGGTCCAGACCGGCGGAATGAATGGCCCTTCGGGGCTCGGCGGCAGCTTTGAACTCGGATGAACGCCGGGAGAGGATGAAAGAAATGGGCACACACCCCGATTCTTTGCAGAAGCGTCCTATTATTCTCGGCGTTTCTTCCGGCCAGCCGATGCACGTGGTCTTGGAAGCCGTCCGCTTCGCCGAGCAGCTCGGCTCCGAACTGATCTGCGCGCATGTGAACCCCGCGCGTTTTGGTACTGCTGAGTCTGACGACGGTGCAATGCTCTCTTCCCCGATAGATCCCGACTTCGCCGACGAGGGCGGGGGCGATTTTGACCCCCACCTAGCCGCCGGCCTTGCCGAGGCGCTCGCCGGCCGTGACGTACGCTGGCGCACTTTGGCTCTCCCGGGTGACGTTGCCACCGCACTTGGCCATCTGGCTGACACCGTTGATGCTGCGATGATCGTTGTCGGCACGCAGAAGCGGTCCTTGGGCGGCAGCATCCAGGAGGTCTTCCACCACTCCGTCGCCGTAAACCTGGCACGCCATCAGCTGCGCCCCGTCCTCGTCATTCCTGCGTACGGAAATGACGGGGCAGATGCCCTGCGGGGTCGGACAGAGTGATGAGCACCGGAGTTCGCCCCCCACACCTGCGCTGGGCAGCCATCGGGCTCGTGATTCTTGGCGGTGCGGGCGGAGCCGCTGGCCGTGAGGGCGTCACGCTCATTATCCCGGACCTCGGCGCGGTGCCGGTCGCGATCCTTGTCGTTAACCTGCTGGGCGCCTTTCTGCTCGGTTTCCTCTATGAGGCGCTCACCCGCATGGACAGTGCCTCCCTGACCGGCAGGAACCTCAAGCTGTTGCTTGGGACCGGTTTCTGCGGCGGGTTCACCACGTACAGCGCTCTGGCCGCGGGCATCGTCACATTGTTGCGCGACGGGCTGCTCTTCACAGCACTGATGTATGCCTTTGGCACGGTGTTCCTCGGGGCGTGCGCCACCTGGGCGGGTCTCGCAGCCGGCAGTGTCAACGGCCGCGGGCAGGGCCGGCGGCACCGGACAGGCCAGGGGGCCGCTTCATGAGACCCTGGATTTTCCTATTACTCGCGGTGGCCGGCGGCCTTGGAGCCGGCATGCGGTTCTTTGTAGACGGTCTCCTCCGCGGGCGATTGAGGACGGGGATTCCTTGGGAGACCACCTTCATCAATGTCTCGGGTTCCCTCCTGCTTGGGCTTCTCACCGGGGCTTCCCTTGGGCACCTGGTGTCGAGCGAACTCAGCGCCATACTCGGTACGGGGTTCCTTGGCGGCTACACCACCTTCAGCACTGCTAGCTACGAGACAGTGCAACTGATCAAGCAGGGCCGCTATAGCGCCTCGTTCATCAGCGGTGTTGGCATGCTTGTGCTGTCGGTGGCGGCCGCTGCCCTGGGCGTTTGGGTGGGTGCGGCGCTCTAGGCTGAATGCGGGCAGCGCCCCCCTTCCGGCGGGCAGCCCGGCTGAACCAAAGCGGCCCGGCTGAACCAAAGCGGCCCGTGGTCCCTTGTGGAACCACGGGCCGCTTCTGCTTGTGGGCAGGGATGTTGGGCTAGGACTCCAGCGTGGCCTCAAGTGAGATCTTGATGCCGGCCAGTGCCTGCGATACCGGGCAGCCGCTCTTGGCAGCCTCGGCGATGTCCGTGAATTCCTCGGCCGTTAGGCCCGGAACCACAGCTGTAACCTTCAGGCGGCTCTCGGTGATGCCGGTGCCGGGAACAAAGGTGACATCTGCGGAGGTCTCAATGCGCTCGGCGGTCTTGCCGGCTTCTGCCAGTCCGTTGCTGAAGGCCATCGAGAAACAGGCCGAGTGCGCTGCGGCGATCAGTTCCTCGGGGCTGGTTTTGCCGTTGGCTTCTTCGGCGCGCGCCTTCCACGTGACGTCGTAGGTGCCAAGGCCGGAGCTGTCGAGCGTGACATTACCCTTGCCGTTGAAGAGATCGCCGTTCCAGACGGTGTGGGCTGAGCGGACTGTAGCCATGGGGAGCTCCTTAAAAAGCGGATGGGATGAAGGCCGGCAGGCGCCGGCGCTTCATCCCATCCTATTCAGTGACGCAGAGCGGGTTCTACTGTTCTAGTGCCACATCGTGGCAACGGCGATATTAACAACGGCCAGGATACCCACGCCGTTGGCCAGGAGCTTGCTCACCGGCTCGTTCTTCTTGTATTTGCGCTGGCCAATGAACGCCAGCACGGCGATGACCAGTGCCACCACAAGCTTGACGGTGATCTTTGCGTAATTAATGTCGTAGTCATCCATCTCGGCCAAGCCAACGAGGAGGAGGCCGCTCAGCAGCGCCAGCAGCGCACCGTGGAACTGGCCGGGCATAACCGTGGGCTTCTTGATATTGGCAAGCCAGATACCGACTACGATGGCCGCACCCAGAATGTGCAGGAAAACGAGAAAATTATGTAGGAAGTCCATTCCTCCAGCTTACGGACGCTTTGCGCGCATTCAACAGAGCGACGTGGCCGTCACCAGTAACTTTTCGACAACATGTAGGAATCCTGGGGGGGTGCCTCTATGGTTTTCGTCAAGCGACTGAGGGCAGGTTCTTTGGTGCCGGGTCTGCGTAGAGGGTGCCGTCACGGAGCATGGCGAAGA
>NZ_JBEPPM010000031.1:0-17434 GCF_040547315.1 Arthrobacter sp. UYP6
GTGTCCTGCGACAGCTGGGTTGCTGCCACAGTATGTAGGCAGCCGGCACGCGGGTTCAGGTGCTTCCCGAAAGGCCCCGTCTTCTTGTGAGGACGGGGCCTTCGGTGGTGTGCTGCCCCTTCTCAGAGCGGCTCATATTTCATCAGGTGAAATTTGTTGTATCTATTGTGGAAGTATGTGATCCGCATTACAGTGAGCTCAGTTTGAAACGGCTTTCGCGGCGATTCCTCGCTGTGAAACTTTCCGTTCCGCATTCGCCCGTTAGGTCCACCGCTATGACTCAGAGCTTCTCCTCCCGCAGCGAGGAACGCCGTCGCGGCGACAGGGCGTCCTGGCCCCCCGAGGGCATCGGCGCCTAGGCAGCCGCACAGCCGCCAGCACTTGGCCTTCTGCCTTTGCCCGCCCTTCCGGCACGTCCCCCACGTTTCCTTCCGGTGTTTTTGCGCACCCAAAAAACTGACGAGGCTTCAATGTCGAACCCGAAAACCAGTCCCGCTGCACCATCGCCCACCCTCCCGGCCAACCTCAGCGCCCGGCTCTACAACGCGGATTTGGCTCCCACCAAGCTCGTAGGCAGGAAATGGACCGGCTACAGTATCTTCACGCTCTGGGCCAATGACGTACACAGTCTGGGCAACTACGCCTTTGCCGTGGGCCTGTTTGCCCTGGGCCTGGGCGGTTGGCAGATCCTCCTTGCACTCGGCATCGGCGCCGGGCTGTTGTTCCTGCTGTTGAACCTCTCCGGCTACATGGGCTTCAAGACCGGCGTTCCTTTTCCGGTGATGTGCCGTATCAGCCTGGGCATTCACGGCGCCCAAATCGGTGCCCTGCTTCGGGGCGGCGTGGCAATTGTCTGGTTCGGCATCCAGACGTTCCTCGCGTCGGTGGTCTTTCGGGTGCTGCTGATTGCCCTGGCCCCCTCATTGCAGTCCCTGGATAACAACTCCTTTCTAGGCCTGTCCACGCTCGGCTGGATCACCTTCCTGGCCTTGTGGGTAGTGCAGCTGACAATCGTCAGCTTTGGAATGGACATGATCCGCCGCTACGAAGCGTTCGCCGGCCCCGTCATCCTGGTAACCATGGTCGCCCTGGCCGTGTGGATGTTCTTCCAAGCCGGCGGTTCCATTGCCCTTTCCACGGACCGAGGGCTTGAGGGCGCCGAAATGTGGCGCACTATTCTGGGCGGCGGAGCCCTGTGGGTGGCCATCTACGGAACCTTCGTCCTGAACTTCTGCGACTTCACCCGCTCCTCAGTTTCCCGGCGCTCCATCACAACAGGAAACTTCTGGGGACTCCCGGTCAACATGCTTGGATTCGGCGTCATTGTTGTAGTTCTGGCAGGTGCCCAGTTCAAGATCGACGGCACCATCATTGAAACCCCCTCGGAGATCGTGGCCACCATCCCCAACACACTGCTTCTGGTTCTGGCCTGCCTGGCCCTGTTGATCCTGACGGTTGCCGTCAACCTCATGGCCAACTTCGTGGCCCCTGTCTATGCGCTGACCAACCTCTTCCCCAGGACGCTGAACTTCCGCCGTGCAGCGATGGTCAGCGCCGTGATCGGCCTGGTCATCCTGCCCTGGAACCTCTACAACAGCCCCGCCGTGATCGTGTACTTCCTGGGCGGCCTCGGAGCGCTGCTCGGCCCGCTCTTCGGCCTCATCATGGCCGATTACTGGCTGCTTCGCCGGGCGCAGATCAATGTTCCCGATCTCTACACCGAGAATGCCGCCGGAACGTACTTCTACCGGTCAGGAGTAAACCCGAAAGCACTAGCGGCCCTGGTACCCGCCGCCGCAGTTTCCCTCCTGGTGGCGTTCCTTCCGGCCCTGACCCCGGCGGCGTCGTTCACCTGGTTCATCGGCGCAGCCCTTGCGGCAGCCATCTACTGGCTCATTGCCGACCGGCAGGCGAGCTACTCCGATGTCTCCGGCGAGTCCATCGCCGTGGCCAGCCAGCACTAAGTTCTTCCGTTCTTCCCCGAAAGGCCGCTCATGCGCATTTTGATCGTCAACGTCAACACCACCACTTCCATGACCGACACCATTGCCGCCCAAGCCGCTGCAGCGGCATCCGCCGGCACCGAGATAGTTGCCCTGACCCCGCGGTTCGGCGCCGAATCCGTGGAGGGGAACTTCGAGAGCTACCTGGCGGCCGTGGCCGTGATGGACCGGGTACTCTCCTACACCGAGCCCTTCGACGCCGTCATCCAGGCAGGCTACGGCGAGCACGGGCGCGAAGGTCTTCAGGAGCTCCTGGACGTTCCGGTGGTGGACATTACCGAAGCAGCCGCCAGCACCGCCATGTTCCTGGGCCACAAGTACTCCGTGGTCACCACCCTGGACCGCGCCGTCCCCCTGATCGGGGACCGGCTGAAGCTGGCCGGCCTCGACGCCCGCTGCGCCTCGGTCCGTGCCTCCGGCATGGCCGTGCTGGAATTAGAAGAGGAGCCCGCACGCGCCGTGGCCAGCATTGTTGCGCAGGCCGAGCGTGCCGTGGCCGAAGATCATGCCGAGGTGATTGTGCTCGGCTGCGGCGGCATGTCCGGACTCGACGACAAAATCCGCCTGGCCACCGGCGTCCCCGTGGTGGACGGCGTGGCCGCCGCCGTCGTTATTGCCGAGGGGCTAGTCCGGCTGGGCCTTTCCACCTCGAAGATCCGCACCTATGCCCCGCCCCGCCCCAAAAAGGTGACCGGCTGGCCCATCACTGCTTCGGCTTAAGGGATGCACCTCCCGGCGCGCAGCGGCTACAGGCCGCTGAACTCCGTGGAAATTGCTTCGGCTGCGGAACGCAGAAGCGGAACGGCCCGGGTGGCAAAACTGTCATCCACACGAGAGATCGGACCTGAAACGGAAATGGCTGTGGGAGTGGGCGCGTCAGGAACCGCAATGGCAAAGCAGCGCACCCCCAGCTCCTGCTCCTGCTCATCAATGGAGTATCCACGTTTCCGGATCAGCTCCAGTTCAGCCAGCAGGTCATCAATGGTGCCTATGCTCATGTCCGTGGCCACCGGCATTCCGCTCCGGGCCACGATTTGCCGCACCTTATCATCAGGCAGTTGGGCCAGGATGGCCTTTCCTACACCGGTTGCATGGGTGTGCGCACGGCGTCCCACTTCGGTAAACATCCGCATGGAGTGCTGGGAGGGGACCTGGGCGATATACACCACCATGTCCGAGTCCAGCACCGCCATATTTGAGGTTTCGCCGAGTTCGTCCACCAGCTTCTTGAGCTGCGGAAGGGCGAGTGAGCCCAGCTGTTTGTTGGCTCCCTCGCCCAGACGGATCAGGCGGGGTCCCAGTGCATAGCGGCGGTTGGGCAGCTGCCGGGCATATCCCAGGGCTACCAGTGTCCGCAGCAGCCGGTGGATAGTGGGAAGCGGAAGCTCAGTGGAGGTTGAGAGCTCACTCAGCGTTACGGCTCCACCGGCATCCGCAATGAGTTCGAGCAGCTCAAAAACACGTTCAACAGACTGCACGCCGGCACCGGCGGTTTTTTCGGCCATGAGTGATCCTTTCCCGAGGCATTTCGTAGAAAGTTTATCGCATGGCGGAAACATTCTTTTGGTGCCCAAAGAGTAACGGCCTTCCCCGCAACACACCAGTGCTCCGGCCGGACGATCCAAAGACTTACTTCCCCAAGTGCTTGTTTTTCCATAAAGCAGACAATATTATCCGTATTACGGAATAAATCACCGCGGCACGGTTACCGTGCCGCTTCCAAGGAGGAATCAATGGCGAGTCCCAGCCCCGGAAATTCGATCACGTACCGGGCCGATGCCCCTGCCGGATCCGGCGCGGCCAGTGACCTCGCTGCAGCCGTCGGCGCTGCCGGCGCTACGCTAACCGCCCTTGAGGTTGTGGAATCATCCCACCGGAGCCTGGTTGTGGATATCACCTGCAACACCATCGACGCCGAGCACGCGCTGCGGGTGGAAAAAGTCCTGAACGAGGTTGCCGGCGTGGCCGTCCGCGAGGCCAGGGACCGCACGTTCGACATGCACCTGGGCGGAAAGATCTCCGTCACCCCCAAGGTCGCCCTGCGCAACAGTGACGATCTGTCCCGGGCCTATACCCCCGGCGTCGCCCGCGTCTGCATGGCCATAGCGGAAAACCCGGCTGAGGCCCGGCGCCTGACCATCAAGCGCAACACGGTAGCCGTGGTCAGCGACGGATCCGCAGTCCTGGGCCTGGGCAACATTGGTCCCGCCGCATCGCTGCCCGTCATGGAGGGCAAGGCCGCCCTGTTCAAGCAATTTGCCGACGTCGATGCCTGGCCCGTGGTGCTGGATACCCAGGACACGGAAGAGATTATTGCCATCGTCAAGGCACTGGCCCCCGGCTACGGCGGAGTAAACCTGGAAGATATCGCCGCACCGCGCTGTTTCGAGATTGAACGCCGTCTGCGCGAGGAACTGGACATCCCGGTGTTCCATGATGACCAGCACGGAACAGCGATTGTCACGCTGGCCGCCCTGACCAATGCGCTGCGCCTGGTGGGCAAGAAGATTGACAACGTCCGCATTGTCGTTTCCGGCGTCGGCGCCGCCGGCTCCGCCATCATCGCGCTCCTCAAGGCACAGGGTGCCAACAACATTGTGGCCGCAGGACGCAGCGGAGCCATCCACTCAGGCCAGGAACATCCGGACGAGCACCGCCGGTGGATCGCGGAAAACACCAACTCCTCGGGCTTTGAGGGCAGCCTCAAGGAAGCCCTCGTGGGCGCAGATGTGTTCATCGGAGTCAGCGCACCCAACATCCTGGATGAGGCGGACATAGCCGCAATGTCCCCCAACGCCGTCGTTTTTGCCATGGCGAATCCCACCCCCGAGGTGGACCCTGCGGCTGCCTCCAGGCATGCGGCCGTTGTCGCCACCGGCCGCAGCGATTTCCCCAACCAGATCAACAACGTCCTGGCCTTCCCCGGACTTTTCCGCGGACTGCTCGACGCCGGCGCATCGGACATCACCACCGAGATGCTGGTGGCCGCGGCACGCGCCATCGCCGACAGGGTCTCGCCCGACCTGCTCTCGCCGTCTTACATTGTTCCCAGTGTTTTTGATCCGCTGGTGGCCTCTGATGTGGCGGCCGCCGTCCGGTCCGTGGCCGCAGCATCCCCCGCAAGCGCAGCCGCAAAGGAGACCAAGTGAGTTCAGCTTCCCCCGTCAGCCAAGAGACCGAACGATCCACCCGCAGACTGGCTCTGGGAGATGCCGAACGGCGTCACATCTCTGCCGCCCTGGCGGACACCGATGCACTGCTGGCCACCGCCTACCCGGGCGATGACGGCAGCCGCCAGCCCATTCACACCGTCTACATTCCGGCAGATACCTTCGAACCTGATCTGGCACTGAACTGGGGCCGCACCGCGCTGGCCGCCGCTGATGCGCAGGGCGGGCTCGAGGCCGTGGCCACCGGCCTTTCACTGGCGGAACCCGCTGCGCTGGCCGGTCTGGTGGAACGCAAGCTCGGCGTTGAGCCGATCGAAGATCTGCGCCTGGACTTTGAGGACGGGTTCGGCTCCCGTCCGGACGAGGAGGAGGACGCCCACGCCCTGGCAGCCGGGCAGAAAGTCAGCCTGGCCGTTCAGGCCGGAACCGCGCCCCCGTTCATCGGCATCCGTTTCAAGTGTTTTGAGGAAGCCACCCGGGAACGCGGGCTGCGCACCCTGGACCTGTTCGTTTCCTCCCTGCTGGAGCACGGCGAGCTGCCTGCGGGACTCATCCTCACGCTGCCCAAGGTCAGCACCGTGGCTCAGGTCCAGGCCATGGACTATGCCTGCGGACGTCTTGAGGAAGTCCACGGACTGCCGCGGGGGCGCCTGCGCTTCGAGGTGCAGATGGAGACCCCTCAGCTCATCCTGGCAGCTGACGGGACGGTGCCGGTGGCCCAGTTGCTGCATGCCGCACCGGGACGGATCTCCGCCCTGCATTACGGCACCTACGACTACAGCGCATCGCTGGAGATTTCCGCGGCCCATCAGTCCATGGAGCATCCGGCAGCGGATTACGCCAAGGAGGTCATGCAGGTGGCCGTGGCCGGCACCGGAGTCCGGATTTCCGATGGCTCCACCAACGTGCTGCCGATCGGCTCCCCGGAGAACATCGCCTCCGCGTGGGCCCTGCATTCACGGCTCGTTGCCCGCTCTTTGGCCGCCGGGTACTACCAGGGCTGGGACCTGCATGCCGCCCAGCTGGTGACGCGCTATCTCGCCACCTATGACTTTTACCGGTCCGGGTTTTCCGCTGCAGCACTGCGGCTGAAAAACTACGTCCACAAGATCGAAAGTACAATCCTGGACGAGCCGGCCACAGCCCGCGCCCTGGCCCGGTTCATTCACCGCGGTCTGGTGTGCGGAGCCGTCACGGAATCCGAAGTCTCGGACCAGGCAGGCATCAGCGTTGCCGACCTCACCACCCTTGCCCATCCCAAAGTCTCCACAGAGAAGCGGAATCAGAAGTGAATAAAACCGGCTACTACGCCCCCGAAAGCACCCTTCCGCCGCAGACAGCACTGCTCTCCGACCGTGCGGTGGTCACCGAGGCCTACACGGTGATTCCCCGCGGAGTTATGCGGGACATTGTTACCTCAGTGCTTCCCGAGTGGGACGGCACCCGCGCCTGGATCCTCAACCGGCCGGTGGCCGGCGGAGCCACCACCTTTGCGCAGTACCTCATGGAGGTTGCCCCCGGCGGAGGGGCCAAGAAACCCGAGCCGCAGGAGACTGTGGAGTCTTTCATCTTCCTGCTTGAGGGTGCGCTCAGCGTGACCATCGAGGGCGAACGCCATGAGCTCACCCCGGGCGGCTTCGCCTATCTGCCGCCGGCTTCGGACTGGCAGGCAGCGAACGACGGCGGTGAGCTTGCCAAGTTCCAATGGATCCGCAAGGCCTACGAGCCGCTTTCCGGGCACACCCCCAAGGTGGTGGTGGGCAATGAAAAGGACGTGGCTCCCGGAGCCATGCCGGAAACGGACAACAAATGGCGCACCACCCGCATGCTGCCGGTGGATGATTTGGCCTACGACATGCACATCAACGTGGTCACTTTTGAGCCCGGTGCCTCCATTCCGTTTGCCGAAACCCATGTCATGGAGCACGGCCTCTACGTCCTGGAAGGTAAAGCTGTCTACCGTCTGAACGAGGACTGGGTGGAGGTCCAGGAGGGCGACTACATGTCCCTCCGGGCATTCTGCCCGCAGGCCTGTTATGCCGGCGGCCCGTCCAACTTCCGCTACCTGCTGTACAAGGACGTTAACCGCCAGATCCGCCTCTAACGGCCTTAGCACTCCGTTCCGCCCCCGATGCTGCTCCAGGTACCGGGGGCGGAGCTGTTTCCAGTTGACAGTGGCGCGCATCACTCTTACGCTTTTCATAAAGCAGAAGTTAGATTCCACCATATGGAATCTAACTGCGAGATCCAGCTAGCAGGAATACCCGGAATTTCATGGAATGCCGGCAACGCGAAGGAAGTCATCATGGCCTACACCGTCAACTGCTCCATCCTCCTCACGGAGCTTCCGCTCCTGGAACGTCCCGCCGCTGCAAAGGCCGCCGGCTTTGACCACGTGGAGTTCTGGTGGCCGTTCGCTGATTCCGTTCCGGCGGACACCGAAATCACAGCCTTTGAGCGTGCCATCACCGATGCAGGCGTCCAGCTCACCGGCCTGAACTTCAACGCCGGCAACATGCCCGGCGGTGACCGTGGCCTCGTTTCCTGGCCCGCCCGCTCCGCGGAGTTCCGGGACAATCTGGACGTGGTGGCAGGAATTGGCGGGCGGCTGGGCTGCACGGGGTTCAATGCCCTGTACGGGAACCGGACGCCGGATTCCACTCCCGAGGAACAGGACGCATTGGGTGTCGCCAACCTGGTTCTGGCCGCCGCCGCGGTTGCCAGAATCGGCGGCACCGTCCTCCTTGAGCCGGTTAGCGGCGCCGAGCACTACCCGGTCAAGACCGCCCGCGACGCCGTGGAGATCATCGGCAAGGTCCACGCGGAGGGCGCACTGAACGTCAAGCTGTTGGCGGATTTCTATCACCTTTCGGTCAACGGCGACGACGTCGCAGCCGTCATAGCTGCCCACGCCCCGGAGTTTGGCCACATCCAGATTGCCGATGCCCCCGGACGCGGTGCACCGGGGACCGGCAACCTGCCGCTGGGCGAGTGGATCACCGCCAGCCGAAACCTGGGCTATGACGGCCCCATTGGGCTTGAGTACAAGGCCGACGCCAACACCGCCTTCGGCTGGCTCATCCGCTGACCTCCGGCAACCACACCCTGCCCTCCCCCATAATTTTCCCGGCAACGACGCCGGACCGAAAGGAACGTTCCATGTCTTCACAGTCAGCACAGTCGTCCTCAGCTGTCCCCGCAGCCAGCAACGTCGCCGTCATCGGCCTGGGCATCATGGGCCTGCCGATGGCCGTGAATCTGGTCAAGGCCGGCCACACCGTGACCGGCTACAACCGCAGTGCCGCCAAGGTGGACAAGCTCGTCGCCGAGGGCGGCCATGGGGCCGCCAGCGTGGCCGAGGCGGTCAAGGATGCGGATGTCATCATCACCATGGTGCCGGACTCCCCGGACGTGGAGGCAGTGGTCCTGGGCGAGGACGGCATCCTGGCCCATGCCAAGGCCGGCGCCTACTGGGTTGACGCCAGCACCATCCGGCCCGATGTAGCCGTCCGTTTGGCGGCCGCAGCGCGGGAGGCGGGAATCCATGCGGTGGACGCTCCGGTTTCCGGCGGCGAGCAGGGCGCTGTGGAAGGCGCCCTCTCCATCATGGTGGGCGGCGAAGAAGCCGACGTCGAAGCAGTCCGCCCCGTGCTGGAGGCCGTGGGTTCCACCATCGTCCGGGTGGGCCCGGCCGGTTCAGGCCAGACGGTGAAGGCGGCCAACCAACTGATCGTTGCCGGCACCATCCAGCTGGTGGCCGAGGCCCTGGTGTTCCTGGAAGCCCACAACGTGGACACGGACGCCGCTGTGAAGGTGCTTGCCGGCGGCCTCGCCGGCAACCGCATCCTGGACCGCAAGGCCGCCAACATGGCGGCCCGAAGCTTTGAGCCCGGCTTCCGTGTGGACCTGCACCACAAGGATCTGGGTATTGTCACAGCCGCCGCCCGTGAGGCCGGCGTCGCCATCCCCCTTGGTGCGCTCACTGCCCAGCTGATGGGCGCCCTGAGAGCCTCCGGCCACGGCGCCAAGGACCACTCGGCGCTGCTGCTGCTGGTAGAACAGCTCTCCGGACGCGCCAGCAACTAGTTCCTTTTCCCTTTCACAGTTTTGTCAGTGTCGACACCTCAGGAGACTTCCATGCCCAAAATGCGCGCAGTAGACGCCGCAGTACTCATCCTGGAGAAGGAAGGCGCCACACAGGCGTTTGGCCTGCCGGGAGCCGCAATCAATCCCTTCTATTCCGCAATGCGGGCCCACGGCGGCATCCACCATGTCCTGGCCCGCCATGTGGAGGGCGCCTCCCATATGGCCGAAGGTTTCACCAGGGCCAAGGCCGGGAACATCGGCATCTGCATCGGCACCTCCGGGCCTGCAGGCACCGACATGATCACCGGCCTGTACTCGGCCTGGGCTGACTCCATTCCTATCCTCTGCATCACCGGCCAGGCTCCCGTGTCCAAGCTGCATAAGGAAGACTTCCAAGCCGTGGATATCGCCTCGATCGCCAAGCCGGTGACCAAGATGGCCATGACCGTCCTGGAAGCCGCGCAGGTTCCCGGCGCCTTTCAGAAGGCGTTTTTTGAGATGCGCTCGGGCCGCCCGGGCCCGGTGCTGATTGATCTGCCAATCGATGTGCAGCAGACGGTCATCGATTTTGATCCCGATACTTATGAGCCGCTGCAGGTTTCCAAGCCCGCCGCCACCCGCAAGCAGCTGGCCAAGGCCCTGGACCTGCTCACCGCCGCCAGCAGGCCGCTGATCGTGGCCGGCGGCGGCATCATCAATGCCAATGCGGCCGCGGAGCTCACCGAGCTGGCCGAGCTGCTGGACATCCCCGTGATTCCCACCCTGATGGGCTGGGGCACCATCCCCGATGACCACCGCCTGATGGCCGGCATGGTGGGGCTGCAGACCTCACACCGCTATGGCAACGCCACTCTGCTGGAATCAGACTTTGTGCTGGGCGTGGGCAACCGCTGGGCCAACCGCCACACCGGCGCCCTGGACGTTTACACCAAGGACCGCACCTTTGTGCACATCGACATTGAACCCACCCAGATTGGCCGCGTCTTCGCGCCTGACTTCGGCATTGTGTCCGACGCCGGTGCCGCCCTGCGTGGGCTGATCGAGCTGGCCCGCGAACGCAAGGAAGCCGGCGCCCTGCCGGACCGTTCCGAGTGGGTGGACTCCTGCGTCCAGCGCAAGGCCACCCTGCAGCGCAAGACCCACTTCGACACGGTGCCCATGAAGCCGCAGCGTGTTTACGAAGAAATGAACAAGGCCTTCGGCCGGGACACCCGGTATGTTTCCACCATCGGGCTCTCCCAGATTGCCGGCGCCCAGTTCCTGCACGTCTACCAGGCACGCAACTGGATCAACTGCGGTCAGGCCGGGCCCCTGGGCTGGACCGGGCCTGCAGCACTGGGCGTGGTGGCGGCGGACCGCTCCGTTCCCGTGGTGGCCCTCTCCGGTGACTACGATTTCCAGTTCATGATCGAGGAACTGGCAGTGGGCGCACAGTTCAAGCTCCCCTACATCCACGTGGTGGTCAACAACTCCTACCTCGGTCTCATCCGGCAGGCCCAGCGCGGCTTCGACATGGATTACCACGTCTCCCTGGCCTTCGATAACATCAACTCCCCCGAGTTGGAGGGCTACGGCGTGGACCACCTCAAGGTGGCCGAGGGCCTGGGCTGCAAGGCCATCCGGGTACGTGAAGCAGATGATCTGCAGGCAGCCTTCGAGAAGGCCCGCGCCCTGATGGCCGAATACTCGGTCCCGGTGGTGGTGGAGGTCATCCTGGAGAAGGTCACCAACATTGCCATGGGCGGTGCGGGCATCGACGCGATCAACGAATTTGAAGATCTCGCCATCAGCGCCGCCGATGCGCCCACGGCAATCACCGCCATTGCCTAGCCCGGATTCACCGCACGCTATGCGCATTGTCATTGCCCCGGATAAGTTCAAGGGCTCACTTTCCGCGTCCCAGGTTGCCTTCCACCTGGGACGCGGAATCCACGCTGTTCTGCCGGATGCGGAGATTGTTGCGGTTCCGGTGGCCGACGGCGGCGAGGGAACCCTCGACGCCGCCGTCGGCGCCGGTTATGAACGCGCTGCGGTGGCTGTTTCCGGCCCCACCGGGGAACCCCTTACCTCCGCTTTTGCCCGGCGCGGGCATCAGGCGGTCGTGGAAATGGCCGCCGCCTCCGGCCTTGACGTCCTGCCGGGCGGAGTTTTTGATGCCGGCGGCGCCACCAGCTTCGGCACCGGCGAACTTATCCGTGCGGCGCTGGACGCCGGCTGCACCGAGATTGTCCTGGGAGTGGGCGGCAGCGCCTGCACCGACGGCGGTGCCGGGCTGCTCCAGGCGCTCGGTGCAGTGTTCACGGACGACGACGGCGCCTCGCTGCCCCGCGGCGGGCTGGCACTGGCCCACGTGAGCCGCATCGATCTGACCGGGCTGGACCCACGCCTGGGCGAAACGCGACTGGTCCTGGCCGGCGACGTCGACAATCCCCTGCTCGGCGCCCGGGGAGCCGCCGCAGTGTTCGCACCCCAAAAGGGCGCCTCTGCGGCGGTTGTGGGTGAACTCGATGCTGCCCTCAGGCGCTATGTGGAGGTCCTCGCCCAGACGGCGGGCGACCAGGTGTGGACGGCAGCCGAAGCGCCGGGAGCCGGAGCGGCCGGAGGCGTCGGTTTTGCTGCCCTTGCCCTCCTGGGCGCCAAGCGCCGGCCGGGCATCGACGTCGTCCTGGAACTTACCGGACTGGCGGACCACATCCGATCCGCTGATCTGGTGATTACCGGGGAAGGCAGCCTGGACGAGCAGAGTCTGGGCGGGAAAACGCCGTTGGGAGTGGCGCGGCAGGCAGCCGCTCACGGGGTCCCCGTCGTCGCCGTCTGCGGGCGCACTACGCTCACAAATTCGGCGCTGGCCGCCGCAGGCTTTCTCCAGACCTATGCACTGACCGAAATCGAACGCGACACCACCATTTGTATGACCAATGCCGGTCCTTTGCTGGAACAGCTGGGACAGTCATTGGGAGCCTATTTTGAAGCACGGCACCGCCTTGGCGCCCCCACAAAGGAGTATGCAGAATGACCTCTGATCCGTCCACGGCCCCCGAGCAGGCGACTGGTTCCGAATCCGCCCCGTTCGATCTGGTCTTCCGGGGGAGGAACATCATGACCACCGCCGGCCTGGCACCGCGCGAGGTTGGCGTGCGCGACGGTGTCATTGTGGCAATCGAGCCGCTTGGCAACAACCTGCACGGCGCTCAGGTCATCGAGCTGGCCGACGACGAAACCCTGCTTCCCGGCCTGGTGGACACCCATGTCCACGTCAACGAGCCCGGCCGTACGGAGTGGGAGGGTTTCGCTTCGGCCACCCGCGCGGCTGCTGCCGGAGGCGTGACCACCATCATCGACATGCCTCTGAACAGCATTCCGGCCACGGTGAACGCGGAAGCATTGCTGACGAAGCGGGCTGTCGCGCAGGACCAGGCCTTCATCGACGTTGGATTCTGGGGCGGTGCCATTCCGGGAAACACCAATGACCTGCGCGGCCTCCACGACGAAGGCGTCTTTGGCTTCAAGTGCTTCCTTCTTCATTCCGGCGTGGATGAGTTCCCTCATCTTGAGGCGGATGAGATGGAAAAGGACATGGCCGAGCTCAAGACTTTTGATTCGCTCATGATCGTCCATGCAGAGGACTCCAGGTCCATCGATCGTGCCCCGTCAGCCGAAGGCGACCAGTACGGGCGTTTCCTGGCGTCCCGGCCGCGCGGTGCGGAGAACGTGGCCATCGCCGAGGTGATTGAACGCGCCCGATGGACCGGCGCCCGGGCGCATATCCTGCACCTCTCCTCCTCCGACGCGCTGCCCATGATTGCCAGCGCCAAGCGCGACGGCGTCAAGCTCACGGTGGAAACCTGCCCGCACTACCTGACCCTGTTATCTGAGGAGATCCCCAACGGCGCAACGGCGTTCAAATGCTGCCCGCCCATCCGCGAGGCCGCCAACCGCGAATTGCTGTGGAAGGGGCTGGAGGACGGCATCATTGACTGCATCGTGTCGGATCACTCGCCGTCAACGCTGGACCTCAAGGATCTGGAAAACGGTGACTTTGGTGTGGCTTGGGGAGGAGTATCCTCCCTGCAGCTGGGCCTGTCCTTGATCTGGACCGAGGCGCGGCAGCGCGGAATTCCGCTGGAGACCGTGGTGTCGTGGATGTCCAAGCGCCCGGCCGAGCTGGCCCGCCTGACGCGGAAGGGCCAGCTGGCCCTGGGCTTCGACGCTGACTTTGCCGTTTTTGCCGCTGACGACAGTTACGTGGTGAACGTGCACAAGCTGCACCACAAGAACCCCATCAGCCCCTATCAGGGCAAGCCGCTTGCCGGTGTGGTCCGCAGGACCTACCTGCGCGGCACGGAGGTGGACGGAGTGACCCCCACCGGCAAGCTCATCCGACGGGGCATGGCCTAAGGCCACACCCTAGGAACCGGCGAGTTCCTTGCGCAACCGCGCCACATGCCCCTGGGCGCTGACGTTGTATTCTGCCGTACGCACTGCACCGTCAGCGCCCACGACCACTGTTGAACGGATGATTCCCACCGAGGACTGTCCGTTGAATTCCTTCTCGCCATAGGCCCCGTAGGCCTTGGCCACGGTGGAATCGGGGTCGGAAAGCAGGGGAAAGGTCAGCTGCTCATCCTTAGCAAACTCTTCCAGTGCCTCGGGCTGGTCGGGGGAAATTCCCACTACGTCATAACCGTCCCGCTGCAGGGCGGAGAGGTTGTCCCGGAAATCGCAGGCTTCGGTGGTGCAGCCGGGCGTGGCAGCCTTGGGGTAGAAATAGACCACCACCCCCCGGCCGGTGAAGTCGGCAAGCGAGACCTGCCGGCCTGCGGCGTCGGGCAGGGAAAATGCGGGGGCAGTGTCACCGGGGGAAAGCTGGGCAGCCAAGGGGTCCTCTTATTCGTTGTGTGTTATTCGTTTGCGTACGAAAATGATCCCACGTAATAAATTCCACTTTATGGAAGTATTATTTTGTAAAGTGGTATTAAAATCATCCTAAGCCGCTGTGACGGCCCAGTCCAGAGTCTTACGGCGCAGATCTTTGGGGCGAGCAGAGACCCTTCAGCTCCAGGCGGTGCCTCCTTCCGCGGATTCACCGCCGCGCGGGGCGATATCGGTCGTGCCGAAAGGTATCGGCCGAAACCGCAAGTACTGCGCTCCTCCGGGGAGCGTCTCTGCTGCGAGGAGCTCCAAGCCCGTAGGCATGGATGAGGAATCAAAAAGGCGCTTTCCCGATCCCACTATTACCGGCAGGACCAGCAGGCGAAACTCATCCACCATTCCCGCATTATGCAGGGCCTGGGCCAGCCGGTGGCTGCCGTGAACCTGCATGTCACCGCGATATTCCTTCAGCGCGGCTATGGCTGCCGTCGGCTCTCCGGAAAGTACTCGGGTGTTGTGCCAGGGCGCGAGAACCGCTGATGAAGTGACCAGATATTTCGGCAGGTGGTTGAGGGCGTAGGCAACGGCGTCTTCGGGATCGGTGACCGGCTCCCAAAAAGGCTGTATCGAGTCGTAGGTATTGCGGCCCAGAAGGAGTGAATCCGCCCTCGTGAACCACCCTCCGATGGTCCGGCCAACCTCAGGGTCCTCCAAGTGGGGAACCAGCCAGCCGCCGTTCGCAAAACCTCCGGAGCGGTCCTCATCCGCAGCACCCGGACCCTGCATCACGCCATCCAAGCTGAGGTAGGCATTGACGGAGAGAGTCATAGTCGCAAATTTACGCCGCGCCGCAGCCCGGCGTCAGGCATAACCGCTCTTTTAGGTGTTCGGAGCCTCAGCCCCAGGCGTGGGGAGCTGGCCGGCGAGTGCTCGGCAGGGCACCGTCGGCGCGCCACTGCCGCACCCACTCAGGCAGTTCCAAGTCCTCCGGCGGAAGGACCCCGGCCGCCTTGAAGATCTCTTCGTTGCTCACCGGCCCCTTCTTGGACACGAAGCGTGCGGCGATGTAGGCGCGGGCGTAGATTTCGCCGTCGGCCACCATCCGCTGCTCAATGTAACTGGCGCGCTCGTCGAAACCAATGATCCGGGTCTCGATCGTGTACCGCTGGCCCAGTTCCAGGGACTTGCGGAAACTGATCGTTTCATTGCCCACCACCGGGTTCCAGCCGTTGCGGCGCATGGTGGCCCAGAATCCGCTGCGGACCATGAGATCGAAGCGGCCAAGGTCCATCAGCGACAGATACATGCCGTTGTTCAGGTGCATGGCTATATCGATGTCGGTGGGCAGCACCCGCATCGGCAGCGACGAGGAGTCGAAAAAGCCCAGTTTCGGGCGCCGGCTGGAGCGGAACAGGACGAGGAGCGTGCGAAGAAGAAGGTGCATGGACGCTATATTACTGCTCGGTAACAAGCCCTTCGGCCAGCATCCAGTCATAGGCGACGTCCGCCGGATCTTCACCCACCACGTCCACCCTGAGGTTCAGCTGGCGCAGCACCTCATCGGTCAGCAGCGGTGATACTTGGGCAAACACCGCCTCCAACTCGGGATACTGTGCCAACGTTGCCGTATTGAACACCGGGGCGCCGTTATAGGCCGGGAAGAAATTCCGGTCGTCTTCCAGGACGGTGAGGTCCAGCGAATCAATCCGGCCGTCGGTGGTGAACACTTCGCCGAAGTTGCAGGCCCCCTCATCCGTAGCCGTATACACGGCGCCGGTGTCATAGATACCTATGTTGTCTTCCGGCACGCCGGTGTCGGTTCCGCGCGCCATGCCGTAGGCCTCGGTCATGGGATTAAAACCGTCCGGGCGGGAATTGAACTCGGCCTCCAGGCAGAAGGTCCGCTGCTCCACGGGCAGCGCTGCAAGCTCTGAAAGCCTGGTGATGCCCCCAAGCTCCGCCACCGCTTCGGTCCGCACCGCCATGGCATAGGTGTTGTTCATGGGGGCCGGCTGCCCCCATGTGAGACCGTTGGCGAGGTCCGCATCATAGACCGCCTGCCATTGTTCGGCCTGATCGGGAATGGCGCTTTCCATGCCCAAATAGCTGATCCAGGCGCTGCCCGTGTATTCCCAGGCCACGTCCGCCTGGCCGCTGAGCATCAGCTCACGCACCGGCTGGCTACCGGGAACGTTAGCCAGATCCGTGAACTCAAATCCTGCCGCTTGGGCTGTCATGACCGCAATCTTGCCCAGGATCAGCTGCTCGGTGAAGTTCTTGCTGACAATGGTGAGCTTGGCGTCCTCCGGCAGCGACTCGATCCGCTGGATGCTGCCGGGATTGACGTTTGGTGTGTAGGACGCGGCAGGCTGCAGGCCGCAGCCGCCGAGCGTCAGGCCCACAACAACGGCGGCACCGGCAGCCGCCGTAATCTTGCGGGCGCTTTTGCGCTTGCGTTTGCCAGTGATGATTTTGCTGCTGTTCATGAACCTACAATCCTTTCGGGCGGGCCAACTGCTCAGCCACCCGGCCAAGCCAGTCCACCGCCAACGCGAGCAGTGCCACCAGCACGGCTCCGGCAATCAGCACAGTGGTCAGGTTCAGGTTCACTCCGGTGGTGATCAGGATGCCCAGACCGCCGCCGTTAATGAAGGTGGCCAGCGTGGCCGTACCCACCAGCAGCACCAGTGCGGTGCGGACCCCGGCCAGCATCACCGGCACAGCCAGCGGCAGTTCCACCTTGAACAGGACGGCGCCCGAGCTCATGCCCATGCCGCGGCCGGCCTCCACCAGGGACCTATCAACCTGCTGCAGCCCCACCATGGTGTTGCGCATGATCGGCAGGATCGAGTAGGCAACCAGCGCCACCACCGCAGCCCAAAATCCGAAGCCAAGCCAGAAGGCAAGCAATACCACCAGACCGATGGCCGGAGCGGCCTGGCCAATGTTGGCCAGCGCCATGGCCGGGCCGGTCAGCTTCCGCAGCGGGCCGCGGGTCAGCAGCACGCCGGCGGGGATCGCTATGGCCAGGGCAACGACGGCGGCCACACCGGTCAGCGCCAGATGGTCCAGGGTGTAGCCCCAGAGAGCACCCGGCTCCAGGGTGGTCTTCTCTGTTGCCGTCAGGTCCGCGGTCAGCAGCCACACCACCAGGGCCGCAAAGGCAGCCGCGATCCCTGCGAGCTGCAGCCACAGGGCACGCCATGGAGAGGACGCGGTATGGATTCCACCCTCGGGTGCCGAGGTGCCGGGGGGCTGCGTTGTTGTGGACAGTTCCGCGACACTCATTCGCGGCTCCCCACG
>NZ_JBEPPM010000032.1:0-16334 GCF_040547315.1 Arthrobacter sp. UYP6
AGGATGTGGGAGAGTAGGTCACCGCCGGACAATATTTGAAGTGTAGGGCCCCGCATGGTTGCGGGGCCCTACCTGTTTAACCCGTGGCGTGTTTGATGGGGGTTGGGCAGGGGTGGGTGGTGAATCTCTCAGGGGGAAGATCGCCGCCTGGTTCTCATCGAACCGGCAGTAGATGCCCGTGTGGGGCCCGGGAAGAGCATCTACTGCCATCTCGCGGGGGAGGAGGGGGCTGAGGGTTACGGGCGGGGGCGCCAGGGGCCAAGATGGACCTGTGTCCGGAACGAATATGAACCAGGCCTTTCTCCGCCGGATTACGTCCGGCACCGACGTAGAACGCACCACCTTCTTCAGCGACGCCGTGTTTGCCATTGCCATGACGCTTCTTGCAGTGGATATCAAGATTCCGCAGGTGCCGGACGGGGATCTGGGGCGGGCCGTCGCCGAACAGTGGCCGGAGTTCGCCGCTTATCTGCTGTCCTTCGCCGTCGCTGGCACCTATTGGCTCAGCCATCACCGGCTTTTTCGGCTGCTTAAGGGGTTCACCGCCGGGTTCCAGCGGCTGAACCTGGTACTGCTGTTCTTCATCGGTCTGCTCGGTTATGCCACCGACATGCTGGCATTCCATGCAGACCAGGCGATCGGCGTCGTCATTTACGCGGCCACGCTTGGGCTCATCGGGGCCGCAAACACTTCCCTGTGGCTCTATGCCGGACGGCACAAGATGTTCCAGGAGGATGTGGATCCGCGGTTGGTCACGTTCGCCCGTGTCCGTGCGCCGGTGACTCCTGCTGTTTTCCTGCTCTCCATTCCCGTGGCACTCCTGAATCCGATTGCAGGCATCCTGAGCTGGCTGGCCATTCCACTAGTGAATGCCGGTCTTCGGGTGTGGGGCAGCAGGCTTCCGGGGCCCGAGGCGGACGAAGCGTGAAGCACCCGATTCGTTGGATTGGCACCGCGTCGGGTAGTCTTATATCTGCTTCTTACGGAGCAAAGCCTGGAGGATTCGCCTAGCGGCCTATGGCGCACGCCTGGAACGCGTGTTGGGTTAACGCCCTCGGGGGTTCAAATCCCCCATCCTCCGCCACTCAAGCCCCACCAGCCGGATTTATCCGGCCGGTGGGGCTTGTTTCGTTTTCACGCCGGTGCCACTGTCTCTGGGTATGGGAGATGGCTCGAGTTTTCGACAGGTGCAGCAGGATCCGGCCGTGGCAGTGGTGACCGGCGCGTCCCGCGGCATCGGCCGCGCGGTGGCGGAACGGCTGGCAGCCAACGGCACCCACGTGATGGTGGGCTACCGGCGCAGTGCGGAGGCAGCGGCCGACGTCGTCACTGAGCTGAAGCGCCTGGGCGGCGGAGGGACTGCGGTGCAGGCAGAACTGGAAGAGCCCGACGGCGTCAGCGCCCTTTTCGATGCGGCCGCCTCCCGCTTTGGCCGGGTGGACTACTTTGTCAGCTGCGCGGCAGCGGCGGCCTTTAAGCACGTCGTCGACCTGAAGCAGTACCATCTGGACCGCGCCTACGCCGTGAATTTCCGTGCCTTTGTCGCCGGTGCCCAGGAAGCCGTGCAGCTCATGGACCGCGGCGGCCGGATCGTAGCCCTGACCAGCTACGGCAGCACCCGGGTCTTTCCCGCCTATGCCCTGCTGGGTTCCTACAAGGCGGCGGTAGAGGCCATGGTCCGGTACATGGCGGTCGAGTTTGCCGGTTACGGCATCAACGTCAACGCCGTGAACGGCGGGCTGGTGGCCTCGGACTCACTGGACCACTATTACGGCCTGGAGGGCCAGGTTCCGCTGCCGGACGTGCTGCGCAGCATTCCCAAGAAGCGCGCAGCCACTGCCGGGGAGCTGGCCCAAACCGTCCACTTCCTGCTCTCCCCGGCCGCCGAATACATCACCGGGCAAACACTGGCCGTGGACGGAGGGCTTTCCCTGCCGTCCCCGCCCTTCCACGCTGATATGGGTGCAGCGCTGGCCCTGCCCCCACGTCCGGTGCGAGCCCAGCCCGACTCCGGTGAGCACCGCAAAGGAACCGTCACCTCCTGAAAGGACCGCACCATGGCTTACGATCCCGCCCGGTTCAAGAAGTACTTCGAGCATGAGCTGACCTATGCCTCCGGTTTCGCACGGAACGTCTCGCGGTTTGCGTCCCGGGTGGCCATCAGCGATCCGGCCGCCGGACGGGAGCTGACCTACGCGCAGCTGGGGCGGGAGGTGGACCAGGCGGCCCGGGCCTTGGCCGAACGCGGGATCGGCCGCGGTGACCGGATCCTCTTCCAGCTCTACAACGGCATCGACTTTGCCCTGCTGTATCTGGCGGCGCAGCGGCTCGGGGCCGTGGGCGTGCCGGCCAATTACCGGCTGGCCCCGGCGGAGACCGCGCACATTCTGAAGGACAGCGAGCCGGGCGTGTTCGTGTTTGACGCCGAAATCGCGAAAACTGCTGAGCAGGCGCTGGCGCTGGCCGGCGTCGACCCCGCCGTACTGGTGGCGGGGGAGGGCACAGGCGAGGGCAACGGCGCGGTCAATGCCACGGGGCATGAGCCGTTCGACGACGCCGTCGCCCGGGCCGGCGGCGAGCTCGCGGCACTGCCGGAGGACTTTTCCATCTACGAGGAGAGCACCCGCTTCTACACCTCGGGCACCACCGGGATGCCCAAGGGCGTCGCCCTGCCCTCCATCGCCGAGCTCATGAGCGCGCACGACGTGATCATGCACTTTCCGCTGTCCCCGTATGACCGCACCCTGAACATGACGCCCTGGTTCCACCGCGGCGGCCTGCACTCCGGCGGCCCCTGTCCCGCGTTCTATATCGGAGCCGGCGTGGTGCCGCTGCGGAACTTCAACGCGGCCACGGTCCTGGACTGGGTGGGCGAGCAGGGACTGACCTTCCTGATCGGCGCGCCCACCACGCTGGAAATGATCGCCGCGGAGCAGGAGAAGAATCCACGGGACCTGAGCACCCTGAACGGAATTGTCACCATGGGTGCGCCGCTGGACCGGGCCTCCGCCATCCGCTACCAGGAGCTGCTCACCCCGCGCATCTTCAACGGCTACGGCACCACGGAGGGATTCTGGAACACCTTCCTGCGGCCCGAGGACCTGCCCGCCGGCGCCGGAACCGCCGGACGCGCACTGACGGACGACGACGTCGCCGTGGTCAAGATCTTCGAAGACCGCCGGGCACGCCCCGACGAGCTGGCCGCCCGGGACGGCATCGAGGAGGGCGAGGTAATCATGCGCTCTCCGAAATCCGGGTTCAGCTATGTGAATCTTCCGGGTGCGGAGGAGGAAAAGTTCCTGGACGGGTGGATCTATCCCGGAGACCTGGCCACCTGGGACGAAGACGCGGGTTCCTGACCATCCTGGGCCGGACCGATGACATGATCATCTCCGGCGGCGAAAACATTCATCCGGTCCAGGTGGAGGCAGCGCTGGGGGACCATCCCGGGGTGCTGGACGCCGTCGTCGTGGGCGTGCCGGACGAAAAGTGGGGGCAGCGCGTTGCCGCCTACATCATCCGCCGCGACCCGGAACTTACCGCCGCGGACCTGGAATCGTTCTGCCTGGCGCACCTGGGGCTCGCGGACTTCAAGCGCCCGCGCGGCTACCGGTTTGTGGATGAGGTGCCGATGACCGCCACCGGCAAGAAGATGCACTACAAGGTGGCGAAGACGGCGGCCGAGGACTGGGCCGCAGGGCGGATGGAGACCCCGGCGCCGCCTGCGCCCCCGGTCACGGGCAGTGCAGGGAAGGAGCCCGGCAGTGCATGAACGCGTGGTCATCACCGGCATGGGGGCGGTAACACCGCTGGGCAACAGCTGGCCGGACACCTGGGACGCGCTCAAGAACGGCCGCAGCGGCGTCGGTCCCATCACTGCCTTTGACGCGTCGGATTTTCCCACCCGGATTGCCGCGGAGGTCAGGGGGTTCGACGCCGCCGCCCTCCTGCCGGTGAAACGCCTGAACCGCTCCTCCCGCGCCTCGCAGCTGGCGGTGGCCGCGGCCCGGGAGGCAGTGGCCGACGCCGGATTCGGCACCTCCCTGGCGGAGCTGGACGCCGGAATCAGCATCAACAGCGCGGTCTCCGGGTATCCCGAAATCCAGGACGCCACCCGGCTTTTTGACCGCAGCGGGATGCGGCCGGTCAGCCCCAGCTTTGTGGCCTCCTCGCTCACCAATATGCCCGCCTGCGAGGTGGCGATGGATCTGGGTGTGCACGGGCCGGTCAATGCCAGCGCGCTGGCCTGCGCTTCCGGCACGCACGCGCTGCTGGACGCCCGGCGGACGCTGCTGGCGGGGGAGGCCGACGTCGTCGTCGCCGGCGGTACCGACGCCGCCATCACCCCGGTGATGTTCGCCGGGCTGACCGCGATGCGCGGACTGTCCCGAAATAATGACGCGCCGGAAGAAGCTTCCCGGCCCTTTGATGCGAACCGGGACGGGTTTGTGTTCGGTGAGGGAGCGGTGGTGTGCACGCTGGAACTGCTCTCGCATGCCCGGGCCCGCGGTGCGCAGGTGTATGCGGAGGTGCTGGGCGGGGCGATGACGTCCGATGCCTTCCACATTGTGGCCCCGGAACCCAGCGGGAAATATGCGGCGCGGGCCATCTCGCAGGCGCTGCACCGCTCCGGTCTGGATCCGGCGGATGTGGACCTGATCTGCGCGCACGGCACCTCCACCGTGGCCAATGACCTGACCGAAACCCTCGCCATCCGCACCGCGTTCGGGTCCGAGGCGGACCGGCTGGCCGTGACGGCGCCCAAGTCGATGACCGGGCACCTGATCGGCGCCGCGGGAACACTGGCGTCGCTGCTGTGTGCGTGCGCGATCGGCGAGGGCGTCATTCCGCCCACCATCAACTATTCCGATCCGGATCCGGAGTGCGATCTGGACTATGTGCCCCGGACCGCCCGCGAACGGGCGGTCCGGTATGCGGTGACCAATGCGTTTGGATTTGGCGGGCAGAACTGCGTGGTGGCGTTCGGGCCCGTGTGACCTGCCGGAATCCGGCCGGCCGGTTTAGTTGTTGGCCAGGGCCTCGTCCAAGGGCTTCTGGATCTCGCTGTAGGCACCGGACTGCAGCTGCAGCTCCTGGTCGTTGAGGATCAGGGTGGGGGTGCCCTTGAGCTGCAGCTCCTGCGCATCCTGCAGGTCCCGGGCCACACGTTCCTTGATGGCTTCGGAAGCGTAATCGGCCCGGAATTTGTCCATGTCCAGGTTTAGATCTTCGGCGTAGGAGGCGAAAATGCTATCGACATCCGACGCGGTCTTCCAGTCCTGCTGGTGCTCGAAGACGGAGGATGCCATCTCCTCCAGGGCACCCTGCTCAGCGGCTGCCTCCACGGCGCGGGCTGCCGGTTCGGCGTTCAGGTGCTTGGGCAGCGGGTAGTTCCGCACGAGGATGCGGACGGAATCTCCGTAGTCGTCCTGCGCCTGCTGGATCAGGGTGTCCATCTTGGCGCAGTAGGGGCACTGGTAGTCGGTGAAGAGGACCAGGGTGGCCTGGGGATTGTCCGGATTGGTGATGGCCCGCGCGTCCGCCGGGGCCAGCTGGTCCATTTGCTCGGCCGTGAATGAGGTTACCGCGGATGCGCTGGCTGATGCTTCGGCCGTGACGGTTGCTTCGGGTGCCGGATCGGGCGCCGCACAGGAGGCGACGCCGCCGAGGGCGAGCAGTGAGGCGAGTACCAGGGTAGGGGCAGTCCTGTGCATAGGTCCTTTCCGCCGTCGGGAAGGCCGTGCGGCACACGGCCGGTTACTGTCCTGCAGTTGCCTTACTATCAATGGTTCCACTGGAGCCCGGGGGCCGGAAGATGTTTCTCCCAGAGAAAAGTATGATTTCGATCTGCGGTCCATCACGGCTGGACAAGCAGGATGCCGGCCAGCGCGATTCCGGCCACGAGGACGGTCGAAGCTGTGGCCAGGATGAACGGCCGGGCCCCGATCCGCATCAGGCTGCGGATTTTGACGCCGCATCCCAGCCCAAACATTGCTGCGGACAGCAGTGCGGTTTGGGTGAAGCTTCCCGCTTGGATCACGGCGCCGGGCAGGTCAACAAAGGACCGAAGCAGGACCATGGCCAGGAAGCCGAGGATGAACAAGGGAATAATGGGGGGACGCTTTTGTCCCTCCTCAACCCGGCCGGACCGGCGCTGGCGAACGCTCAGGACTGCGGCAACGGGGGCGAGCATCAGGACGCGGGCCAGTTTGACGACCACTGCAACAGTCAGCGCTCCGCCGCCTATGACTCCGCCGGCGGCAACCACCTGGGCAATTTCATGGATGGAGCCTCCGGCCCACATGCCGCTGATTTCAGGGCTCAGGCCCAGCATGCTGGCGACTAGGGGCAGGCCAAAAATCATGAGGGTGCCGAAAATGACTACCAGCGCCACGGCGGTGACCACGTCCTCCTCCTCGGAGTCAGTGACGCCTTCAACGCCGGCTACCGCGGCGGCCCCGCAGATGGAAAAGCCGCACGCAATGAGCAGCACCTGGGCGGGACTCATTTTCAGCAGGCGGCCCATCAGA
Source organism: Arthrobacter sp. UYP6 (assembly GCF_040547315.1). Classification (NCBI taxonomy): domain Bacteria; kingdom Bacillati; phylum Actinomycetota; class Actinomycetes; order Micrococcales; family Micrococcaceae; genus Arthrobacter; species Arthrobacter sp. UYP6. The sequence goes on from NZ_JBEPPM010000032.1 coordinate 6,531, forward strand.
ATAGTGCCGAAAATTCCGCCGGCCACGATGCAGACAATGACAACCAGCAGAGGCACCCCCAGCGAGACAATGTCAGAAAGCACCAGCTGCAGGCCCAGAAAGACGATCCCCAAACGCAGCAGTTTTTTGGAAGCAAAGGTGATGCCGGGTCCGGCGGCCGCCGGCAGGCGGACCACATTGGTCAGCACGATCCCCAGCACAATAGCGATGATCAGGGGGCTGGCAGCAGGAAGGGCAGCGTTTACGGTGATCGCCAGCGCCGTGGCCGCCGCGCATAACAGCAGCCCCGGGATGTACTTCTTGAAGGCATCGGTGCCTCCGCGGCGGGCTGTTGCCGGAATTAAGTGCTGTGTGTCTATGGGCATATTCTGATGCTGTCACCGGGCTGACCCGGCCGGTAGCCGGCAAATCCACATGGACCTATACGATTTTGATATGAGTGATACGTGGCCAAACCTTCAGGTTCTGGAACTTTTTGTGGCCGTGGCGGAGGAGGGGAGCGTCGGAGCGGGGGCGCGGAAGGTGGGAATGACGCAGCCTAACGCCAGCAGAGCCATTGCGGAGTTGGAGGTCAAGTTCAATGCAGCCCTGCTGGACCGCAGCCCGCGCGGTTCGGTGCCTACCGCCAGGGGACTGTTGCTGGCGGACCAGGCCCGGGAACTGCTTGACGCAGCGCGTCGCTTCAACGAGGTGGTGCGGACCAGCGGCCAGGGCGGCGTCATGAAACTTCGGGTGGGAGCCAGCAACACCATAGCGGATACGCTGCTGCCCGCCTGGCTGGCCGAACTGCAACGAAGACTGCCGCAGGCCCGCGTAGAGGTGCAGGTGGAGAATTCGGCCCGGGTTATCCAGGAGGTGCAGCGGGGTGCCCTCCAGCTGGGTTTCGTGGAGACGCCGAATGTTCCTGTCCGGCTCAATGCCATGGTGGTCCAGGAGGATGAGTTGGTGGTGGTGACCGCCCCCACCCATGAGTGGGCGAACCGTGCAGGCCGGATCAGTCTGCAGGAACTGGCGGAAACACCGCTGGTGGTCCGGGAGCACGGCTCCGGCACACGAGAGGCGCTGCAGGAGGTGCTCGCCGGGTATGACGTTGCCGAGCCGGCACAGGTACTGGGGAGCAATGCCGCGGTGCGGGTGGCCGTCGCCGCCGGAGCCGGTCCGGCGGCACTGAGCGAACTGGCCGTGCGGAACCAGCTTGCCAGCGGCGAGCTGCTGCGGGTCCCCTTTGAAGGCCAGGGTATTGGCCGGCCGCTGACCGCCGTCTGGGCCGGCCCGCGGCGCCTTTCCGGCGTTGCCCTGGAACTGGTGGCCGTGGCCGCTGCCACGCGGTAGCGGGCGGGCCAGGCGGCAGGTTATGGCCGGGGTGCGGGCTACGGCCGGGCGGCCAAGCGCCCAATACGCTCGCGGGCGGACCGCTCACTGGGGCCCATCGGCCCAAGCCCCAGCCGGATGATGCCCAGCACGGCCTTGACCGGCAGCCGCATCGGTATCCGGAATGGGCCAATCCGGGGCTCCTGAAGCCCCAGCAGTTCCCGGTGCTTCGGTTCCAGGGAGGCGACTGCGCCGGCGAAGAGCACCCGGTAACCCATCAGCTGGGAGCGCGGCAGCGGCGGCCGGCGCAGGAAACCCACCGCTTCCCGGACGTAATCACTGTTCCGCAGCTCGCCGTCGTACGCTGCCATCTGGGCCCGCAGCTCCGCCTCGGACCGCGGCGGGTTATCGATGCGCATCAGTTCCCCGGCCACCGCCCATTCGTCCACGTAGGCATCCGGGCCACCCGGAATCGGCCCGCCGAAGCGCTGATGGGAGCTCAGGAACGCATCGGTGAACGCCAGATGCACCCAGCGGGCAATCTCCGGATCGTTCGCCGAGTATGGGCGTTCGACGCCGGCGGCGTCCTCATAGGTGCCGTGGACGCGTTCGTGCAGGCGCAGGACCCAGTCGGAGCCGGATTTCGCGGCGTGGGTGTCTCCGTAGGTGACGGTGAAAATCCAGCGGATGGTACCGGCGAGCCGGCCCAGCGGATCGTTCTTGTAGTCGGAGAAGTCGTGCACGCCCGCCATCGCACCGGGATGCAGGGCCTGCAGCAGCAGGGCACGGATGCCGGCGATGATGGGCGTCATGGAGCTGTGCACCGCCCAGACGGCGGATTCCGGATCAAAATGCCCGGCGTCGTCGCCCTTGGCGAGTTCCAGCTCCCACTGGGGGATCTCGGTGGCGTTGTTGCTGAAGGTGCCGATCAGCTGCCGGCGCCAGGAGGAAAGAAGGTTGCCCATCCTTCCAGTATGGCCCGGGCCGCTGAGTGCAGACTGGCAGCTGCAACTGATCAATTCGAGTTACCCGGAGCTGCTACAGCTTCCGGGTCGAAGCACCACTCAGGGCGCGTCGCTGGTCCCGAATCGGAAGCCGGCAGCAACGGCGGCAGCGAAGAGCACCAGGGCAGCCGGCCAAAGGACGCCGGCAAGGTTTCCGAGCGGTCCCGGAGTTCCCAGCAGGATGCACAGAACTCCGGCGACAATGGAGACATTTACCAAGTGCTTTTGTTTCATATCTCCACGATAACAAGGGGCGCGCACTACAGATTTGTTGGTTTCCCGGCCGGAGGCGACGACGGCGGCCGTGCCCCGCCGTCGTCGGCCTGCCTACCGCAGCAGGATGTTCACCGGCACCGACCCGGTCCCGCGGCGGATCTCCCGTTGCAGCACCCCGGAACGGTTGACGGCGTCGTCGCGCAGGATTTCGGTGACCGATCCCAGGAAGCGGGACAGGTCCACCTTGTCCTCCGGTGCGGCAAGCAGCAGCTGGAAGCCGAACTCGTGCAGCGCGTTGATGGACGCCTCGGCGAAGGAGAGGGACGACTTCACGAACGCCTCATCCATCATCACCGTGCCGTAGGTGCTGAAGCCCTGGCTCACGATGCCCAGCTGGTAGGCCAGCGCGGAGGCCATGATGAACGCGGTGAAGCGCTGGCCTTCGCCGCCGGACATCAGCGAGGCCTGCAGATTGGTGTATGCCTGGCCGTTGGCGAGGCGGTGCGTGCAGGTGATGGTCACGTGGGAGCGGACATCCAGGACCTCGGCCCGCCAGCGGCGTTCCTCCGGGTCCTTGAGCCGGTCCACCAGGTTCTCCAGCGCGGTGTACCGGGCGTCCATGTCCGCCTTGTTCTGCCGCATCCCCATCATGGGCAGTGCGTTCTTCAGTTCGGTGCGGAACTTGTGGGCGGCGTCGGGAACCGTGGTTTTGACCTCGATCTCCAGGTGGCTGTCCACATGGTATTCCACCCGCTGCAGCACCGAGTTCAGCGGCAGCAGGCGTGAGGAGATGCTGCGCCGTTCCTCGTCCAGTAGGGCCAGCAGGTCGCTGAACCGCTCATAGGTGCGGTTGTTGAAGTATTCCCGGAACTCGGTTTCGTGCTGCGGCAGGCCCTCGGAGACAATGCTCTCGAACCGCTCGGCGTAGGCGCCGGCGGCGTCCACCGAGGTGCCGAAGTCCGATCCCCACTTGTCCGTGAATGTCTCAAAGGTCCGCTCCAGCCGGTTTTTCGTTTCCAGCAGCGTCTTATCCAGCCGGGCGCCCTCGGTGATCAGGGTGCGCTCCACCTCGGCGGCGGCCTCCTGCAGGCGGACGACGTCGGTGATCTCGCCGAAGGGAGCGAAGAGTTCCTCCAGCGCTTCCTGCAGGGAGGCGTCCAGGGCGCCCAGTGCCTTGGCGGCGAGGGTGTCCCGGCGGCCGGTGGCGGCAGCGAGCTGTTCGCGGGTGCGGGCCAGGTCGCCCTTGAGCACGCCGATCTTCTCGATCGCCGCGGTCGAGTCCAGCTCAGCGGTGTCCAGCTCGAACCGGATCTGGTCCAGGTCCGTGTTGGCGTCCCGGGCGGAATCCAGCGCATCGGTGGCGGCAGCAACGGCGTCGCGCTGGGCGGCGGCGGAGAGCTCCTCCCACGAGCGGGTGTCGGCGGCGACGCGGCGGACCGCGGCAAGCCGGCTGACCAGCTCGGCCTGGGTCTGGGCCTGCGCCTGGGAGCGGGTGTCGGCCTCTGTGTAGCGGTCCCGCAGGGTCAGCAGCTCATTGCCGAGGGCGGCGACGGTGTCCTTGTTGTCAAAGCCCAGCACGTTGTCCGAGGCCTTGGCGTGCCGGTCATCCTTCTCCGTGGTGGAGGAGTTGCGCTTGACCGCGCCGCCCAGGCTCACGCCGCGGGAGAGCCCGGCGAGCTCGTCCGGATCCTCCACGCAGACAAAGTCGTAATGCGCGGTGATCTTCCGGGCCACCCAGCGGCCCATCTCGGAGTCCTGCGTGACCAGCTTGGTGATCAGGTCCCGGGGTCCGGGTTCTGACGGTCCCTCCACCGGAACGCTGACGTCGATGCAGCGCAGGAAGCCGTTGAGGTTGGTTTCGGAAAGGTAGCGGGTGACGGCGCGCATGTGCTCGCCGGGCACCAGCAGTGCGGTCGCGAGGGAGCGCAGCGTGCGCTCGGCGGCCGGGCGCCACTGCTGCTGCTCCGGCTCCAGATCGATCAGCTCGGCGGCGAACGGCAGGTCCGCCTCGTCCAGGCCGGTGGCGGCGCAGATCTTGGCGCGCTGGTCCAGGGATTCCTGCCGGATGTTGGAGGTGCGGCGGCGGAACGAGCCAATGTCGTTTTCCAGCTTGGCGATCTGCCCCTTGAGCTGCCAGGCCTGACCATGGGCATCGGAACTGCGTTCGCGGGCTGCCTCCACCTCCAGGGTCAGGGACTTCACCAGCTTGGCGGCGCGGCTACGGGCGGTCACCAGACCGGCGGGGGAGAAGTCCACCTCGATGCCGGCCGCGGCCAGTTCACCGCGGGCGGTTTCCTCCAGTGCCACGCGGGAGGTCAGCTGCACGACGGCGGCCGCCAGCTCGCGCTCGAGCGTGGCGATGGTGCCGCCGCCTTCTTCGCTGTACCGGGCGGTGAGGGCGTTCAGCTTCTTCTTCAGGTCGTCGCGGCGGATCTCGGCGGCGGCCAGTTCGCGGGCGCCGGTGGCCTCTTCCGCGGTGAGCCGGGCGACGTCGCGCTCGTGGCTGGCCAGGGTCAAGCGCTGCCGGTACGCGGGCAGTCCCTCCTTGGTGAGGGCGCGGTTGTGCCGCAGCTCGGCGTCGGCGGTCGTGAAGAGCCGGTGCAGGTCCGGCACATCGGCTAGGTGGTCGCGCTGCTGGCGGGCGCGTTCAAGCTGCCGGCGGATGCTGCGCAGGTGGCTGAAGTCCTCCACCGCTTCATCGGCGGCGGCCAGCGTCTTGGGGGTGTCCAGCACGTTGGTGCGGAAGAAGTCGTTGACCGTGCCGCCCAGGCCCTTGCCGGTCTGCAGGATGCGCAGCAGGCCAAAGGCCTTCTCATCCTCCACCCCCAGGGCGGTGCGGAAGCGTTCAGCGAACATCTTGTGCGAATCGAAGATGGCGGCGCCGGGCAGCAGCGCTTCGAGGCTGCCCTTGGTGAAGCGGCCGCGCATTTCGGTTTCCAGAGCGCGGATGTCCAGCGGTCGGTTGTGCACGGCGTAGAACCGGCCCACGTGGTGCTCGGTGCCGTTGGCGGGCAGGTCCATGAGCACGGAGAGTGAGGTGATCTGCCCGAGCCCGTTGTCGAAGGTCAGGCAGACGGCGGACCAGGTGGCGCCGGGGCGCTGGTAGGCGGTGCCGTCCGCGCCTGCCGTGCCGCCGTCGTCGGGCCCTGTCCCGTTGCCGGAACCCTGGGTGCCCAGCCGGCCGCGCATGTAGGAGAACGCGGTGCGCTTTTCCTCGGCCAGGGACCCGCCGTTGTTCTGCGCGGCCTCGTTCATTTTCGGCCGGGCGTCCATGACCTGGAGCATGGCGTCGAAAATGGTGGACTTGCCCACGCCGGAGTCACCGGTGAGCAGGGTGCCTGCGCGGTCCACGTAGATGGTGTGCGCGCCGTCGAACGTTCCCCAGTTCACGATCTGCACGGAGGAGAGCCGGTTCTGGCCGGGATTGATCAGGTCGCCCATGGGAAGGGTGGTTTCGATGCTCACGCGATGTCCTCGCCGTCGTTGGCTGTGGTCGGTTCGGGCAGTACTGGTTCGGGAAGTTCGGGCTGTTCGCCGGAGGCGTCCGTCAGGGCCTGCATGAAGGTGACAATGTCGCCGATGTGCTCGTAGGGCAGGGCCAGCGGCAGGGCACCGGAAATGACCCAGACGTTCTCCACCTCGGTGGGCAGCAGCAGCCGGCGTTCCTGCACGAGTTTGCGGATGGCGGCGTCGGCCACGTCTTCGACGGACTTGGCGTCGCGCTGGCCGGGATCGACGTAACCCTCGATGATTTCGACGATGTCGGCGCGGGCAATCACGGCGTCGTTGCCGGTGCCGGCGTGCCGGTCCAGCAGCAGGCGCATGCGCAGCAGCAGCAGGGTTTCCTCGCGGGTCATTTCGCGCTGGCGCTGCAGGACTGCGGTGTGCGGTTCGGGCATGTCCACCGGGCGCAGCAGGGCCACCTTGCGGTCCTCGTCAATGACCAGGGTCAGGAACAGCTCGCTGAGCCGGGTGCGCAGCTCGGCCTGGTTATCCACCACGGTGTTGTAGACGTTGTCGCTGCTGGTGGCGTCCAGGTACGGGCCGCGCAGCAGCCGGATCAGGGCCTGGCGCAGTTTCAGCGGCAGGGTTCCGGTGTCGCCGGGGAACAGTTCGGGGCCGTCGACGAGGACGTTCCGGGATGTGGCGGCGGGCTCGGTGTACTCGGCGTACTCTGCCGAGTCGGTGCTCTCCGGGGTTTCGGTGGTGCTTTCACTCATGGCTGGGGGCTTTCGCGACGGCGACGGCGGGCAGCAGCGCGGTGCGCTCGCTGCCGTCGATCTGGGTAAAGGTGAGGGATTCGGGGCGGGAGGCCAGCCCTGAGGGGGTGCTGCCGCCGTTGGAACCGGAGGAGAAGTCCTCCGCACCGGCCTCGAGGGCGGCCGAGAGCAGGGCGCGGATGCTGTTCAGGTGCCGGTCCTCCGGAGCGAGCTGGGCGAAGACCTCGCCGACCGTGGCCGTGCCGCTGGCGGCGGCGGCCCGGGTGACGGCGTCGCGCAGTGCCCGGCGGTTGGCCTTGGGCGTGCGGATGGAACGGTGGATGTCCGCTTCGCTGAACGACGGCGGTGCCGGCAGCTTGGGCGGCGGGGCGTGGTCTTCGGGGTTGAACAGGTGCACCATGCCCAGGGATTCAAAGGCTGCCCCGTACAGCTGGGGTGCCGGGACTGCGGCGGTGCGCCGCTTGCTGCGCGGTGCCTTGTGGATGGCGGTTTCTGCGGTGCGGATCAGCTGGCGCAGCTGGACCGATTCGCGGTACTCATCGCTCTGCACATAGGTGTGCATGGACTCGGAGAGCCGGCCGTAGATGCGGTGGATTTCCGTGGCCTGGGCGCGCATGTCGCTGATCAGCCGGTGCAGGCCCTGCCGATCCTCCGGCGGCATGTCATCGGCGAAGTCGCGCTCCAGCACCTCGGCGATGGCGTGCCGGAAGCGGTCCTGCTGTTCGGCGTCGTTCAGGAAGGCGGTGAAGCTTTCGTAGGTCCGGCCTTCGCTGGTGTTGCGCAGTTTGCGGTCGGCTTCGAGGATTTCGCCCATGGTCAGGCCCTTGGCGGCGTTGGATTCCACCATTTCCTGGCGCAGGGCGTGCAGCATTTTCTCCAGGCCGTCGCGCATGCGCTTGAAGTCGGCCGGCAGTGCCGCGGCGAGGTCCAGGATGTCCTGGGCGGCTTCGACGGCGGTCTCACCGTCCACCGGGGCCGGGGCGTCTCCGGCCTCGAGGGCGCGGATCATGTCCTCGCGGCGGGCCACTTCCTCTTTGAGCACCGCGATACGTGCGGCGGGGTCCGGATTGGTCTCCTGGGCGAGGTTTTCCACCCGGGACAGCAGCGTGGCCAGCCGGGAGGAGTTCAGGCTGGTCTTGTCCGAGGTGTTGCCGTCCAGATAGGACAGGAACCGCACGGAGGATTCGGTCAGTTCGTAGACGAAGCGGCCGTCCACGCGCGGCCGGGCCAGGAAGCGGCGGGCCACCCAGTCATCGGCGTAGTTCTTTCCGGTCCAGTCCTCGCGCAGGGCGACATCCGAGATGCGCAGCTGGCGCAGGAACCCGTCAGCCATTTTGTGGAATTCCTCTAGCGGAACCTGCGGGCGGGTGCGCCCGAAGGCCTCGCGGAACAGGGCCAGCACCCAGGGATTGGCCGTGGTCAGTTTCCAGCCCGGAGTGGCTTGGAGCCGCTGCAGTTCCGCCCAGCGGGCAACCGTGTTTTCGATGAAGGACATACTGCGCTTTCCGGCCGTGCGGTGAGGAGAAACGGGCCTCCTCGATTTTAGCCGGGTGGACTGACGGAACCGGTATCGGCGTGCGGCGGCTGCCGAGGCGGCGGGTGTGAACCGTCCCGGGAATCATGCCGCCTGTTTGTTGGCGGCGTCGTCGGATAACGGGCCGGTTTGTAGATCATAATATGTCTGCTCGTATTCCTCTGGCGTCTGGTGATCCAGGGCGGAATGCAGGCGTTCATTGTTGTACCAGTGGACCCACTCGAAGACGATCTCCATTACGTCGGTTTCGGTCTTCAGCGCCCCGCTGCGGAACGGTGAATCCTTCGCGACAGCCTCGTTCTTGAACAGTCCCATTACGGTCTCGGCGGCTGCATTGTCATATGCATCACCCACGCTGCCAATGGAGGGCTGTAGGCCCTCCAGGGCCAGGGTGTCCGTATAACGGATCGAGGTGTATTGGCTGCCGGCATCTGAATGATGGATCAGTCCCGCCGGTACCGGCCGACCGGCGTGTTCGCGTCGCCACAGGGCCATCCGCAGGCAGTGTTCAACGAACGAAGTGTCTTTGACGGTAGAGGTTTCCCAGCCGACGATCGCCCGGGAGTACAGGTCGATGACCAGAGCGACGTAGACGAATCCGGTGTAGACCGGGACGTAGGTGAAATCGGTGACCCAGATCCGGTTCGGGGCCGGGGCCGTGAAGTCCCTGTTCAGCAGGTCGCCGGCGCGGCGGCCGTCCTTGCCGGGGATGGTGGTGCGGGTCTTGCGGCCTCTGATCAGGCCGTTCATACCCTCTTCACGCATGATCCGGTCCACGGTGTGTTTGGAGGCTTCCGGGAACCCGTTCCGGCGCAGCCACTGCGTCATTTTCCGCCGCCCGTAGATGATCTCGGGCCGAGGACGTCCCTTCACATCGGGGACTTTCAAACTGCGGAGCGCATCGGTGATGCGGGCGTCTTCGATGGTGCGCGGGGCTGGCAGGCGTTTCTTCCACGCCCGGTAGGTTCGTGCGGCGACCTGCACGCCCTGCTCCCGCAGGACGGCACAGATCGACTCGACCGCGTAACCTTCAGCGCGCATTTCGTCGATGAATCGACAGATCAGCGGCGGCGAGGGTCGAGTTCCCTCGCGAAGAAAATCGAGGCCTGTTTGAGGATCTCGTTGGACTCTTTCAAGTCCCTCACCTCAGCCCGGAGCCGCTTGATTTCCTCCAGCTCATCGCTGCTCGGTCCGGTCTTCTCACCGGCATCAACCTGGGCCTGGACAACCCAGCGGCGTAGCGATTCAGGGCCGACCCCGAGCTTTGGTGCCAGTGCTCTGCAGGCAGCATAGACAGACGAATATTCGGACAATCGATCCAAGGTCATGCGCACTGCACGGTCACGGACTTCGGGCGGGAACTGCTTGGGCATAGTCACTATCTTTCTCCAAGAAGATAGCGGCATCAAACCCGGGACGGTTCACAGTGAAGCTGGTCCTCACCACCGGCAGGGCGGTTGCCACTGTTGCCCGGGAACTTGGGCTGAACGAGGCCACTCTGGGCCGCTGGGTCAATAGC
>NZ_JBEPPM010000033.1:0-16284 GCF_040547315.1 Arthrobacter sp. UYP6
GGCTTCCGCGCACCTTTTGGGAAATCGCTGCCGGTCCGCACCGGCAGTAGAATCCCAAACCGGATGCGCCTGCCCAAAACAGTCGCGGTTTCTTCCGCTGAGCAAAGTCCTACCACTTTGGGCTTCCGCGCACCCTTTGGGCAACCCCGGCCTCGGATCCGCTGCCACTTTGGGCTTCGGCGCACCTTTTGGGAAATCGCTGCCGGTCCGCACCGGCAGTAGAATCCCAAACCGGATGCGCCTGCCCAAAACAGTCGCGGTTTCTTCGGTTACACCTCAGGTATTTTTCAGGACTTTCGGTGCGCCGCGGTAATGCTTGAGCAATAGGTACTTGGCCATGACGATCTCCTTGGTTGCCTGCGAATCAGTGCTCCTGCGACACAGCCGGTGTGGCTGCATTCACTCCGGGGGCGAAGCAGCGGCGGAAATCTCGACACGGCTGCTCTTTAGGGCGCTTCCAGGTACCTATGTCCATTAGTCCACTAATGGACTAGGGTGTGATCATGTTCACAGGAGAGGGTCCGATCTTCCAGCAGCTCGCTGCGAAAATCGCGGACGACATCGTGGCGGGAATCTATCCCGAAGAGACCGCAGTGCCCTCCGCCACTGACTTCGCAGTGTTTCATCAGATGAATCCCGCTACCGCCAGCAAGGGTGTGAACATGCTCGTGGACTTGGGTGTGCTCTACAAAAAAAGGGGCATTGGAATGTTTGTCGCCACCGAAGCGCGGAAAGTCCTCCTGACGCAGCGGCGCGATGAGTTCCGCAAACAGTACCTGCAGCCGCTTCTCCAAGAAGCCGCGGTCCTGAACATCCCGGCCGCCGAACTGCATTCGATGATCGACGACGAACAGGAACCGGCATGACTACCGCAATCGACATTCGCTCCATGAGCCGCGTCTTCAGAAGCGCGACGGCGTTGGACGACGTCACGCTCACCGTACCGGAGGGTGCCATCTGCGGGCTCCTGGGCCGAAACGGCGCCGGTAAAACAACCATCATGTCGATCCTCGCCGGCCAGGACCGGCCCAGCTCAGGCACCGTAAAAGTGTTCGGGGAGAATCCGTTTGAAAACGAGGCGGCCCTGTCCCGGATCAGTTTCATCCGCGATAACCAACGGTATCCCGACGGTTACCGGCTGCAGCATGTGCTGCGGATCGCCCCCGAGTTCGCGCCGAACTGGAACGCCGACGTTGCCGCTGAACTGGTGGACGGATTCCGCATCCCGGACAGAACCCCCATCAAGAAATTCTCCCGGGGGCAGCTTTCCTCCGTCGCCATTGTTCTGGCCCTCGCCTCCCGGGCGCCACTCACACTGCTGGACGAGCCCTACCTCGGCCTGGATGTGACTGCGCGGGCGCTCTTTCACACCATGCTCCTCCGTGATTACACGGAACACCCCCGTACAGTGGTCCTCTCCACCCACCTCATCGAGGAATCCGAGGCCCTCTTTGACCGTGTGGTGATCGTTGACCGCGGCCGGGTGCGCGTCGATTGTGTCAGCGAAGAAACGTCCAGCCTTGCTTTCACTGTCAGTGGTCCCGCGGACGCTGTGGATCGGCTCTCGGAGGGTAGGACGGTCCTGCTCTCCCACGCGGTCGGCACCCTAAAGTCATCCACCGTCAGCGGAACAGCCGACGACGACCTCCGGGCTCAGGCGCGCACGCTCGGAGCGTCCCTCTCACCGGCAACCCTCCCGGAACTCGTCGCAGGATTCGGAGCAGAGGCACCGGAACCCACACCCATCACGAAAGGGGTCCGAGCATGAGTGTCGTCGTCTCGACCGTCAAACTGCACCTCAACCGGCGGTCAGAAACCTTCCTTGTACCACTCGCCATTACTGGTTTAGTCGCTGTCATCTCCGTACTCATTGCGCTGATCTTCTGGCGCTCCGGCAGCCAGCCGGGGACTGCGGGATGGATCCAGGGATCCCAAAGCAATCCGGGAATTGTCTACGCCCTGGTGGGCTTCTTCGGCTACCTCGGTGTTGCGAGCGTGGGGGCAACGTTTCCGTTTGCGTTGGCTCTCGGAGCAACCCGGCGGGCTTTCGTAGCCGGCACGCTCATCTGGAACGCGATCACCGCGGCCTACGTCGCCCTGATCCTGGCCGCGCTCACTGCCATCGAGATCGCCACAAACCACTGGTTCACCGGGTTTTATATCTTTGACATCTACGTCTTGGGAGGCGGCGACACACTGCGCCTGCTGCCGATCGTCTTCTTCGGGGTGCTTGCCACCCTCACTGTCGGCGGGGTCTTCGCCGCTGCGTGGGTCCGCTTCGGTGCCCTGGGCCCCCAACTCATCGCAGGCGGCGTCGTCCTTGTTCTGGCCGTGGCGGCAATCATCCTCGTGCCCCAGACGGCCGCCATTGCCGCCGCCTTTCACCTCTGGTGGCTCATGATCGCAGCCATCGGTGCGGTGCTGCTTTCCGCCACCGGAACCTGGCTGCTGCTGCGCCCGGCCGCGGTGCGCTGACCGGCACGATGAAATCTGCAGGACAGCACTGCGCTGCGGCAAGGGGCTATTCCACGTCGTACACCAGGGCCGGATCGCGTTCCAGGATACGGTCGCGCATCTGAACCTTGAGAACCTCCAGATGGGCCAGCTCGACGGCGGTTTTGTCCGGTTTCGCTGTCAGCTCGATGAACTCGTCGGCAACGATGCCGTCGTCGTGGAGCACGCAGGTGACGGTCGCGTCGCCGGTGCTCAGCTCGAACACGTAGCGGGCCAGGGTGTTGCCGCGCTCGGGGCGGGCGAGCTCGGGCAGCACGGCATAACGGTCGCCGGTGACTGCACGGGTCACCAGTTCAAAGGCGTCACGGGCGCCGGGACCGCCGAAGGGGGTGCGGATCCGGATGTTGCGTCGCTCCACACGTCCGTCCGGGGCGCGGGCGGCGAGCTCCGGCAGGGCCCGGCCGAGCGCCGCGAAAGCGTGGGCCACACCGCCGGGGAAGCCGGGGCCGTGGTACTTCATGCAGTCGTCAAAGGTGAAGTCCAGCTGAACACCGTCCTCCCACACGGTGAGCTTCCGCGCGGGATTGGGGATCGGCGTCGTCTCGGAAGGCTGGGACGGTGCGGAGTTGCGGGTCACTGTGGCTCTCTTCCTTCCGTGCGCCGTGGTGAAATCAGGCAGAAAAACCGTATCAGGTATCGCTGGAAGGAGCGGATAAACCGTTGACATGAGTTAGTCAACTCGCTTTACTTATGCGAAACGTCAGTCATGTTAGTCCGACGTCGTTTCCCACCCTTCCGGTGCCGCTCTCTTGGAACGCGGTCCCGCAGGCATAGTGGGTCCCCGAATGGAGCAAAGGAGCACCATGCGAAGGTCCATCTTGTTGGCAGTGCCCACCACCCTCATCCTTACCCTCGGAGCGATTGGCTGCGCACCGGAGGGAAGCGGAGGAGGGGAAAACGCAGACGGGGAATCCATCACCGTCGCGTACCAGAAGACCGCCACCTACACGCAGGTCGAGTCCCTGCTGCAGCAGGCCAAGGAGGATTACGAAGCGGACAACCCCGACGTCACCGTCAACCTGCAGGCAATCGAAGCCGAGGAAAACGATTACGCCACCAAGCTGGCCCTGATGCAGCGTTCCCCTGACACCGCCCCGGACGTCTTCTACGAGGACAGTTTCCGGGTTCGACCGGACGCAGAGGCCGGCTACCTGCTGGCACTGGATGATTATCTGGCTGAGTGGGAGGACTGGGACACGGGATTCATCGACAGCGCCAAGCAGGCCGGCGTGGGATCGGATGGCAAAACCTATGCGGTCCCCATGGGAACCGATACCCGTGCACTTTGGTACAACAAGGCCGTCTTTGAACAGGCAGGGCTTCCCGTCCCGTGGGAACCCACAACCTGGGAGGACATTCTCAGCGCAGCGAAAGCAGTGAAGGCGGCTGAACCCGAGGCCGTACCCTTCAATATTTACTCCGGAACCGGCATGGGTGAGGCCTCCTCCATGCAGGGCTTTGAAATGCTCCTATACGGGACCGACGACACCCTTTACGACACGGACGAGGGTAAGTGGATTGTGGGATCGCAGGGGTTCAAGGACTCCCTGCAGTTTGTCTCCGACGTCTACGTGGGCGGTCTTGGGCCCGACGTCGCGACTGCCCTGGATTCAAACTATTACCAGCAACTCAACGGTGAATGGTATCCGGACAATAAAGTCGGAGCGTCCATCGACGGCTCCTGGATTGCCGGAAACTGGTTGGCAGACGGCCCCACACCGTGGCCGGAATGGTCCGAAGTGATGGCCGTGACGCCCATGCCCACCCAGGACGGCAGTGCGCCCGGGGCCACGAGCATGTCCGGCGGCTGGACCCTTGCGGTCGGCGCAGGAACCAAGAACCCGGATGCCGCCTTCGACTTCATCAGCACCGCACTGAACAAGGACAACAGCCTGTCCTACAACGTCAATGCCTCCCAGGTCCCGGTGCGCAGCGACGTGGCCGAGGATCCCGAATTTACCGAATCCAGTCCGGTCAGCGGCTTCTTCAGTGATCTGGTGGAGGTAACCCATTACCGGCCCACGACGTCGGACTATGCGGAGATCTCCGGCAACATCCAGCAGGCTATGGAAGCGGTTATGACCGGGGAAAAGTCGGTTGACGACGCTGCCGCTGCCTATGACGAAGCGCTGATTTCCCTGGTGGGCGAAGAGAACGTCAGCCAGGAATGACAGCTACACCCACCCATCCTGTGGAGGGACGGCGGCCGGCACCCACCCTGCAGTCCGCCGTTCCTCCTGGGCGAAAGGCGCCGCGCGGCCGGGCGGTACGGCGCGCTCTGCCGCTGGCGCCCGCCGTCGTCCTGCTCCTGCTGTTTATGCTCGGCCCGGTGCTGTGGTCCATCTGGGGCTCGTTTACCAACGCGGCGCTCTCCGGCACCGCGGCCTCGGCGCCGCGCTTCATCGGCATCGATAACTACGTGGCCCTGCTGACGGATCCGGACTTCCCGAACGCGCTCTGGCTGACCGTGGTTTTCCTCATCGTTTCCGCCGTCATTGGCCAGAACTTCCTCGGACTGGGCATCGCGCTGATGACCGCGAACGCCCCCAAGATCGTCCGCTCAATTGTCGCCACCACGGTGGTCACCGCCTGGGTGCTGCCGGAGATTGTCGCCGCGTTTGCCTGCTATGCCTTCTTCAGCCGCGACGGCACCCTCAACGCCCTGACCCGCCTCATGGGATTCGCGCCGGTGGAATGGCTCTTCGCCTACCCGCTGGCCGCCGTGATCCTGGCGAACATTTGGCGGGGCACGGCCTTCTCCATGATGATCTACGAGGCGGCCCTGAATGACGTGGCACCCGAAATCACTGAAGCGGCGGTGATCGACGGCGCCGGCGGCTGGAAACGGCTGATATACGTGACCCTTCCGATGATCCGCAACAGCATCTCCACGAACCTGATGCTGATCACGCTGCAGACGCTTTCGGTTTTTACGCTGATCTTCGTTATGACCAGCGGGGGGCCGAACCAGCGCAGCAGCACCCTGCCGCTGTTTGCCTACGCCGAAGCGTTTGGCCTCGGCAAGATCGGGTACGGGACGGCGATCGCCACCGTCATGCTGCTCCTGGGCGCCGTCTTCTCCTTCCTCTATATCCGCGTACTGAAGCCGGGGGGAACCTCATGAGCTCGAGTATCGCCTCGCCCCGGCGGAATGTGTCCAAGGCTCTGGCCTCCGCGGTGCTGCTTGCCGTCGCCGCCTGTTTCCTGCTGCCGCTTGCCTGGCTGGTCCTGGCGTCCCTCGATACCGGGGCCACCGCCTCCCTCGGGATGCCGGAGTCCTTCTCGCTGGCAAACTTTTCCGCGGTGCTGACGCCCGGGCAGACCCTGTGGCCGCTGTGGAACAGTTTCCTGCTCTCGGCCGGCTGCGCCGTCATCACCGTGGTGGCCGCGGTGCTCGCCGCCTATCCGCTGTCCCGGTACCAGGCCCGCTACAACAAGCCCTTCCTATACGCGGTGCTGTTCGGAACGGGCCTGCCCATCACCGCCATGATGGTGCCGGTTTACAGCATGTTCGTCCGGCTGGGTCAGCTCGACAGCGTGCCCGCGGTGGCGCTTTTCATGGCCGCCACCTCGCTTCCCATGGCCATCTGGATGACGAAGAACTTCATGGATTCGGTGCCCGTCAGTCTGGAGGAAGCGGCATGGATTGACGGCGCCAGTGCCATGAAAGCGCTGCGGACGGTGGTGGTTCCGCTCATGCGCCCGGGGCTGGCAGTGGTGTTCATCTTCGTCTTTATCCAGGCCTGGGGAAACTTCTTCATTCCCTTCATCCTGCTGCTGTCCAGCCACAAGCAGCCCGCCGCGGTGACGGTATTCAACTTTTTCGGGCAGTACGGGAGCGTTGCCTACGGCCAGCTGGCCGCCTTCTCGCTCCTGTATTCAATCCCGGTGATTGTCCTCTACGTCCTCGTCACCAAGGGAATCGGCGGATCCTTTGCCACCGCCGGCGCGCTCAAGGGTTGACGGGCTGACCCTCCGCCGCCTGCGCCCCGCATGTCCAGTCTCCTGAAAGGCAGATCCCATGCACTACAACTCGGCCCTTGTTGAAGCCCGCGTCCGGCGGTTCCTGGGGGAGCGGCTGACACCGTCCCTCTACCGTGCGTCCGAGCCGCTTGAACTGTCCTTTTGGGAGGTTCCGGATGAACCGGTCCCGTTCAGTGCCGCGGTGGGGGAGCAGTACCTGCCTGCCGAACACGGGATGGCGTGGGGGAAGCCGTGGGGCACCGTATGGTTCCATGCCGAAGGAAAGGTCCCGGCGGCCTGGGCGCAGGAGCAGGACGTGCAGGTGGAGCTCGTTGTTGATCTGGGGTTCACCGGCGCGCAGCCTGGCTTCCAGGCGGAGGGAACGGTCTATTCCGGCGCCGGGTCCATCATCAAGGGCATCGAGCCGCTCAACCGCGGAGTCCGGCTGGATGTTGGCTTCGGCTGCGGTATCGACCTCTATATAGAGGCAGCCGCTAATCCCAATGTCGCCCAGGACTTCCTGTTCATCCCCACCCCCTACGGCGACAAGGCGACCGCCGGAGACGCCCGGCTTTACCGCCTCGCGCAGATCGACGTGGGGCTGCTGGACGTGCCGGTGTGGGAACTTCAACAGGACATAAGCGCGCTCATGGGCCTGCTGGGGGAGCTGCCCGCCTCGTCGCAGCGCCGTGCCGAAATCCTACGTGCCCTGGACCGGATGGTGGACGCCATGGATCCGGAGAACGCATCCGGAACAGCCGCCGTCGGCCGCTCTGTCCTGGCACCGGTACTGGCCAAACCCGCCAACGCGAGTGCGCACCATCTGCACGCCGTGGGGCATGCCCACATTGATTCAGCCTGGCTCTGGCCCACCCGGGAGACCGTCCGTAAGGTGGCCCGCACCTTTTCCAACGTGTGCGATCTGATCGACGAGCACCCCGACTTTGTGTTCGCCGCCTCCTCGGCCCAGCAGTACGCTTGGCTCAAGCAGTCCTATCCGGAGCTTTTCGAACGCGTGAAGGCCAAGGTGGCCGCCGGGAATTTTGTGCCGGTGGGCGGGATGTGGGTTGAGTCCGATACCAACCTGCCGGGCGGGGAAGCGCTGGCCCGGCAGTTCGTGGCGGGCAAGAGCTTTTTCCTGCGTGAGTTCGGGATCGACTGCGAGGAAGTGTGGCTGCCGGATTCCTTCGGCTATTCCGCCGCGCTGCCGCAGATCATGGAGGCCGCCGGCGCCCGCTGGTTCCTGACCCAAAAAATTTCCTGGAACGAAACGAATACCATGCCGCACCACACCTTCCGATGGGAGGGCATCGACGGGACACGGATCTTCACCCATTTCCCGCCGGTGGACACCTATAACTCGGACCTTAGTGCAGCAGAGCTCGCCCGGGCTGAGCGGCAGTATGCGGAAAAAGGAATAGGCACGACGTCGATGGTTCCGTTCGGCCACGGCGACGGCGGCGGCGGACCCACCCGGGAAATGATCGCTGCCGCGCGCCGTACCCGGTCTCTGGAAGGATCGCCCACCGTGGAACTGTCCGGCCCGCGCGCCTTCTTTGAAGCCGCAGAGGCGGAGTACCCGGAGCCTCCGGTGTGGTCCGGGGAGCTGTACCTGGAATTCCACCGCGGCACCTACACCTCCCAGGCCCGGACCAAGCGCGGCAACCGGCGCTCCGAACACCTGCTCCGCGAGGCGGAGCTGTGGGCGGCCACGGCAACGGTGCGGACCAGGGCTCCCTACCCCGCCGAGGAATTGAGGCAGGCGTGGGAGACGGTGCTTTTGCAGCAGTTCCATGACATCCTGCCCGGAACGTCGATCGCCTGGGTTTATCAGGAAGCCGAACGCAACTACGCGGAGGTTGCCGCAGCGCTCGCATCACTGATTGATTCTGCAGCCCATGCCCTCCTGGGCTCCGGCCCGGCGTCGGCGGTGCTCAACGCATCACCGTATCCGGTGGCCGGGGTGCCGGCGCTGGCCGCCGGCACCGGATCCGCCCCCGCCGGCAGCAGGGTGTTCCGCGTCGAGGACGGCTTTGCCCTGGAAAACGCCTGCCTTCGCGTCCAGATAGATGGGGCAGGATTGATCCGTTCCATGTACGACCTGGCTGCGGAGCGGGAGCTTGTTCCGTCCGGCGCCGCTGCCAATCTGCTGCAGCTGCACCGGGACACCCCCACCCAGTGGGACGCCTGGGATATTGATGAGCACTACCGGCGCAACACCCAGGACCTCGTGCAAGCGTCAGCGGTGGAGATCGTGGACGGCCCGGCGGGGCCGGCCCTGCGGATCGAGCGGTCCTTCGGCTCCTCACACGTGGTCCAGCACCTTTCCCTGGACGGCAGCGAGCCCCGGCTGGAGATCAGCACCGACGTGGACTGGCACGAGCAAAAGAAACTGCTCAAACTAGCCTTCCCCCTGGACCTGCACGCTGAGCGGGCGACGTCGGAAATCCAGTTTGGGCACATCCACCGGCCCACGCACGCGAACACTTCCTGGGACGCCGCCCGCTTCGAGACCGTGGCGCACCGCTGGGTCCATGTGGGCGAGCCCGGCTACGGGGTGGCCGTCGCCAACGATTCAACCTACGGGCATGACATCACCCGCTCGGCGCACTCCGGGCGTGCCAGCACCACCACTGTGCGGCAGTCGCTCCTGCGGGCGCCCACCTTTCCGGACCCGGCGGCCGATCAGGGCCAGCACCGGATGGTCACCTCCTTGGTTCTGGGCGCGGGAATCCCCGATGCCGTTGCCGAAGGCTACCGGCTGAACCTTCCCCTGCGGTCCGTTGACGGGGTGGCCCGCACCGAGCTGGAGCCGCTGATCCGGGTGGGCAATCCTGCCCTCGTGGTCGAGGCCGTGAAGCTGGCCGAGGACGGATCCGGCGACGTGGTGGTACGCCTCTACGAGGCCCACGGAACAAGAGCCAGGGGGACGCTGACCGCGGACTTCGGGCACGCCGACGTCGTGGAAACCGATCTGCTGGAACGCAGGTTGCCCGATGCAGCGGTTCTGCAGCGGGACGGGAACGAGGTGAGGCTTGTGCTTCGGCCGTTCCAGCTCATCACGCTAAGATTTGTTGTCACCGATCGGTGAGCCCGGCCACGTCAAGACGGAGGTTCTGCCCTGAGCGCTGCACCGGAACCAATCCGCCGTCGGGGAACCAACCTTCCCCGGATGGGGACCTTCAACCAGACGGTGGTCCTGGACGCCATCCGCCGCGCGCCCCAAGGTCTCAGCCGAGTGGAACTGGCCGAAATCTCCGGGTTGTCGGCACAGACCCTCAGCAACATTGCCCGCCGCCTGCTGGAACAGGAACTCATCCTCGAGTCCGGGAAGGTCCAGCTGGGCCCGGGCAAGCCGCGCACGCTGCTGACCCTGAACCCCTCGGCCCGCTACGCCGTGGGCGTCCACCTGGACCCGGCGGTTATCACCGTGGTGATCCTGGACCTCAGCGGCCATGTGGTCTCCCGCTCTACCCGGCGGATGCCGCGGCTGATGCACTCCGACGTCGTTATCCGGCTGATGGTGGAGGCTGTGACGGACCTGCTCGCAGAGGCGGGAGTGGACGCCGCCCGGGTGCTGGGGGTCGGCATCGCGTCTCCGGGGCCGATCGACTCCGCGCACGGCATTGTCGTGGATCCGCCGTACCTGCTGGGATGGCAGCGCGTCCCGCTGCGGGAAGCCCTGAGCGAGGCCACGGGGTTTCCGGTGCTGCTGGAGAAGGACGTGGCGGCCACAGCGGTCGCTGAAATCTGGGGGAGCCACAGCGAATCGCCGGAGAATTTCATTTTTGTGTACATCGGCACCGGGATCGGCATGGGCCTGGTGTCCGGCGGTGTTGTGCTGCGGGGAGTGAGCCAGAATGCGGGCGAGGTGGGCCACATTGTCGTCGATCCGGAGGGCCCGGAGTGCTTCTGTGGACTGCGCGGCTGCGTGGCGGTGACGTGCATGCCGCAGAACCTGGTGGTGGAGGCGGTTAATTCCGGCGTCCTGCCGCAGCCGGTGGATCGGGAGGACCCGATGGCGGTCGAGGCCGCGTTCCTGGAGCTCTGCGCGATGGCCCGGAACGGTGATTCGAGCGCCGGAAGCATCATCGACCGCTCCGCCATCCGTCTGGCCAAGGCGGTCTCCGTGCTGACAAATGCGCTGGACTTTGACCGGGTGATTTTCGGCGGCCCGTACTGGCCGATGCTCTCCGAGGCCTACCTCGCCCTGGTACCCGATGCCCTGCGGAAACTGACCGTTGCTCCGCATGCGGCGGGCCCCCGGGTGGAGGGCACCGCGTTCGGTACGGATGTTGGCGCCATCGGTGCTGCCTGTAGCGTCTTCGAGGGCGCCATCTCCCCGGACACCCGGCAGCTGCTGCTTCAGCGCTGAGCCCGCCGCTAGGCCGGCCGAGCGCCATGAAGGCGGATGCCACCCCCAAGACGCTGGGCCACCTTCGGGTTTATCCGGACCTTTTCCGGATGCGTGCGTTCAGCCGCGGCAATCTTTGCCTCGTATTCACGCAGCCGATCACGCGCCAGCGCCCGCTGCAGGATGCCCACCCTCGATAATCAAGGGCGGTATCCCAACGGCTGCGAAACCCTGGACGCGCCAAAACCGGCCCGGGTGGAAGGCTCTCTGGCGGCGGCCGTGGCCAGTATCTTCAAGGCGCCGGACTTCTGCGCATGCACAACGTTCCTGCAGCCTCCAGCGATATCCGGATGACCGAAGCCATTCTTGATTGACGGGCTCCCGCGTACCTTCGGCACAACATGGGCGAGGTCAATGATCCGGCGTCCTACTCATGAGCATCCCTATTACTCGCCGTCCTGTTCACTGCGGGCTCCGTGTGGATCGTCGGTATCTGCGGTGCGGTACTTACCCTGGCCGGAACGGCCGGCCAGGCCCTCAGCGGGTTCACCCTTCCCCGGATCACGAATCTGGTTCTTGTGGAAGGCAGGCCTGCAGCCGAAACGATCCTCTACAAGGGCGAACTGACACCAGACCGGGAACCGCCCCAGGGCTTCTGCGACAGCCGCCTCAGGATGAGATCCGACGTACAGCAGCAGATACTCCGCAGGAAAGAAAGCCAGCATCGGACATCTGGGCTACTACCCAAGCCGGATGGTGTGCACGCCGGGAACCGGGTATGGCTCGGGTTGCTACGAGGGCGGAATGGAAATTGCGCTGTTTCTGTTCGCGCTCGTCTTCCTTCCGTGGGCCGGCATCTCGGTCAGCGCGCCGCCACAATGTCCGGGCTGCTCAACCCCGACGAATACTTCTAGCCGACCGCCACTCCCGCGCAGGTTTGCTAAGCTCACGGCACCAACTGCGAGGGGAGCGGGGGACTTTGACACAAAAGCTGCGGCATCGAGGCCGACGGCGCGGTCTCTCCGCCGGCGTGGCCGCCCTGCTTGTGGCGGGCACCATGGCCGCCTGCGGGCAATCGACGGGGGATCAACCACGCTCCGACGCCGAGCTGGCTGCCGCCGTTGACTGCACAACCGCGCAGCCCATCCTCGATGCGGGAACCCAGCCGACGACGGCGGCCCAGCCGCCGGCGGCCGGTTCAGTGCCGGCAGGCTTTCTACCCGCTGAAGTCATCCGATGCTCAGCCACGCTGGAAACAGTCGAAGATTCGGCGGGGCTATGGTCGACGGTCAGGCAGGAGCACCTGGCCGGAGACATGGACGCACTGGTGGAGGCGCTGGCACAGCCCAGCGACGGACTGCGCGAAAACGAGGCCTGCACGGCCGACGCCGAACTGGTGCCCGACCTCTGGCTGCTGGATGCAAGCGGGACGGCCATGCGCGCGGCCTGGCCCACGGATTCGTGCGGCAAGACCAAACCCGGAGTGCATGAGGTGCTCGCGGAAATGGACGTGGTCGAATCGAGCCGGCACCAGGTGGCTCTGATCCAGCCCAGAGCCGCCCTGGACGTCGGCTGTCCTGCCGAATGGCACCTCAGTACGACGTCGAGAGCCAGCGTGCTTGCACCCGGGGAATCCGGGGACGTGCCAGGTGCAGAAAATGGGGTGGCGGTGCCAGCGTCACCTGGTCTCCTGGCCAATCCTGATGACGTTGAGGCCTTGAGGATCTGCCAGTACCGGACGACGCCGGTGCCAGCCCCAGGTGTGTCGGAGGGGCCTCCCGCCGATACCCCGTCGGACGCTTGGGCTAACGACGCCGAAATCGTTGCGGGAACCTTTGTCCGGGGAGGGGAGCTGGGAGGCGCAGCCAAGGACGCTGTCCTGGCTGAGGCTGCCGCCGGTCCGTCTGCGGCGGCCTGCAGCCTGGCGGCATCCGGGTTTGTGGTGCTGTGGCCGGTGGCCCAGGGAGAGGACGCCGGGGCGCCCCTAGCTGTGGAGCTCGATGGCTGCCGCCGTCTGGTGAGCATCGACGGTGCTGCGCGGACGGCCCCGGGCGATGTGATTGCGGCGATCTTGTTGGTATTAGAGGGCTAGAGCGGACTAACGGGGTCCGGCCTCCCCGACACTGAGCCGCAGAGCGTCTATACCAGGCAATTCGCAACGAGTAGGAGGCACCCCGCACCCTGGTGAAACGTTCACTCCTGTAGCTGCAGGAGGAGCTCTGACTCTGCATTTACTGAAGTTATTGGACGCCACCGGCATTGATGGCGTGTCACACCCCGACCCAGATTCCGTCACACACCGCGTCACAGCGTACCCTTGTCACTGTGAAAACCTTCGAAGACCTCTTTGCCGAGCTGAGCCGGAAAGTTCAGGACCGCCCCGCCGGGTCACGCACCGTGGCCGAATTCGAGTCGGGCGTGCATGGCATCGGTAAGAAGGTTGTTGAGGAGGCCGCCGAAGTGTGGATGGCCGCCGAATACGAATCTGATGCCGAATGCGCCGAAGAAATCTCCCAGCTGCTCTACCACCTCCAGGTCCTGATGCTCGCCAAAGGCCTGACCCTCCAGGACGTTTACAAGCATCTCTAGCCACGCGCTGAACCAGTGCGTGGCCCCGCCGGCAAACCTCACCCCACAAACAGTGACTTCCAGCGAAAGATGCCTCCCATGCTCCGTGTAGCCGTCCCCAACAAGGGATCCCTCTCCGAATCCGCCTCCGCCATGCTCTCCGAAGCAGGCTACCGCCAGCGCCGCGACAGCCGCGAACTGGTCCTGGTGGACCCGGACAACGAGATTGAATTCTTCTTCCTCCGTCCCCGCGACATTGCCGTGTATGTGGGTGCGGGAACGCTCGACGTCGGCATCACCGGCCGCGACCTGTTCCTGGACGCCGAGGTGGAGGCCGAAGAGCTGATGAACCTCGGCTTCGCCAAGTCCACCTTCCGCTTCGCCGGTCCGGCAGGAGACTTTACCGCCGTCGAACAGCTTGACGGCAAGCGCCTGGCCACCAGCTACGACGGCCTGCTGCGCAACTACCTGGCCGAGCGCGGCATCAACGCCTCTGTGGTCCGGCTCGACGGTGCCGTGGAATCCTCGGTGCGCCTCGGCGTCGCGGACGCGATTGCCGACGTCGTCGAAACCGGAACCACCCTGCGTGCCGCCGGCATGGAAATCTTCGGCGACCCGATCCTGAAGTCCGAGGCCATCCTGATTGGCCGCCGCGGCGAAAACCCGGCCGGCGTCGACGTCCTGATCCGCCGCCTGCGCGGCGTTCAGGTGGCCCACCAGTACGTGATGATGGACTACGACGTGCGCCGCGAACTCGTGGACCGGGCAGCAGCCTTGACCCCGGGCCTGGAATCGCCCACCGTCTCGCCCCTGCAGGACAGCGGCTGGGTGGCAGTGCGCTCCATGATCAAGAAGTCGGACACCAACCGGATCATGGACGAGCTCTACGACCTGGGCGCCCGCGCCATCCTGGTCAGCACCATCCACGCCTGCCGGATCTAGGGGAGAACCGCCATGAGTGTTGCGATCCGAGTCATTCCCTGCCTGGACGTCGACGCCGGCCGCGTGGTCAAGGGCATCAACTTCGAGGGCCTGCGCGACGCCGGAGACCCGGTGGAGCTGGCGCACCGCTATGACCGCGCCGGCGCCGATGAACTGACCTTCCTGGATGTGACGGCCTCCTCAGGGGAGCGGGAGAACGTGTTCGACGTCGTGTCCCGGACGGCGGAGGAAGTGTTCATTCCGCTGACCGTGGGCGGGGGCGTGCGCGGCATCGCGGACGTGGATAGGCTGCTGCGTTCCGGCGCGGACAAGGCCTCCATCAACTCCGCTGCCGTGGCCCGCCCGGACGTCATAAACGAGATCACCCGGCACTTCGGTTCGCAGGTGCTGGTGCTCTCCGTGGACGCACGGCGCACGCACGACGGCGCCACGCCGTCGGGCTTTGAAATCACCACCCACGGCGGCCGCCGGGGGACGGGGATCGACGCCGTCGCCTGGGCCCGCGAGGCAGCGGACCGGGGTGTGGGGGAGATTCTGCTGAACTCCATTGACGCCGACGGCACCCGCGAGGGCTTCGACCTTGAGATGATTCGGGCCGTGCGGGCCGCCGTCAAGGTTCCGCTGATTGCCTCCGGCGGTGCCGGGGCGCCCGAGCATTTCCCGCCGGCCGTGGTCGCCGGGGCTGACGCGGTGCTGGCCGCGTCGGTGTTCCACTTTGGGCCCGACGACGCGATCGCCAAGGTCAAGGCCGCCATCCGTGACGCGGGGTTCCCGGTCCGTTAGGGCGCCGGGCCCGTAAGGAAGCAGCGTCCCCTCCGGCTAGGGTGGGCGCATGGGGACATACGCGGGCTCACGGGTGCTGAGTGCGGGGGCAGCAGCGCTGATACTGGCAGGAGTGGCTCTCTGCGCGTTGCCGGCCCTGTGGTTCGGGATGAATCTGGGGCATTACCCCACCCGGATGGTGTGCACACCGGAAACCGGCTACGGCTCAGGCTGCGACGAATTGGGCTTTGAGATCGCGCTGATGCTCTTCGCGCTTATTTCTCTGCCCTGGGCCGGCTTCTCCCTGTATGCCACTCTCCGATTCCGAGAGGGACGCACGTGGGTCTGGAGGTGGTGGCCGTTTGTGGTGTTCTCCCTGCTCACTGTCCTCCTTGTTGGCGCCTGTGTCGTCTCTGCCCTGAGCGACCCCTACGCATATGTCTAGCTCTGCATCATCTGCCCGGATTTTGTGCGCTTCGGGGCGCAGCCACTGCCGGGCCAGAGGGGATCAGGCGGCGGGAAGCTCCACGACAATCACGGTCCCGCCGCCGGGCCGGGCCTGCGCGTGGATTTTTCCACCGCACGAGGTGACGATCTGGTGCGCGATGGCCAGTCCCAGTCCCGACCCCACCATGTGACGGGAGGCAGGGGAGCGGTAGAAGCGGTCAAAGACACGCTGCAGATCTTCGGGCGGGATGCCGGGCCCTCGATCGGCGACGACCATGCGGACCCGTCCGTCACGTGCCTCGATGCTGATCTCAACTACCGGTTGGCCTGTCGCGGACCCGTATTTGCCGGCATTGTCCAGAAGAACGCTTGCGAGCCGCAGCAGCCGGCTGCGCTCGATGCTAACCCGGGCTTCGTCGTCGGGCGGGGCGCCCAGGGTGAAGGCGACTGCGGGCCAGTGCCTGGCTGCGGCCGTCATCGCCTCCCGGACCACGGGCACGACGTCGATGGCTTCGGCCGCGTCCACCGGTTCCTCGCCGCTGGCGAGATCTACCAGGTCCGTGACAATGCCCTGCATTTCCGCGAGCTCACGGTTGACGGCGTCGGCGAGTTCCCGGCGTCGCTCGGGCGGGATGCCCTTGGTTGGGGTCCCGTGTAGGAGTCCGGTGTTTATGTGAGTTTTGTGTCCGAGAATGGACACAGGAGGAAATTCACGAATCATGGCACGCAGACAC
>NZ_JBEPPM010000034.1:0-14214 GCF_040547315.1 Arthrobacter sp. UYP6
GCCTCGTCCTTGTATTCAGGAGTGAACTCCCGACGTGCTCTTGTCATAGTGAACATTCTCTCTTGTGAGGTGTCCACCATCCGGGGTCAAGGCCACGGGACTGTTCTTCAACGCGGGCATTCCCACGGTTGTCTGCGGTCCCGGCGACATTGCCCAGGCGCATGCACCTGATGAGTTTATCGAATTGGAACAGATCGCCGCGTGCGAATCATTCATCGATAACCTTGTGGCAGCACTCACCACTTAGTCTGCAACTCTTACGCCCACCAGGAGCACCTTATGAGCGCACCAGCAACGATAACTCCGAAGCAATTTCAAGACGCTAAGAAGGCGGTGATCAGTAGCTCCATTGGTGCCGCCCTGGAGTGGTTCGACATCATCGTCTACGCAACCTTCGCAACCGTCATTGCCAAGAACTTCTATCCGGATTCGGACCCGGCGTTCGCCCTGATCCTTACCTTTGCCACTTTTGCGATTTCCTACCTCGTCCGCCCGCTGGGCGGCATGGTGCTGGGCAGCTACGCGGACCGCAAGGGACGCAAGAATGCGCTGACACTGACCCTGCTGCTGATGATGGTCGGCACGCTGATCATGGCGGTGGCACCCACCTACGCAATGGTTGGCATGTGGGGCGGGGTCATTATCCTGCTCTCACGCCTCATCCAGGGCTTCTCCGCGGGGGGCGAATTCGGCACCGCAACTGCATTTCTGATTGAGACGGCACCACACAAGAAAGCGTTTTATTCCTCCTGGCAGGTGGCAAGCCAGGGCGCCTCGATGGTGCTGGCCTCAGCCTTTGGCTTCGCACTGACCGAAGGGCTCTCCGAAGAGGCGCTGAACAGCTGGGGCTGGCGTGTGCCGTTTTTTGTCGGCCTGCTCATTGGCCCGGTGGGACTCTACATCCGCGCCAGGCTCTCGGAAACCGAGGATTTCATCCATAGTGAAAAGGTTTCCTCTCCGGTGAAGACACTGATCGTGGACCACTATGGGCGCCTGCTTGCCGGTGCTGCTGTCATTGGTGTTGCGACAATCTCCGTTTACATGATTCTCTACATGCCGACGTTCGCCGTGACAAACTTGGAAATCCCCGCAACCGCGGCATTCCTCGGCGGCGTGGTTGCCGGTCTTGTTACCCTCGTTGGCGTACCGTTCGTTGGCCATCTGGCGGACCGTGTGGGACCCGCAAGGGTGATGACCTATGCGGCCGTCGGTGCGCTGATCCTTGCTTGGCCGCTGTTCCAACTCCTGGTCACCAATCCAACGGTTCCAACACTTGTGGTAGTCATCGGCTTACTTGGCGTGATTA
The DNA here is from genome assembly GCF_040547315.1 of Arthrobacter sp. UYP6. Classification (NCBI taxonomy): domain Bacteria; kingdom Bacillati; phylum Actinomycetota; class Actinomycetes; order Micrococcales; family Micrococcaceae; genus Arthrobacter; species Arthrobacter sp. UYP6. The sequence goes on from NZ_JBEPPM010000034.1 coordinate 1,307, forward strand.
TGGCGTTCTACTTTGGACCGCTTCCTGCTTTGCTCTCCTCGCTGTTCCCGGCAGCGATTCGAGGAACCGGGCTGGCAATCACCTATAACGTTGGGGTGACGCTGCTGGGTGGTATTGCGCCGCTGGTGCTGACCTGGCTGTTGAATATCACCGGGTCGCTGAGCGCACCGGGTTTGTACTATATGGCCATCGCGGTGATTTCCCTGGTTGGCTTGTTCTTCGTGCGAACGCGTTACAACCAGCCCTAAGGACTGAGCATCAACGATTGGTTCACTTCCAATCCCAAGAAGGCCCCACCTCTCTATCAATTCGCAGCGAAGTGGGGCCTTCGCGGTGGAGCTGCACCACGCACGACGACGCCACTGGTCCGTGGCGCGCCGGTCTGCTCAGTGAGGAACAATGGTCGCAATTCCCTTCAGGAGGCAGAAGTTGCAGAGTTTCTATGTGGCGTCGAGCTTCAGGAATATCGTCAACGTCCGGTACATCGCGCAACCCTGGAAAGCAAGGGTTACGTCAACACGTACGACTGGACCCAGAACGCGTCCGCGCTCGATGGGAGTACCGTCACCCTCGATGATCTGAGCTCCATCGGTCAGCATGAGCGGGATGCAGTGACTGGTGCCGACGTCGTCGTGGTCCTCCTTCCAGGCGGGAAGGGCACGCATGTTGAGCTTGGCATCGCGATCGCTCAAGGCAGAAGGATAATCCTGCATTCCCCGGCCGAAGTCATCGACAATCCCGGGACCACCAGCACGTTCTATCACCTTCCTGAATTGGAGAAGTGCAACGGAACTCTCGATGACCTGATCGCTTTGATCCTCGGTCGAGAAGTGAGCATAACCGCCGACTAACGCGGTTCGTACCGAAGACCTTCCGGCCGCCGCGCTGGACCACTATCTCAAGACGATCAAAGCCGGCAGCCTCCATGTCGCCATTGCCGGTACCTACCAGGGGCTCGACGGCGTCGCGGCGGCGCACCGCGCCCTCGCCTCTGGCGGCCAGCCGGGGAAACACGTCGTCGTTCTCGCCTGATTCCCCTAATTACCAACGTGCCAAGCACGCGCTCCCCCGCACCTCCGGCCCCGCCTGATTCCCGAGGCCGCGAAGGCCGAGGGCGCGAAGGCCGAGGGCGTTGAACTCCTCGCATACACGAGCACCGTGATTGTGGACGCAAACCAGATAATTCTGGCGCAGGACCACAAGACCACCGAGGTGATTCTCACGGACGCCGGCGTTCCCTACGTCCTGCTGCGCAACGGCTACTACTTCGAGAACTGGACCGACCAGATATCCCGGTTGCCGGTGAGTCGAGCCCAGTTGTTCCGTAAGCCGGTCCCCCACCGCGCCGCCCAAGGACGAGCCTCTACTCGAAATATGAGTGTCAGCATTAAATGGCTTAAGCCCATCCTTGTCCGGACAGCCCTCAACACGCGGCCGCAGCCAAGTCAGCGACGGGCTGGCTCAGGTTCTGACATCCTCCACAGGTGCATGACCGCGTAGGAACGCCAGGGAGCCCAGTGTGTCGCCCTGTCCGCTAGTATCCTGTGGCCCGCCACCTTCTCGACGTCGTGCTGTAGAAGGTCGATACCCTTTGCCCCGGCGATGAGAGCGACGTCGCCATAAAGCCAGGCGTCAGGATCTCCTAAGACACGCATGGCGATGTATGCGGCCGTCCACGGTCCGATCCTGGGCCGGCTAAGCAATTGTTCCCGAAGTGTCTCGGCATCCACCCCTACATCGACCGTAAGCTGCCCGCTCTTCAATGCCCGCGACAGTGTTAGCAGGGCCCGGATGGCCTGGCCTGGCAGGCGGAGTGGACGATCCGGATCCAGCGGTTCATCGTTGCCGGGTTCAGGGATACCGGCAACGATTTGGTCAACGGTAGGGAAAAGCCGGGTGAGGCCGGAGAGGGTTGAAACGTAGTCCGAACCGGTACGGGCGGCGAGCCGGCCCAGGTGCGTGCGTGCTGCCGCGACGGAAATCTGTTGCCCAACGAGTGCCCGAATGACTAGTTCATGCGGGTCTACCGCGCCGGGAACTCGAATTCCAGGGATGCGCTCGACAAGTGGTGCCAGCGCAGGATCCTGCCTCAGGGCGGTGTCGATGGCGACAGGATCGGCGTCCAGGTCGAGCAGGCGCCGTACGCGGGCAATGGCGGGGACGACATCGGGAAGAGTGGCTAACTCGAGACGGGCTCGAACATGCCAGGTTGTCTTGGTCAGGGTCGCGGTGACTTCCACTGCGCCGGGTCCCCCGGGAAGCAAAAGGGTGCGGGCGTAGCGCAAGCAGGCAGGTGCCGAGAGGTCGGCAGCTTCCACCCCTGCAACCGCGCGGGCTGCGAGGAATGTGAAAACGCCGGCTGCATCGAATGGTTGCCTCACGGGAAGGTCGACACTAAGCCTCACCGTTAAGGGGCGTCCACCGGTCTCATCCCGCAATCCTTCTGATTGAAGCGACCCACGGTAGCGGGCACGTAAATCGCCGGGGGTTGTGGCGAATACTTCCTGGATGGTGATGTTGAACTGCCGCACAGAGCCAAAGCCCGCCGCGAAAGCAACGTCCGCCAATGCCAGATCGCTGTCGACCAGGAGGGTGCGGGCAGACTGGGCGCGACGTGCCCGGGCGAGCGAGAGCGGGCCGGCTCCGAGCTCGGAAACCAGCACTCGATGGATATGGCGGACACTATAACCAAGGCGGGAGGCAAGTCCCTCCACTCCTTCACGGTCCACAATTCCGTCGAGGATGAGCCGCATTGCCCGGCCCGCGAGATCGTGCCGAAGATTCCATTCCGGGGTGCCGGGCGCCGCTTCCGGGAAACAGCGTTTGCAGGCCCGAAACCCTGCAGTTTGAGCCGCCGCTGACGTCGGATAGAACGTGACGTTCTCCGGTTTAGGCGTTCGCGCCGGACACGATGGGCGGCAATAGATTCCGGTGGAGGAAACGGCAGTGAAGAACTGCCCGTCAAAACGTACGTCGCGGGCGTCAATCGCCCGGTAGCGCTCATTAAAAAGGGAGTGCCCCAAAGTACACGCGGAATACGTCCCACGCGGCGGCCGCTGGTCGGTCTTCACTGTCTCGTCCTCGTCGATTACTGGGTTAATACCGGAGAAGACGCCAACAGGCCATTCAGCCTTCCATAGTCAAGAGCACCTGCGACGCTGTCATAGGTTCCCACAGTGAATAACTCCACCGCCGCAACCTGCGCTATTGCATAAGCAGCCTGCGCCACACCGGATCCCAGACTGATACGTGCCACCCCGAGCTTACCGAGTTCGCTGACGCTGATCGATCCGGGTCCCACCATGACGTTAACAGGAACCGAGATGCCTTCCACGAGCGCGATGATGGCAGCCTCATTGGTGGCACCTGGCACGAAGATTCCGTCAGCTCCGGCGTCTACATAGCGGTTTGACCGCTTAAGCGCATCCTCAATTTGCTGTTCTTCTGAGCCATTCCCGGACAAAAACACATCTGTCCGGGCATTGATGAATAGATCCACACCGACATGGCTGGCGGCCTGCCTTGCCGCAGCAATTTTTTCACTGAAGGATCCCGGGTCCGTATTGCCGTCCTCGATGTTAATACCAACAGCACCGGCATTGAGGACCTCGGTCACTGTCAGTGAAACGCCTTTCGAGGAATCTGCATAGCCATCCTCGATGTCGGCGGTAACCGGTAGATTCACGGCCTCGACGATTCGGGCCACAGCAGCCACGGCCTGTCCTCGATCGAGTTTGCTTCCATCGGGCAAACCCAGTGACCATGCCACCCCCGCACTGGTTGTTGCGATAGCTTGCGCACCGGAGGCTTCCGTGATCATCGCACTGGCAACGTCCCATACATTGGCCAATCTAAGCGGTTGCTGCGCTTTGTGAAGGGAGCGAAAGAGGGCTGTTTTGTGATTGTTTGTTGTATCCACCATCGAAGTACATCAAATCCAGGAGCCTTCGTCCGGCGGAAATCGGACCTCACCAGTCTTTAGCTTTGATCGTATGTCGCGCTTAGGTACCGGAAGCCGTACTCACGCAGTCGGGCGGTAACTGACAGCACATCAGGCGAGGTCTGAGTGGGTTCACACCGGAGTGGTGGATTTCTCTCCGCAACTGCTCAGAATGGCCCGTCGATCTCGTCGTCGAACCGGCGCCGGGCTTCCTCTATGAGCGGCATCTGCGCCGCGGCCCAGCTAAGGATCACGTCGATCGGCGGCCGCAGGGTCTTGCCCAGCGGGGTGATGCGGTACTCCACAGCTACCGGCCGGGTGCTGAGCACGACGCGCTCGACGATGCCGTTGCGTTCAAGCCGCCGCAAGGTCGCCGTCATGGACTTCTGCGTGACGGCGGGGATGGCGCGTCTCAGTTCACTGAAGTGCGCCGGCCGCTCACACAACTCATTGAGAATTTCCAACGACCACTTATCGAGTACCTGATCAAGAAGTTCGCGATGCGGTGCGCTGATCTCAAAGGTGTCGGGAGCGCGGCCGCTAGTGGTATCAGTCATGACACCCAGTCTCGTTGAAGTTACCGCCAGATACCAGATATCAATGAGAAACCCACTTATTCGATCGAAGGAGTTACTCGTGACCGTTCACCTCTCATCCCCGGAAAGCCTGATGCAGCCCGTTCCGTACCACCACGTCGCCGTCGCTACCGGCACCCGTCACGTGTATGTTAGCGGCCAGATCGCACGGCAGTCAGACGGGACCCCCACTGCGCCAGGAGACCTCGCAGGGCAGGTCGAACATGCCCTCCGGAATGCGCACGCCGGCCTACAGAGCGCCGGCGCCGGCTTCCACGACGTCGTCCGGCTCACGTTCTACGTGACCGGGTGGGCGCCGGAGAAAATTGAGTCCTTTATGGCAGGCGTGAACGCCGTCGCCGAGGAGATCGGCCTACCCATGCCAATGCCGCCCGCCTCCCTCATCGGCGTCGACTACCTCTTCGAGCCCGATGTGCTCGTTGAGGTTGAGGCCACCGCCATCCTCGACTAAGGCCACTCTTCTCCACGGCGGCGTCCCGTATCCGGCGCCGGCGCCGCCGTACAGGTCATGCGTGTACGGCACTTTGTTTTCCTACAGCTTTAAGGGTCAGCTGCGGCCGGGGTCAGGCACGCAGGTTCTAGGAGCTCACGTTTCCGTAAAGCTGCGCCCTGAGTTGCTCGTTTTCAGAGGTCCACTGCCTGAGACCGACAACAATCTTGTCTAGGAAGTCGTCAACTTCGTCCTGCGAATAACCTTCGCGGAATTTAGTGGGAGGGAACTTCTGTTTGACTACCTGTTCAGCGGTGATAATCGGTTCGGCTATAAACGCAGGTTCGCTCAGGGGGTTGGCCTTCTTCAGCTGGAGGCGTTCATTTTCCTCCTGAAGCCGCTGGAATTCCCGGACGGCTCTGTCCAGGAGGTCATCAACCTCATCCTGGTCATACCCCTCCCTGAATTTTGTGGCTGGCACCGCTTGGAGACAACTTCCTCCGCAGTCATGGCCGGCTTCATCTTGGGATTGGTTTTGGGCTTCTCCAGAGTCACCGTCTTAGCATCAGGTGCCCCCTTGCGTTTGAAGGACTTCCAGATAAAGACAACCAGCAACGCCACTGCAACAAGTGCCACAAAGAGAATCACGTTGCCGCCATCGTTGTTGTCGCCCTGAGCAAAAAACGCCAGTTTTTCGAAAGACATGGGTGTCCAATTGTCGTTGGGATCAAGCGCGCTGCGAGGTATTCATTCCTATTAAACCGAGCCCGAGGCTAGCAGAAGTCCTTGCCATTTTCGATTCCCGTTAAAGACCACAGCACCGGACACTTTGGTCCGGTGCTGTGGCAATAGTGTGAGATTCCGATCTATCTGTACCATTCCGTATGGTTGACCCCCCCGCGTGCGCGCGACATTTCGAACACGTGGAGTAGCCGGCGTTTCAACTTAGTTGGCCATTTTCGGAGTGGCTTCGGTTAGCTGGGGATTCTTCCCGGGGTCCTTTCGGGGTGAGGTTCAGGCTGTCGGTGCGGACGCTGGCAAGCTCAGCGATGAAGGGCGCTCATGCGCCCCGGCGGTGGTCTCGGTATCCACATCGTTGAGCAGGTCGCCGGGGAAATGGTCCCGCGGGTTCGCCTTTAGATGGCACTGCAGTGCTGATGACCGTCGGCGCACGGTCGGACCCCGAACTGAGGCTGCTGCTTCCATCCAAGGCTGTTCCCAGGCGTCTGCCTGCCACGTTCGCAGCAACCACAGAGACGGTCAGTGTCCCGGCCCCGGCCAGGCCAGCGGTCTGCGGGATGTGCTTATGGCATCATTTCTGCTGCTGCATGCGGCGCTTCCATAGGGGGCTGAATAGCACTATCGGCAGTCTCAAGGTTCGGGAACACTAGCCTGGTGGAGACCTTCCGCTGGAGGTGCCGGGTCTGACGGAACGCCGGAACCTCGTTGCCGTTGGCGTCCTAAGCGGTGACGATCCGGTCCTCAGCGGGAGTTCAGATGTAAACGCAGGCGGTGCCACGTGCCACCATACTCGCCGGCGGTGGCTGCGCGCCGGAGGGCGTCAGGCTAGTGCAGGAAGTTGGTGGGACCTTCGCTCCCCATCAGGCCGCGACGCGGAACCATTCACCTTCGAAGATCTCCAGGACGGCGCCATACAGCCCGTCGACCGGCTGCTCCCTGGGATAGAACGAACCGTAGGCTTCGTTCCAGGGGTCGAACTTTCCGTCTTTGAAGGACGGCTCGAAGGCCTCGACCAACCCGTGGATGACGGAAACTGGCTTGGCACTCATGTGGTTTCCTCACTGTTTGGCAGGCCCGGTACCTCCCCTACCAACTAATGTGTGCGGAGACTCCGTCCGCGCTCACCAGACAGGCGGGTAGAACCTTAAAGCGCTGCCTTTCGGCGCCCCTGAGACCACAAACACGAAGGACTCCGACAAACATGCCGGGGTCCTTCCATAACTACGTTCGGGGTCAGAGGCGGCACAGTAGTTCCGCCCGCTTCGCTTCGAACTCCTCATCGCTGACGAGTCCCTGCTCCTTGAGCCGGGACAGATCCTCAATCTGGGAGGCGACGGACGGTGCCGCAGGTGCAGCGACGACGGTGGGACGGTTGTTGCCGATGGACCGGACGATGATGCCGGCCACGACCAGCATGATGCCAAGGACGATCAGAATCCACGTCGGGACGGCGGCTGCCGAAATACTCTCCCTGCAGTTGGCTTCTGCGCCGCCGTAAGAGCCGCTCAGGGTGTCATAAATTTCGGCTGACAGGCTCTTAGGGTTGAAGACGCTGCCGCATAAGCTGCCGGTTTTCGTGGACCCGACGATGATGCCGATGATCGACGTGATCACTCCGATCACGACGAGCCAGATCCAGCCGCGGCGCTTCGGAGCACTTTCTTCGGACATAGTGCTTTCGGACATGGTTTCCCCCCAATAATTGCGCTTATGATGTTGGGGCAATCATATCGGCGCGATGACCGCAGACCCCCTCTCCCAGGCGGGTATGACACGAAACCTCACGTGAGGTGATCGTCCACGGCGCCTTCCAACGCCCAACAGAGTCCGCGACGCGAAATCTTCGCCCGAGGCGGCGGAACGTATGTCGAGATGCGGGTTTTGTCCATGTCGTGTTGTGGAAACCTGCGGAAAAATCAACTGAAACCTGAGAGCCACGTCCACGCCGAAAATTTCCTTATGGATTCCGGGGTGATGGCGGAGCTTCTCAATCACCAGCCCCGACATGCTGGCATGAACGGGGACTGGAATTACCGCCGCGAACGCAATGATGCGAGTACGGGGAGGTATGGAATGTCTAGATCTGCCGAATTTTGTTCTGTGAGCCCATCGCTCGCGGCGCGCTTCCCGGAATTCACGTCGCAGTGGCACCCAATCTGAACGGCGAACTGACACCCCACGACGTTCACCCCTATCTGAACCAACTAGTGTGGTGGCTATGCCCTAACGGCCACTCCACGCAGGACACGCTGACCTGCTGGATTGAGTAATGATGGCGCTCCCTTTGGAGCCTGCGGCTCGATTTCCGGAGCTGTTAGGCTCCATGACAGCTCCCAGATCACTCAAGGCTCGGGAATCGCGCTCATACGGTCATCCACCCAGTCCTCGACAGCCCATAGCTCCCGGAGGCCGTTATCCAGCATCTCGGCCAGGACCGGAAAATCGATGGGCGCCGTCTCTGTAGGCTGATTGACCGTCGAGTACCTAAAGCTGGTGCCAGGTTTATCCGTTAGGTGCCATGTCTCGATCAACGCCGCGAGATCTGTGGGGAACTCCTCACCAAGATCAAGGGCATCGTAGTGTTCCCGCAGTTCTCTGGACAGCTTGTGAAAGTTATGGCCGTGGACAGTGCGGATGCGGTCTTGGACTGCTGAGGATTCAAGATCTGGGTTTCCTCCGTCGACCCACTTCCGCCGCCAACGGGCAAGATCAGCCAGGCAGGACTTCAGAGCCAGCTCGTATGCCTGTCGGTACAGCGTAAGAAACGGGAGGAGGATCATGTCATCCTGCGGCTTGCCGCAAAAGGTGCCCGCCAATCGCTTGGCCGCAAAGGCATAGTGCGCGGCGAAGTTGCGATCGGTCTCGTAAGGAGCCTTTACGACAAGGTCTGCGTAGTCCGTCGAGTCGGTCGCGGCGACAGCTTCGAGTAGCTTCCACCTGATCGGATTCTGCACTGGTGGCGGGATGCTGGGAATCATGTTCATGGACCGACCTTAGCAACGCCTCGGAGTCCCACTCCTTCCACGCCCCACGGGAGAACTAGTGTTTTGGAAACTTCGCATTGGGCGGCGCCCGTGAGTTGCGTGGGTCACAAGCGAGTCCCAGGAATTTACGGCCATCCCCGGTCTATGACCCCGTCGGCCCCGGGTGCCGGCTCGTCGCCATCTCGGTGACCGTCATCTTCGTGAGGCAACCGGCTGCTCGGGGCTCTGACCTTGTCAGGCTCCCTCGGAATGTCCCCTGGCCGGGACCGTGTGGGAGGCGCTAGACCATTTAGGCTGTGTCCTAGTCCGCTGCGCATGTACCCACGTATCAGTATCAGTGTGACTACGCCTCACACGTCGCACAAATACCAGCGGGCGTGAGGACCATGTAGCAGGCGGGGCAGACACCCTGAGGCACTCCGGCCTTTCTGGGCATCTGGACGCCAAGGCGCTCGGCTAGTAGCTTCGCTTCGGGGATGGCTTGGTTAAAGGGTCCGTGGTCGACTCTGAACCGTCTGCCTTCAAATGACTGGATTGCTGCAAGAATCACGTTCAACGAGTGCGTGGATCGGTAATGGACCCACCGGTCTCGATCGTCGATTTCGATGCAGTACAAGTCAGGATCGGACCACAACGCGATGGCCGATTTTCCCGTTGTCTGTGACAGCGCTACCACCCCGAGGGGGACTTTAGACGCGGCCAATATTTTCAATGCGCCCTGGAGTGGGTCCCTCGATCTGACCGAGATCTGCAGGCTATTCGGCCCCAGCACTTCTGCGTCGTATCCATGGCCCTCCGCTGCCAGCATGGCGGCGTCCAGCAGAGGGTGTTCGGAGAATGTCTGGAGCTCATCATAGACATCAGCGGTTTCGAGGGGTCGGCCGCCGGGCGCGGACAGGCATTGGGTGTATTCGGCCACAAGTGGAAGCGGGACAGCACCCAGATCGAGATCTCTGCACCTATCATGCAGCCTTTTCGCCTCCTGGGTGGCCGGCGAGGTTGCCGTGTTATCGGCTCTGCGCCGCACGCAGGTCAGAGCTACGGCGGCCAGTGCTTTCGCCTCGTCGCCCACGCCGGAAGTATGCGCCTGGTCCAGAGCCTTGCTCAGGAACGAGGAGACGAGCCTTATGGGTTCGGGGTCGTTTTCTTTCCAGTCCCCCGCGCAGTAGAAACACAGCGCGAGGCGCGCGAGGCCGAGGTAGGAGACTGTGCTGAGTCGGCCGGGCATCGTGGCGAACGCCCTGACCCGGTCACGTCTGGCTTTCTTGATCCTGTACGGGTCGGCTGCATGCATCAAAGGCTCACCGGGCTCGGGGTCGTCAGCGGGCGGTGCGATCTCGTCATCACCGTACACGGCGGCATCGGCGTCGAGGTCGCCGGTTTCGCTCGAATCGAAGTTCTCCCACCCCGTTGACTGCACCGGCGTTGGGAGGCCGAGGGCGAAGCCCGAAAAGACTGGGCCGTGAAGGTGCTGCGCAGTTTGCTCAAGTTCCCAGAGCCATGCGGCTGGTTCCTCTTCAAATTCGGCGTTACGTGCTGCTCCCGATGCGGTGGAGGTGCCACTGCTGCGGGTGGTCTTGAGCGCGGTGACATCTTCGTGGATTTTTGTGAGCTGGCCTGCGAATGCGTCTAGATAGCGGAGATCGACTCCTAGAAGATCGTCGCGCGACTTGATCCGCGGGCCACCGGCTGCGCGCCCCGCGGCCGGTCGCGTTCTGAGCCGTTCCGGCACGGAAGCAGGCACAGCCGGGCCTCGAGCCAGGATCGTTTCGTCGTCACCCGCCCAGTTGAGTCTCAGCAGCGCACTGTCTCCCAGCTGGCCTGCCGGAAATGAAGCATTGCTGTGCCCGGCCACCATCGTGCCGAGACGATTCCAGGAGTCATTGAGCGGGTTATTGGTGTATTCGAGCTCGACGGCGAACGGGACCGGATACGCTAGCTCGATTTTCAGTTCATTGCCGACGAGCACCCCGCTAAGCAGCTGGGGCACAGCGAGTCCGGTCATCTCTGGAGCTAGAGTGCCTATCCGTAGCGCCGGAATATCTGTAATGCTCTCCAGCTGAACACGATGGTTCGGGTCAAGCCCGGGCTCGGGCCATAACGGTTCGTCAACGTTTGTAAGGATCCCAAGCTCCACATTTCCACCGCGGCTTACGGTGTCGAGCATGGCTGCGGCCGACAGATTCGCACTTCCTGTCAGCACCTGGCGGTATGCTCCCCGACGCCATTCCACCAATTTCGCATGGCGGTACCGATGTGAAGTATCGGCGACTACGGTCAGGCCTGTCTGGGCTCTCAGGACACTAGCCAAGGCCTGGGGTTCGACCACGGTCAAACCAGGTTGGACAACAAGGGTGAGCTTGGGGGTCGGGAAGTGTTCTACCAGCGCCCTGACCGCGCGCGCGTGTTCGTCAATGAAGGGCGCGTACAACGTCAACTCATCAACCGGTCCACCTGGCAGCTGTGACAGGAAAGATTGGTCAAGGTTGGTGATCAGTTGCGCTCCGTCATCAATGGGAGTGAAGCGTTCCAGCGTGCCGCGCAGCCTGGCAGCGACCCTGTTCAGCGCGGCAGCATGGTCCGACGCGAGACGCACACTGCCAGGCAGTAGTTCAAGCCACTCAGCTAAGTCGAAAAGGGCCTGCGGTGCCTGTCCGTCCTCGGCGCGAAGCACATTCCATAATTCCGAATTGTGCTGCCACCCGCCCATTGTCAGATTCCCCGACCCAATCAGCGCTAACACCCGGTCGCCTCCCACAAGGAGAGTTAGTTTCGGGTGAAAAGCGCCACTATGCGACGCGAGGCCAACGAGGTACTGGGTGCCCGCGCCCTTCATGGCAATCGGATCGGGGCGCCACATCCCGGCGTCCGCGATGACTGTGACCCGCGCACCCATTGACTGGCAAAGGCCCAGGACGCCTCGTTCCAGGAAGGCGACGTCCGCGTTGAAAGTCAGAAAAAGCGCTTCTTCGACATCCCAGTCACCGCTCGCCTCCATTTCATGGAATAGTTCCGGTACGTTCAGCGGGGCTGCCACCGCGCTCACTGGTCCTGGCCGTTCCGTGCAAGGGTCCAGCGCTCGGCCTTCCCCCTTGAGTCACCCGGGACACGCTTGACCATGCCAAGACCACCCATTACTTGAGTAAGTTGATCCCACCGGAGGGACACCGGCCCCCCTCCTTCATTGGATACACGGAAGGCATAGCCGTCCCTCACTGTCAGCCTGGTCGGAACCCGCCATCGCCCGTTGGTGAAGGATGCCTTGCTCATTGCGACGCGCTGGGACCGGGCAAGGAGCACCCCGGTGAGCTCATGCGCGACGTCGCGCACTGAATGATCGCTCCGCTGGTTCAGAAAGTCCTTCAACCATGACGGGGACAGTTCGTAGTTTCGGCGTTCGCGTTCGGTGCTTTCGAAATATGGTGCCACGTGATCGGAGAGCTGGCCGCCACGGCCCGCTCCGATCATTAGCCACGCCAGGTTTCTCGGTCCGGCCTCCAGCGAGCTAATTGCCGGATTATACTCGGCATCGACCAGCCGGCCCTTTTGCACGCCCTCGGGAAGTTCCATACGGAAGTTTGAGAGCTTCTGGTCCGGTAAGTGCTCAGATAGTGCATTTTGCAGTTGAGCGATGGGTACAGCTCCCGTCATTTGCTCGTTGACAAGCCAGCGCCAGAGGTCCCGCCAAGCCCACGTATACCAGCGCCTCAGCACAACGCCCCGCCATGCAGGAAGTATCTCCAAACGCCGCAGTTGATCGTCGCTGTAGGTTCTTGAGTCGGCGATGAGCTTTCGGCTCAGTTCCAGTGACAAATTATCGGGCTCATACATTTCTATAAGCCGGCAGAGCATGAGGGCTGTCTGTGTCCGGCGGCTATGGGTGGCTACGTCCCCCAGGAGCTGGGGTGGGAACATGATTGACCGCAACCAACTGCGTTCCAGTGCGTGCTGACCGCACAGGCATAGGCTTGGATACCCCTCCAGGATGCTGCAGGGGATGGAGTCCATCTTGGCGAGGTCGAGGAGGCCCTCGAACGCGAGCTTCAGCTCTCGTTCATCTGACTTGGGCCCGGGGGACATCAGCTCGGCCCCTGAAGTAATCAGTCCGAGCAGACGTTCACTTGGCCTTGACCCCGGATGGTGGACACCTCACAAGAGAGAATGTTCACTATGACAAGAGCACGTCGGGAGTTCACTCCTGAATACAAGGACGAGGC
>NZ_JBEPPM010000035.1:0-9624 GCF_040547315.1 Arthrobacter sp. UYP6
GCTATTGACCCAGCGGCCCAGAGTGGCCTCGTTCAGCCCAAGTTCCCGGGCAACAGTGGCAACCGCCCTGCCGGTGGTGAGGACCAGCTTCACTGCCTCGTCCTTGTATTCAGGAGTGAACTCCCGACGTGCTCTTGTCATAGTGAACATTCTCTCTTGTGAGGTGTCCACCATCCGGGGTCAAGGCCAGAGCATCCAACCCGTGGTGTCGCACTGACCGTCATCATTATTGCCAGCAGCTAAGACAGTTCCATCAGTGCGGAGTGCGAGGGTGTGTGTAGAGCCGCCGGCAACGGCAACAACGTCACGCCAGGATGCGGTGTCGCACTGGCCTCTGCTGTTGTCTCCAACGGAAAGAACCCGGCCTCCTGCAGTGACGCCTACCGTGTGATGGCTGCCTGCTGACACAGCGACGACGTCGCGCCAGGCAGAAACATCCTGGACGCCGGATGCCCGGTCTCCCACGGCGAGCACACACCCGTTTGTGTCGAGGCCGACGGTATGCAAGTAACCCGCGGCTATCGCGTGCAGATTGCGCCACTCGGCAACTTCGCATTGTCCCCTGAGGTTATTTCCTACTGCCGTGGCCGTACCGTCTGCTCGTAGTCCTACCGAGTGCCAATCACCGGCGGCAGCTGCCACAATTTCATTCCAAGCGTCCACATTGCACGCACCCTCGCGGTGACGGCCGGTGGCCCGTGCTGTACCGTCCGCAAGGACGGCAAGTGTGCGCCGCCAGCCGGCGGCTATGCCAATGACGCTCACCCAGCCGCTGACATCGCACTGTCCGTCGATATTCCACCCGGTGGCAAGAACAGTGCCGTTCGTACGCAATCCCACGCTGTGGGATTGGCCGGTGTTGGAAGCTGTGTGGACGTTTCCGGCCGCTATTGATGTGAGGTCATGCCACTGGCCAACCCGACACTCCTGGGCTTGAGGAATTCCCGCGGCCACCGCTGAGCCATCTGAATTCACGCCTACTGAGTGACGCCTCCCTGCAGCGATCACCCCAACCCCATTCTTTAGAATGAACCCGTTCACAAGTGCACCCTATCTGCTAGGGCCCTCCGCCAACCCACGGATCCCATCGGTCTCTGAAGTGCGGTGGGGGACCGATCAGGGCGACGCCGAGGGCGGAGCTGCAGTTCAGCGCCGCGCGAAAACCGCACCTGCGGCGCGAAAAGCTCCGCCGCAGCAACCGTAGGATGGAACGGTGGCAGATCCAGCAACATACCGGCCGAAGACAGGGGAGATCCCCACTGCTCCCGGCGTTTACCGTTTCCGTGACGAGCACCGCCGGGTGATCTACGTGGGCAAGGCCAAGAACCTTCGCTCCCGCCTGAACTCGTACTTTGCCAACCCCCGCGGGCTACTGCCCAAGACGCGGGCCATGGTCCACACCGCGGCCAGTGTGGAATGGACGGTGGTGGGCACCGAACTCGAAGCGCTGCAGCTGGAATACACCTGGATCAAGGAATTCAATCCCCGGTTCAACATCATGTTCCGGGATGACAAGTCCTACCCCTATCTGGCCGTCACCATGGGGGAGAAGTATCCCCGGGCCCAGGTGATGCGCGGTGAGCGGCGGAAGGACACCCGCTACTTTGGCCCCTTCTATCCGGCCAAGGCCATCAGGGAAACCCTGGATACCCTGCTGCGGGTCTTCCCGGTGCGCACCTGCAGCTCGGGTGTCTTCAAGCGGGCCGAACGCACCGGCCGCCCCTGCCTGCTCGGCTACATCGACAAATGCTCGGCGCCCTGCGTCGGCCGTATCAGCCCGGAGGACCACCGGCAGCTGGCCGCTGAGTTGTGCGACTTTATGTCCGGCGAAGGCAAGCGCTTCATTTCCACCCTGGAGAAGGAAATGCAGGCCGCCGTATCCGAGCTGGACTATGAGACCGCAGCCCGGCTCCGCGATGACATCTCGGCCCTGCGTAAGGTCTTTGAACGCAACAACGTGGTGCTCAGCGAGGAAACCGATGCGGATATCTTCGCTCTGGAAGAGGACGAGCTCGAAGCCTCCGCGCAGGTCTTCCACGTCCGCGGCGGCCGTATCCGCGGCCAGCGCGGCTGGGTGGTGGAGAAGGTCGAGGACGCCGACACCGCCGATCTGGTGGAGCACCTGATCCAGCAGGCCTACGGCGAGTCCGCCTCCACTGACAGCATTCCCCGCGAGGTCCTGGTGCCCGTCCTGCCGCCCAACGCCGATGAACTGGCGCAGTGGCTGCAGGGCCTGCGCGGATCCAAGGTGGACATCCGGGTTCCCCAGCGCGGCGACAAGAAGGCCCTGATGGAAACCGTGGCCCGCAACGCCTCCGACGCCCTGCGCCTGCACAAGAGCCGCCGGGCCGGGGACATCACCACCCGCTCCGCGGCTCTGCAGGAGCTGCAGGAAGCGCTGGACCTGCCTGTGGCCCTGTTGCGCATCGAATGCTATGACATCTCCCACGTCTCCGGCACCAACGTTGTGGCGTCCATGGTGGTAGCCGAGGACGGTCTTCCCAAGAAATCCGACTACCGCAAGTTCTCCATCACCGGCGACGCCGCCCGGGACGACACATCGGCCATGTACAACGTCATCTCCCGCCGTTTCCGCAATTACCTTGCGGAGAATGCGGATCCGGCGGCGGACCCCGACACTCCTTCCACGGTCCCGTCCGGGCTGCCGGCTGACCGCACCGGCACCGACGTCCAGCCCCTGACCGACACGCTCACTGCCGCACCGCGGGCCAAGTTCGCGTATCCGCCCAACCTGGTAGTGGTCGACGGCGGCCAGCCCCAGGTGGCTGCTGCCTCCCGGGCCCTTGCGGATCTGGGAATCACGGACATCTTCGTGGTGGGCCTGGCCAAACGGCTCGAGGAGGTGTGGCTGCCGGACAGTGACTTCCCGGTGATCCTGCCGCGCGCCTCCGAGGCCCTGTTTCTGCTCCAGCGCATCCGCGACGAAGCGCACCGGTTCGCCATCACCTTCCACCGGCAGAAGCGGGGCAAGTCCATGACGGCTTCGCTGCTGGATGACATCTCAGGGTTGGGGCCGGCTAAGCGGGCCGCATTGCTCAAGGAATTCGGATCGGTTAAGAAGCTGCGGGCTGCCTCCGCTGAAGACCTGCAGCGCGTTCCGGGCATCGGGCCGGCACTGGCGGCGTCCGTCTCCGCCCAGCTGGCGGCCAAGGCTGCGGAAGAAACCGCCCCGGCAGTGAACATGACCACCGGGGAAATCATCGATACTTAGGGCTAGGCTGGGTAGTCGGCTTATTCCCCGGCAGCGGCCGGAAGAAACCAGTAAGGACAGGACACCCGAAATGAACGAACAGGACGCGCTGACTCCGGTCAAGCCCGCCGAGTCCGAGCTGCTGGTGGTCACCGGCATGTCCGGCGCGGGACGCAGCACGGCCGCCAACGCGCTCGAAGACCACGGCTGGTACGTGGTGGAAAACCTGCCGCCGATGATGCTGGGAACCCTGACTGAGCTGGTCTCGCGCATGCCGCAATCCATTCCCAAGCTGGCAGTGGTCATTGACGTGCGCAGCAAGGAGCTCTTCCAGGACATCCGGGAAGCGCTGAGCGCACTGCGTGCCGCGGGTGTTTCCTACCGCCTGCTGTTCCTCGATGCCGAAGACGAAACCCTGGTCCGCCGCTTTGAGCAGGGCCGCCGACCGCATCCGCTGCAGGAAGACGGCAGCATCCTGGACGGGATCGCCGCCGAGCGGGACGTGCTGAAGGAACTGCGTGAGTCCTCCGACGTCGTCGTGGACACCTCCAAGCTGAACGTCCACGCCCTGGCCACCACCATCACCGAGCTCTTCACGGAGTCCGGTCCGATTGTGCTGCGGCTGAACGTGATGAGTTTTGGGTTCAAGTACGGGCTTCCGGTGGACGCCAACTACGTGGCCGATGTCCGATTCATTCCCAACCCGCACTGGGTGCCGCAGCTGCGCCCCCACACCGGCCTGGACACCGATGTGCGGGACTACGTTCTGGACGCCCACGGAACGCGCGATTTCCTGGACCGCTATGTGGAGGCACTGGAGCCGGTCATCGACGGCTACCGACGCGAAAACAAGCATTACGCAACCATTGCCGTGGGCTGCACCGGCGGAAAGCACCGGTCTGTTGCCGTGACCGAGGAACTGGCCAAACGCCTCGCCCAGCTGCCGCACGTGACCGTCAGCGCGCACCACCGCGACCTCGGGCGTGAATAGGTGGCCTTCCTCACCGGCGCACTGCCGGTAATACCCCAGACCGGCGCGGACCGGGGGCCGGGCGGCTCCGACGGCTCCCTGCCCGTGGTGGCCCTTGGCGGCGGCCACGGGCTGTCAGCTTCGCTGTCCGCGCTGCGCCTGCTCACCACCGACCTGACTGCGGTTGTCACAGTGGCCGACGACGGCGGCTCCTCCGGACGCCTGCGCGACGAGCTCGGTGTGCTGCCGCCCGGGGACCTGCGGATGGCACTGGCCGCCCTGTGTGACGACACCGACTGGGGACGCACCTGGCGGGACGTTATGCAGCACCGCTTCCAGTCCCGTCCCGGCGTCACCGGCTCGCTGGACAACCATGCGCTGGGCAACCTCCTGATAGTCACCCTGTGGGAACTGCTGGGAGACCCGGTGGCCGGCCTGCAGTGGGCCGGCGCCCTGCTCGGCGCCCGCGGCCAGGTCCTGCCCATGTCCACCCAGCCCCTGACGATTGAGGGGGATGTGCTGCGCTGCACCGAGCGCGGGGAACATCTGGAACTGGTGACCGGACAGGCCCGGCTGGCGACGGCGGGAGCCCACGGAAAGGTCAGCGACGTACGGCTGACTCCTGCGGAAGCGCCGGCCTGCCCCGAAGCGCTGACGGCGATTGAACGCGCGGACTGGGTCATCCTTGGCCCGGGTTCCTGGTACACCTCTGTCCTGCCGCATCTGCTGCTTCCGGATTTGCGGAGCGCCCTCTGCCGGACCCGGGCCAAGGTGTGCCTGACCATGAACCTGACCAATGAGACCAAGGAAACTGCCGGGATGTCAGCCGTGGATCATCTGGCCCAGATCCGGCGGTACGCACCCGACCTCAAGGTGGACGCCGTGCTGGCCGATCCTGCCGTCATCGAGGACCGCAGCGCCTTCAGTGACGCCGTCGCCGGAATGGGTGGACGGGCTGTCTTCGGTAAGGTGGGGGCAGCGACCGGGCGCCCGATCCATGATCCGCTGCGCCTGGCTACCGCGTACCACGATATCTTTGGGGAGAACTAGGAGTGTTTTTGTGGCGTTAACCGCAGCAGTAAAAGAGGAACTTTCACGCCTCGATGTGAAAAAGTCCTCCGTCCGCAAAGCGGAAGTATCTGCCTTGCTGCGCTTCGCCGGAGGACTGCACATCATCTCCGGACGCATTGTGATTGAAGCCGAAGTGGATCTGGCCTCCACCGCCCGGCGGCTGCGCGCCGCCATCGCCGAGGTGTACGGCCACGCCTCGGAAATTATTGTGGTGTCCGGTGGAGGGCTTCGGCGCGGCAACCGATACGTGGTCCGCGTGGTCAAGGACGGTGAATCGCTGGCACGCCAGACCGGGCTGCTGGATGCCCGAGGGCGACCGGTCCGCGGACTGCCCTCCGTGGTCGTCAATGGTTCCGCCGCCGACGCCGAAGCCGTGTGGCGCGGAGCATTCCTGGCTCACGGCTCACTGACCGAACCCGGGCGCTCGTCCTCGCTGGAAGTAACCTGCCCCGGCTCGGAAGCGGCCCTGGCCCTGGTGGGCGCGGCCCGCCGCATCGGCATTGCCGCGAAGGCCAGAGAAGTGCGCGGCATCGACCGCGTGGTCATCCGCGACGGCGACACCATTGCCGCCCTGCTCACCCGCATGGGAGCTCATGACGCCCTGATGGTCTGGGAAGAGCGCCGGATGCGCAAGGAAGTACGGGCCACCGCTAACCGGCTGGCCAACTTTGACGACGCCAACCTGCGCCGCTCAGCCCAGGCCGCAGTGGCTGCCGGTGCCCGGGTGGACCGGGCGTTGGACATCCTCGGCGACGACGTTCCCGAGCATCTGCGCTATGCCGGCGAGCTGCGTGTGGCGCACAAGCAGGCGTCCCTGGACGAACTGGGGCACCTCGCGGAGCCGCCCATGACCAAGGACGCCATTGCCGGGCGGATCCGCCGGCTGCTGGCCATGGCGGATAAGCGTGCAGCGGAATTGGGCATTCCCGGCACTGAGGCCAATGTGACTCCTGAGATGCTTGACGAGTAGCGTTGAAGCATAAGATGGACTAAGCCTGCTGCCTGTTTGGCGGCACCTAAGTTTCCGGATGGAAACGCCGTCCGGATAACCCAATCCGACTTTTTTACTGGAGGATTTTGTGAACGAGTACACACTGCCGGAACTGCCCTACGATTACGCCGCGCTGGAGCCGAACATCTCCGCCCGCATCATGGAGCTGCACCACGACAAGCACCACGCGACGTACGTTGCAGGCGCCAACACGGCCCTGGCACAGATGGCCGAAGCACGCGAAAAGGGCGACTTCGCCACCATCCCGAAGCTTTCCAAGGACCTGGCTTTCCACGTCGGAGGCCACGTAAACCACAGCATTTTCTGGAACAACCTCTCTCCCGAGGGCGGCGACAAGCCGGTCGGGGAACTGGCAGCGGCAATCGATGACTTCTTTGGTTCCTTCGACGCGTTCCGCGGCCAGTTCACCGCTGCCGCAACGTCGCT
This sequence comes from Arthrobacter sp. UYP6, assembly GCF_040547315.1. NCBI lineage: Bacteria > Bacillati > Actinomycetota > Actinomycetes > Micrococcales > Micrococcaceae > Arthrobacter > Arthrobacter sp. UYP6. The sequence continues at coordinate 6,691 of NZ_JBEPPM010000035.1, forward strand.
GCAGGGTTCCGGCTGGGCCCTGCTGGCCTACGAGCCCCTGGGCAAGAACCTCGTGATTGAACAGCTCTTCGACCAGCAGGGCAACGTTCCCGTTGGCACCATCCCGCTGCTGATGCTGGACATGTGGGAGCACGCTTTCTACCTGGACTATGTCAACGTGAAGGCCGACTACGTCAAGGCATTCTGGAACATTGTCAACTGGGCGGATGTCGCCACCCGGTTCGAAGCAGCCCGCAACGGTGCCCATTCGTTGGTTCTCCCCGCGTAAATCAGGTCGCCGGGGCACATTTCTGCCGCCGTACCGGTTCGCCGGAGGGACCCGGCGCGTAGGATGAGTCCGAGGGTTCCCGCTTCGCCGTATGGCCCGGCGGGAACCTCTTGGACTCACCGGGACGGTATTCGCCGGACGTTCCAGGACAGTCCAGGCAACCCGTCCCTTCCAGACCAGTGGCCTACGCACACAGGGGTCACGTTTCTTCGGTACACCGCAATCAAGGAGACAAAAAAGTGACTACTCGTGTTGGAATCAACGGCTTCGGACGCATCGGACGAAACTACTTCCGCGCAGCACTGGAGCAGAACGCCGACCTGGAAATTGTGGCCGTCAACGACCTGACCAGCCCCGAAACCCTGGCCCACCTCCTGAAGTACGACTCCGTGACCGGGCGCCTCGGTGCGGACGTGGAAGTACGCAACGGAGACATCATTGTTGGCGGGAAGACCATCAAGGTCCTCGCCGAGCGGGACCCCTCAAACCTTCCCTGGAAGGACCTCGGTGTTGATGTAGTCATCGAGTCCACCGGGTTCTTCACAAAAGCCGAAGACGCCAAGAAGCACCTCGACGCCGGCGCCAAAAAGGTTCTGATCTCCGCCCCCGGAAAGGGTGCGGACCGCACCATTGTGATGGGCGTCAACGACGGCGACTACAACCCAGCCACGGACAACATCGTGTCCAATGCCTCCTGCACCACAAACTGCCTGGGCCCGCTGGCCAAGGTCCTGCATGAGGCGTTCGGCATTGAACGCGGCCTGATGACCACTATCCACGCTTACACCGCGGACCAGAACCTGCAGGACGGCCCGCACCGCGACCTCCGCAGGGCCCGCGCAGCGGCGCTGAATATTGTGCCCACCTCCACCGGTGCAGCCAAGGCCATCGGTCTGGTCCTGCCGGAGTTGGACGGGAAGCTGGACGGCTTTGCCCTGCGCGTTCCCGTGCCCACCGGTTCCGTTACCGACCTCACGGTCACGGTCAGCCGCGAAGCCACAGTCGAACAAATCAACGACGTTTATAAGACGGCGTCGGACGGCGCCCTGAACGGCATCCTGCGCTACACGGATGAGCCGCTGGTGTCCTCTGACATTGTGACGGATCCGGCGTCGTGCATCTTCGACTCGGGGCTGACCCGTGTGATGGGCAACGAGGTCAAAGTTGTTGGCTGGTACGACAACGAGTGGGGCTACTCCTGCCGCCTGGTGGACCTGACCAAGCTGGTTGGCTCCAAGCTGTAGCGCCCTTCCCGGTCTGCTCCACCCCCCACCCAAGCCCCCCATGCCGCAAAGAACGTAAAGGAAGACATGACAGTCAAGACTCTTGAGGAACTGATCAGCGACGGCGTCGATGATCGGTATGTGCTGGTCCGCTCGGACCTGAATGTGCCGCTGGATAACGGCACGGTCGCGGACGACGGACGCATCCGTGCCTCCATCCCGACCATTCAGAAACTGGTGGAGCACGGCGCCAAGGTGATCGTCATGGCGCACCTGGGCCGCCCCAAGGGCACCCCGGACGAGAAGTACTCGCTGCAGCCCGCCGCGGACCGGCTGGATGAGCTTGCACCGTTCGCGGTGGAGTTCGCGTCCGATGTAGTGGGTCAGAGCGCGCATGAGCTGGCAGCTTCGCTTACCGCCGGCTCAGTTTTGGTGCTGCAGAATATCCGGTTTGACCCGCGGGAAACATCCAAGGACGACGCCGATCGCCTGGCCTTGGCGCGAGAGCTTGCCGGGCTTACCGGGGACAACGGTGCGTATGTGGATGATGCCTTCGGCGCCGTCCACCGCAGGCACGCCAGTGTGTATGACATTGCCGAGATCCTGCCCGCGTATGAGGGTGACCTGGTGCAGACCGAGGTTGAGGTGCTCAAACGTCTCACCGAGCACCCCGAGCAGCCCTACGTAGTCGTCCTGGGCGGGTCGAAGGTCTCGGACAAGCTGGCCGTCATCGAGAACCTGATGGACCGCGCTGACTACCTGCTGGTGGGCGGGGGCATGGTCTACACCTTCCTGGCCGCCCAGGGCTACAACGTGGGTGCCTCGCTGCTGGAAGCGGACCAGATCGAGAACGTCAAAGGCTATCTCAGCCGCGCCAAGGAGGTGGGCTGCGAGTTTGTGCTGCCCACCGACATTGTGGTGGCGGATAAGTTCGCAGCAGATGCGGACTCAGAGGTGGTCCCCGCGAATGCCATGGAGAACAGCCGGTTTGGGGCCTCCGGAATCGGCCTGGACATCGGACCCGATTCCGCCGCCGCGTTCGCTGAAAAAATCCGGTCGGGCAAGACCATTTTCTGGAACGGACCCATGGGTGTGTTCGAGTTTGATGCCTTTGCCAACGGAACCCGCACCATCGCCCAGGCGCTGAAGGACTCGGACGGCTTCTCTGTGGTGGGCGGCGGCGATTCCGCGGCAGCCGTCCGGAAGCTCGGCTTCAGCGACAGCGACTTTGGGCACATCTCCACCGGTGGCGGCGCATCCCTGGAGTACCTCGAAGGCAAGAAGCTGCCCGGGCTGACCGTCCTGGACCAGTAACACCGGCGTGGGGGGGGGGGGGGGGGGGGGGGGGGGGGGGCCCCCCCCCCCCCCCCCCCGGGCGGCCCCCCCCCCCCCGGCGGGGGGGGGGGGGGGGTGGTGGGGGGGGGGTGGCCGCGGCCCGCCCCG
>NZ_JBEPPM010000036.1:0-5699 GCF_040547315.1 Arthrobacter sp. UYP6
CAGCCCCGTGGACTTTGAGCTGGAATACTCATCACAGGGCGCAGGGATCGACCTCGCCGCTTAGCCCCTGTCCACCATCCGGGGTCAAGGCCACATAAAGATCTGCCACCGCTGGATAGGGCTCGGTTCGTTGCTACTGATGACGTCTCCTTAGTTGGTTGAGGCTGTGAAGTGCAGTCTATTCAGGCCGCTCAGGAGGCTCCCTCCGACTGTGGGTAAGAAGGTACGACCAGCGATCGCTGACAGCGACCCATGTGGAGCTGCCACTCCCGTCGCAACCAGACACGAAAAAATTGTCAAACGCAGCGGTAAATGGCGCAGCTTTGCAGCGCTTTGTGGCCAACTCGTCTCGTCCGCTCGTCGAACGTGCGCTAGCTATCCGTCAGTTCCTCTTAAGCTGGCCAAAATTGACTGTCGGTGCCTGGCGCCTCTGTCACACTTGAGCCGAGAATCTGCCAACAATGATGAAGGAGGATCGTGGAACCAGATGATGCCGCTGCGGCCAGGGCCTCAGGAACAGAGAACGCCGGGTCGGAGCCTTCCTCCAGACTCTTCCGGGCCTCAGTTATTCTGCTGGTGCTCGCCCCACTATGCAGTGTCTTGGGCTGGACCGGATTTTTGTTCGTTCTCGTTCAGCAGGCCATCCCCGGGTGGGCCATCGGCGGTGTTCTATTCTTGGTCCCTGTGGCGTTGCTGAAGGTGGATGCGTTCAGGCAGCGATCCATCACCTCTACAGCCCGGACCCGGCGCAGGCCCTGGTTCGTGACTCTGCTGGCCGTTGTCTCGGTTGCATTCAGTGGCCTGGGCGCCCTGGATGATCTTTCCAGCGCCAAGTACTACGTCCTGTCACCGGCCAACAGCGATGGTTGCCGCGTGGCAGTGCGCGAAGTCTCGTTCCTGTTGGCCGGCAGGGGTACGGTTTACGTCGTCGGCGCCGCCGGCGTCGGCCGGGAGGTCAGTTCCTGGACAGCTGATGACGGGTATAAGCCGTTTAGCAGCGGAAATTATGAGCTTATGTGGTACTCCGACGGCGGTTCGCTCATCCTTCACAGCAACGGCGATCCAGTCTGGCCGGCTTTGCACGAAATCAACTGCTGACCGGCATCTCTGTACCAGTTGCAGAAAATCAATTATTTGCCGATACCGCTGCTAACCGCTGCTCTAAGTCAGTGTCCCCGGCGGGGCGCCAGATCACCACCTCTACTCCCTGGGTCTGGTCACCCAGGGAGTAGGCAATCAATGGCGGGAGGTTCCGGGAGCAATTCCATTGGTTGAACACCGTCCCGCAGAGCGATCGGCTGACAATGCTAGTCGGCCAATGCTCGCCCCAGCGGTGCAGGCGATGGCGCGGGTTCCACTCCCTCTGTTGTCGGAAAGGAGCCACTCCATGGAACGGTAAGTACCGGTCCCTTCTACTAATGGGCCTGCGTCTCAACTCCGAGCAAGGACGACTTGAGGATCGCTGGTACGTCCTCCTTGACGCCAGCTGCACGCAGCCAGTCATCGGTGACCACAGCCATCGCAGCCTGGATGCTTTCAAATGCCGTTGTACCGGCTCCTTGTAGGGCAGCATCCAGTTTGTCCGCGGCACCGGGTTCGCGTGCTTGAAGATTGCGGGCGCTGAGAAGATAGTCGTCTGTAATCCCTTCTGCTGTCGCGCCGGCGAGGGTGAGCAGAAGCAACGACATGATGCCGGTGCGGTCGTGGCCACGAGCGCAGTGCAAAAGAACTGGCCGATCTGCGTCAGCAAGTGCATTCAGAGCGGAACCGTGCAGATCGGGCCAGCGTTCCAGAGCGTCTTTGAAATACAGGGGTGTGGCCCATAGGCCTGTACGTGCCCACCGTTGCATGAAGTCGTCGTCGGATGCGTTTTCAACCGGTAAGCGAAGCAGCTCCGCGGATATGCCCTCCGGGACTTCAACAGGGCGGTTTGCCCGTAAGGCGGCTTCTTCGTCCAGTCCTCCCGTCTCCAGAGAAACGATAGTGCGGATACCGTAAGAGGCCAGCTGCTCCCACCCTGTCAGCGTGAGCATCATGGGATGGTCCGAACGCGCAAAAGCCCCTGCAGCTGTATGACCGCCGCCCTCCAGTGGGATTCCACCAAGATCTCTGGCATTGGCCAGCCCGGGCCAATCCAACCTGATCGTCATATTTATCCTCTTCAGAGTGGCGGTAGATTTGTGGCGAGCATACATGGATGGCCTCAATCCTTACCGGGAGCAGACAGGGAGACAAATAGGGGGATTGTCGGCACGAAAAAATCCTTCCGTGCCGCTGGCTTTCCAGGGAGTTGCCAATGCCCAGTAAAGGATCAGTTAGGAAACCGCGACGCCGGCATCAGCCCGGCAGGTGGGGTCAGGTACGGCGGGAGCTGGCTACCCTCGGTCCGTTGAGGTGCGCGGCTTCCCGACGGCGGTGCCCCGGCGTCGTCGTTGCCCGGTGGCGTGTTTCGGACCGTAGTCCCAGATAGGTGCCGGTGATGATGAGCGCGGCACCTACGATGCCCAGGGGCATGAGCGTTTCCCGGCCAATGCTGATTCCGATGAGGACGGCCCAGATGGGTTCGGTTCCCATGAGGAGGCTGGCCCGGGATGCTGAGGTCTGTTGAATGGCCCAGGTCTGGACGAGGAAAGCGAACACGCTGCACGCCAGCCCAAGGTAGAGCACGCCCATCCATTCGCCGGCATCGAAGCTGTGCACGGCCTGGATCACGCCCTGGTAAACGGCGAGGGTATAGGCGACGGCGCAGATAGCGCTTTGGGTCAGGGTCAAAGTCAACGCGCTGTAACCGCGGCCCCGCGTGAGCGCGGAGACGGCGGTGACGTGGATGGATCGTACGGCCGCTGCGGCCAGCACGAGCAGGTCCCCAAGAGTCGGCGTGGCGAATCCGTCGCCGGAAACCAGAAGGCACACGCCCACCACCGCGACTACCCCCGCGATGAACACCATGCGCGGCAGCGGTACGTGGAACGCAACGCTTTCGGTGAAGGGGGTGAACACAATGACGAGACTGATAATCAGCCCGGCGTTCGTGGCGCTGGCGCCGGCGATCCCCTGGGTCTCGAGGATGAGTACCGCCGCCTGCGTGAAGCCCAGGACGACGCCGACTATGGTTTCGCGGCGCCCGGCCCTGCGGCGGTTCCAGACCAACCACATCAGGGCCAGCGCCAGCGTGGTGATCAGGAAACGCAGGGAGAGGATGACTGTAACCCCAACCGTCTCGGTCAGGGTTTTGGCTGCAAGATAGCTGCTGCCCCATACGACGGCGACCAGGAGCAGCAAGATGTCCACCCTGCGCGCAGCAAGAAGAGAGGTGAACGGGTTTCGTCGTTGAGTCCGGATCAGCGGCAGAGGACTCAGGGATGGAGTGGGCATTCCACTAGTCTTATGGCACTTGACCAATAAGACGAGAGGGCACTTGGTGAAGTTATAGTTTAGATTGGCCTTATGGATCTCCATCAGTTGCGGCTACTCCGGGAGCTGGGCGAACGAGGCAGCCTTGCCGCCGTCGCCCGCGCGCTCCATGTCTCTGCGTCAGCTGTGTCGCAGCAGCTCACGGCGCTGCAGCGTCGGGCGGAGGTTCCTCTGACTGAGCGACGGGGACGGACCCTTGTCCTGACCAGTGCAGGCCAGGCCTTGGCCCGAGCTGCCGTCGATGTCAGCGTCGCGATGCGCTCGGCCGAGCAGGCCGTCAGCCAATACCTCCAAGATCCCCGGGCAGCAGTGAGTCTCTGCGCGTTCAACAGCGCGGGCCTGACGTACTTCGGCCGCCTGCTTCAAGACCTATCCGGTGATGGGAGTCCGCGGCTGATCTGCTATGACCAGGATGTGGGACAGGAAGATTTCCCTGCCCTGACTGCCGACTACGATCTGGTCATCGCACACCGCCTTGAGCACAGTACGCCCTGGCCCGAAACAACCACGGTCCTGCCACTGGTGCGCGAACCGCTGGACGTCGCCATGTCAGACCGGCACCGCCTCGCCAACGCGCCGAGCGTCAGCATCACCGACCTCATCGATGAAGAATGGGTGTCCGTCCACGGTGGATTTCCGCTCATGCATGCTCTGCAGGCAATTGCCGTTCACGCCGGCCAACCCCTCAACATCACGCACCGGATCAACGAATTCTTCACCGCGGCGGCGATCGTCTCCGCCGGCCCCGCCATCGCATTGATGCCCCGCCACACCGCGGCTCCACCGCCTGGCAGCGGAATCGTGCTCAAACCAATCCATGATCTGCCGCTGGCGAGGCGCGTTGACATCCTCTGCCGGCCGGAAGCCCTGCACCGGGCCGCTGTCCTGCAGGTCATTGCCGCTCTTCGAAGGACGTCGTTTTATTCAGACGGGTCGGGGGCCGCCGGCCTTGCTGAGGAGGTGGACGCCGCCGAGTAGCCGCCCCCGCCCGTGGGCAGGCGCGCCGCTCTGATGGATCGGTTATCAGACACCCAATCTAGTGGTTGGCTCCTTGTGCAGCAGCCCAATGGCTATGCGATAGCTAGGTGGGTGCCTTCGGTCCAAGGCGATCCGGGTGTATTCGTCGATAACCTTGAGGACGTGGACGTGGACGTGCCGGCCGCAGGAGCTCGGCCCCTAATCGTGCCTGCCCTCCGGCGCCGGGTTCATCTGGTGGACCTTGCATCCATGAGACCGTGGATTAGGTCAGGTGCCACTTCTGTCGATCGCTCTGGGGGTTTGATTCGCAATGAGTCTTGTTTCGTCCGTGAAGGTGCAAGGGGGTCTAGCTCGGGTCTTGACGGGCGTCGTTGGGTCCGCCGCATTGCTCGTGTTCCTCACGGCTGTCTTCACGCTCACAGGCTGGTCACTGATCGCGGCGTTGGGGATCGTCGCCCTTCTTGGGCTCGCGTTGATTGCCGTTCGTATGCTTCGTACCGAGATCACCGTTGACGCCGACAAAGTTGTTTTACGATTGCGTCCGCTACGTACGGTTTCCCTCGATCGAAATACGATCCGATCCGCAGCCGCCAGTAGTGACACATCCCTAGCCGAGGGTTTCGGATACCGAGTTCTTGGGAAGAAACGTCGCGGCCTTCTTGTAGGAGGGCCTTGCGTCGAAGTGGAAACCGACGAGATCACTTGGGTGGTCTCCTGCGCCGAACCAGCAACTGCGGCTGAGGCTATCTCATCAACGGGTACAGGTTCTTGATCAATATTAAAGGTCGACGCGCGCGTCGTCTGCATTAAGTGCGGAACGTTTGTCTCACATGAAAGCCAGGCTCGGCGCACGAACTGGGAACGAACGACAAGCTCTACGCAGGTCCCGACCGCTGTTGGAGCAGATCATCCTGGGGTGCGCTGAGGGATCCATCACAGCGACGCTCAAGGGCCCGGGTGAGCCGACCCGTGCGGTGATCGGGTCTGGATCCAATAGCGCCTGACGGCGCTCTCTTGTGCTGTTTGATCCAGAACGCCGCCCTGGTGCTCAATCGTTTATATTGATGCGGTGTTGTTGGACGCACAGACGGCCATGACTTGATTCATGCCGATCATATGCGCTTTTTCGACTATTTGACCTACTGCCCACGTAGCCAGGCCACGCCTGCGCGCTGACGGGCGAATTCCGTAGCCGATGTGCCCGGCTCGGGGTATGAACCGTCCCGGGTTTGATGCCGCTATCTTCTGTGAGAAAGATAGTGACTATGCCCAAGCAGTTCCCTCCCGAAGTCCGTGACCGTGCAGTG
>NZ_JBEPPM010000037.1:0-4888 GCF_040547315.1 Arthrobacter sp. UYP6
GTGTCTGCGTGCCATGATTCGTGAATTTCCTCCTGTGTCCATTCTCGGACACAAAACTCACATAAACACCGGACTCCTACACGGGACCCCAACCATTGGGACGCAACATTTGAACGTAGTCTGCCGGACCCTATCCGTGGGTTCAACGCACGAAGAGAATTGATTGCTGCGAGGCATAGACAAGCGACGGCGGGAAAAGTTGTAGCGGAGCTGAAGTTTGTCTTTTGGCAGAAAATGTTCACTCAGCGATTCGATGGTCGACTTTGGGACAGTCACCTCTTGGCACTCTTCCCTAACTCGAACGTAAGCGGAGTGGGGTCCCTTAGGGCCCGCATCTATTCAGATCTGGAAGTGATTCGCGGCCTTCGCAACCGTATGGCACACCATGAACCCATCTTGCACCGAAACTTGGAAGATGATTTGGCTCAAATAGTGGATCTATTGGAGCTGCGGTCTGTTACTTTAGCGGCTTGGATACGGTCACGGAACCAGGTGACGTCGCTTATTTCTACGAAGCCGTAGCTCTGGGGTCATCGACCAACTAGTTCGGGCCCAGTCATGACTAGATGAGTTTGATGAGGACCACGGCGCGGCCGGGTAGAACAATAAAGGACTGACACCATTCGGGTGACACCACAGTTTCTCTGCACCCAGGATCGACCCGGCCGCCCTGTTCCTGGAAACTTCTGTGTGTGGATCGAAAGATGGACGCCCACTCAAGTAAGTGTCTTGCAATCCATGGGATGAGAGACAACCTCGCGAGACAGCAGCAACTCCATACAGTTTCGGTCTTTGAGGTGTCTTGCCACCATGTATTGCAACCCACTGTTAGGTTTGGTGACATGAACATTGGTTGCAAGACACTCTTGGGGATCTCGTGACAAAACTGATTGGGTATGCCCGAGTTTCCACCAGGGCGCAGGATGCGGACCGGCAGGTCCGGGACCTGTTGGCCGCGGGCGTCCGCCGTGACGACCTATATATAGACCATGGAGTCAGCGGCGCCAGGGCATCCCGCCCGGGATTCACCCGGGCGTTGGATGCCCTGCATGAGGGCGACACTTTGGTGATCACCACCTTGGATCGGCTCGGCCGGTCCACGGTGAACATGCTTGGTCTGTCCGAGGCCCTGCGTGCCAGAAGAGTGAATCTGAGGGTCTTGAATCTGGGCGGCGGGAATGTGGATACCGGCACCCCGATGGGCTCCATGGTCTTCACGGTCATGGCTGCCCTGGCCCAAATGGAACTGGAAATCAAACGCGAACGCATCAACGACTCCGTCTCCAAGCGCCGTGCGGCAGGCAAGGATCTCGGCGGGCGGCGGCAGCAGTTCAGTGACAGTCAAATCCGTAACGCCCGCCGCCTGATCGAGGCAGGTGAGCCGGCCACCCACGTGGCCCGAGACCTGGGCATGTCCCGGGCTACCCTGTACCGAAGGATGGCTGAACTCGACGCCCGTGAGTGGGTAAGCAGCGCTGAAATCTAGTTGTTCATCTCCGCCAGTTGTAGCGTTGGAGCCGTCGTCACCGGGTAGTTTAGCTGACGGGCATTTGCAAAATGCTGGTGCCAACATCGACATAGCAATGTCCGCGGCGGGCAAGCGGTGGCAGCGCGTCGCGCTGCGGGACAGGCGTAAACTCGAACGGGTTAAGAACGGAATGAGCCGCTAAGAGCGTACATTCGACATCGGTGGCAAGCTAGGGGAGTTTCTGACAACAAGGATGACTCCCTAGGATCTGGATCACAGTGTGAACTAGACTTCACATAGATATGGATAGCTACATCAAGTATTGTCTGTAATGTAAGATGTGGTGAATATTTTAGGAATTATGTTTTCATATTACGTATGCCTCGCAAGTCAGCATGCGTTTTTCTAGATCTTTCCCGATATCCTCGCGCCTTACCGTTACGGATCAGACTAACACCGTTGTTACTTTCCTGATCGGCACATCACCACCTGAAGGGCATTAAATCAGACTATGATCCAACCCAAAATGAACTCCGGTTCCTCTCATTCTGCTCGTACGCTCAAAGCATCTCTGTGGTTTGTGGTGGCGCTATGTGTTGCGTCATGGATAATCTTCTTTTTTGTGGCCTCTAGCACGAGTTCTTGGCCATCCCCTGCCCTTCCGGGCATTTGTACCGCCGTCTTAATCTATTCAATCTTTAATTATAGGCGTAAGCGTTAAAGTTTCTACCAATTTCAACGGTCTTGCGCAACTATTCATAAATGGAGGCGGCTAAAAGCTATAAGGCCGGTACTAGACTAATTTCCTAGTACCGGCCCCATTTTTAGCGTTTGCCAGTTATTTGCCCTACTGCCGCTCCGAGTAGCCCTCCTCCGACTCCTTCCAGGCACGCATTCCCTGCATCTGCCAAGCCGAAGTCCTGATCGTCAGCCGCAGCTGTTGCCCCCGCGCCTGCCGCGCCTCCCAGACAACCGCCAACAGCCGCACCAATCATCACGGAGCCTACTGTGCCTGCCACAGGTGCCGCCGCTCCTGCTACCAAAAAGCCAAACCCGGTACTGATTGTGCGGTCAATCGATTCCCCAAGAACACCTCCAAAAAAACTGAGGCCTGATACATCGCTATTAGTAACGGGATTGTTTCCCGCATAACTGTAATGCGGGTCCTGACCTGAAGGATCTAGCTGAGTGAATCTTCCGATGGCCGGGTTGTAGTATCGCGCTCCGAATTTGGTGTAGCCGGTGGCCGCGTCCTTGTATCCGGAGACGTACTGGTAGGAGTTGTTGCCGGCTTGGGCGCCTGACTGGGTGGTGTTTCCCCAGGCGTCGTAACTGTAGGTTGCTGCCTTGGCCTGGTTGGCGTCGGTGAGGAGGATGACGGACCCAAGTGCGTCTGTTGTGTAGTAGAAGCTGGCGCCGGCGCTGTTGCGCATGCTGACCAGTTTCCCGTCAGGGTCCCTGATGAACGATGTGGTGGCACCGTTGGTGGTCTGGGTGGTGACGCCGAGGCTGCCGTTGAGGAAGCTCGTGTTCCCTGAGACAGTGCGTTCGTCGTTGCGGAGCCCGGCATAGGCAAAGCTCGTCGTGGTACCGGAAACAGTTGCCGACGTGAATTGATCGAGCGCGTTGTACGCGGAGGTGTTTGTTCCGGCCTTCGTGGTGTTGCCGTTCGTGTCATAGGTGTAGGTTGTGGCTCCGGCCGGCGCCGAGGCGCAGGAACCCGTTGAGGCGGCGGTCCAGCAAAGTTGATCAGCTGCGTTATGTACGGAGGTCAGCGTGGGTTTGCCTGTTTTGGTTGCGCTGGTCCGGTTACCGTTCTTGTCATAGACCCAGGTCTCGGTTACGGCACCCAGGGTGGCTTCCTTGAGCCGGTTACGAGTGTCATACACGTACTTGGTCAGAGCATTCGCCTCGGTTTTTACAGTTTTCTGCAGAGAACCATCTTTGCCCGCCTCACCCAAGGTATAGGTGTAGGCACGCGAGGTTAGGACAGCGCCGGCGGAGTTATTGGCCCGGGTCTCGGTGACCCGTCCCGCGTTGTCGAAGACCGTGGTGTTCTTGACGCCGTTGGGATAGGTCGTGATGGTGCGCCGGTTGCTCTTGTCGTAGCCAAAACCAACACATTTGGTGGTGTTGGGGAAGGCCGGTGTTGCCGGGCAGGAACCGCCGGGCTCAGCCAGGGCGGTCAGTCGGTTCGCTGCGTCGTAGCGGTAGCCGATCGTGCCGGTCGGATCGATGAAGGACAGAATATTTGATGCCCCGTCATAGGTAAGGCTTGTGGTCGTTGTTCCAACAGTCTTAGCCGTTGATCGGTTCTGCTGATCGTAGGCGTAGGTCGTGGTCCCCGAAGCGTCGACGCGCTTGGTCAGATTTCCGTTGCCGTCGTACGTGTAGGTAACGCAGGTCGCAGGAACACAGGTGGATGCGTAGCGGACCTGCTGAATACGGTTATTGGCGTCATAGGTGTAGGTGGCTGTCTGGTTCTTCCCGTCCTTGCTGGTAGCAACCCGGCCTGCTGCATCATAGGTATTGACGATGGCACCAAGGGGTGCAGGACGGATGATCGAAGCAACATTTCCCTGAGCATCGTAGGTGTAGGTGGTCGCGTTTCCGTTACCGTCCGTTGTCTTGCACAGCGATCCCGGCTTAGCACCGCAGGAGGTTCCCGCAACGTCGCCCTGATAGTAGTTGAAGACAATGGCCTTCAACTTCGGATCGCTGCCGCCGCTTTCGGTTTTGCTGGGTGCGTTGGTATTGGCGTCGTAGAAGATGTTGGTGATATTTTCTTCGCTGTCCGTGGAACTGGCCGGCTGGTAATTCGACAGCGGATCTCCGGGCATGGAGTTGTAGGTGAATGACCGGTCTCCGCCGGTGCCGCCGGCCGCGCCTGCCGGGGAGGTGACTTTGGTGAGGCTGTTCCCGGTGTTGTACTGGGCGGTTGTGGTGTTCCCCAGTCCGTCCGTTGAAGCCGTTCTGTTGTCGTGGCCGTCAAAAGTTCCGGCAGCGTTGTTCCCGTTGGGGTCCTTCACGGAAGTAACCTGGCGGACATTGTTATAGGTGTAGGTGGAGACCTTGCTGTTCGGATCCGTCAAAGTCGTAGTCGTGGCGTTGACGTAAGCCGGGGTGTAGACGCTCTGAACCGGTGTCCCGGCCGCATAGGTGATTTTTGAGACCCTCTTCGAGGCGTCATATTCATACGTAGTCTTTGACTGCCGGGCGTCCGTGACGGCCGAGAGTTTCCCGGCCGAGTTGTATGCCAGTGCGGTGACTGCACCGGTTGCATCGGTGATCTTGGAGAGCCTGCCGCTGCCTGCGTTGTATTCCAGTGGCCTTGACCCCGGATGGTGGACAGGGGCTAAGCGGCGAGGTCGATCCCTGCGCCCTGTGATGAGTATTCCAGCTCAAAGTCCACGGGGCTGA
>NZ_JBEPPM010000038.1:0-4623 GCF_040547315.1 Arthrobacter sp. UYP6
TCTCACAGTCTCCCACCTATCCTACACAAGCCACACCGAATATCAATACCAAACTATAGTAAAGGTCTCGGGGTCTTTCCGTCCTGCTGCGCGTAACGAGCATCTTTACTCGTACTGCAATTTCGCCGAGTTTATGGTTGAGACAGCGGGGAAGTCGTTACTCCATTCGTGCAGGTCGGAACTTACCCGACAAGGAATTTCGCTACCTTAGGATGGTTATAGTTACCACCGCCGTTTACTGGGGCTTAAATTCCCAGCTTCGCCCGTAAGGGCTAACCGGTCCTCTTAACCTTCCAGCACCGGGCAGGAGTCAGTCCGTATACATCGTCTTGCGACTTCGCACGGACCTGTGTTTTTAGTAAACAGTCGCTTCCCCCTGGTCTCTGCGGCCCCGATCCCCTCCGGACAGCAAGTGTCCATCAAGGTTGGGGCCCCCCTTCTCCCGAAGTTACGGGGGCATTTTGCCGAGTTCCTTAACCATAATTCTCTCGATCGCCTTAGTATTCTCTACCTGATCACCTGTGTCGGTTTGGGGTACGGGCGGCTAAAACCTCGCGCCGATGCTTTTCTAGGCAGCATAGGATCACCGGATTCCCACCAAAGTGGGTCCCGTCAGATCTCAGGATCGTCATCAAAGACACAGCAACGGATTTACCTATCGCTGACCCTACATCCTTAGACCAGGACAACCATCGCCCGGCCCGGCTACCTTCCTGCGTCACACCTGTTAATACGCTTACCTCCCGGGATCAGGTCCCGCGCTCCACCAAAAACCGGGTCACCACAAGGGCGGCCGGTCAGGTATTGGGCGGTTAGTATCCCCCGATCAGTATTGGCGGTTTTTCGCCGGTACGGGAATATCAACCCGTTGTCCATCGACTACGCCTGTCGGCCTCGCCTTAGGTCCCGACTTACCCAGGGCAGATTAGCTTGACCCTGGAACCCTTGATCATTCGGCGGACGGGTTTCTCACCCGTCTTTCGCTACTCATGCCTGCATTCTCACTCGTGTAGGCTCCACCGCTGGTTTACACCGCGACTTCACTGCCCACACGACGCTCCCCTACCCATCCAAACGCTTGAACGAAAATGGATAAACCATCCGCTTGGCTAATATTTGAATGCCACAACTTCGGCGGTGTACTTGAGCCCCGCTACATTGTCGGCGCGGAATCACTTGACCAGTGAGCTATTACGCACTCTTTCAAGGATGGCTGCTTCTAAGCCAACCTCCTGGTTGTCTTCGCAACTCCACATCCTTTCCCACTTAGCACACGCTTAGGGGCCTTAGTTGGTGGTCTGGGCTGTTTCCCTCTCGACTATGAAGCTTATCCCCCACAGTCTCACTGCTGCGCTCTCACTTACCGGCATTCGGAGTTTGGCTGACGTCAGTAACCTTGTAGGGCCCATTAGCCATCCAGTAGCTCTACCTCCGGTAAGAAACACGCAACGCTGCACCTAAATGCATTTCGGGGAGAACCAGCTATCACGGAGTTTGATTGGCCTTTCACCCCTACCCACAGCTCATCCCCTCCATTTTCAACTGAAGTGGGTTCGGTCCTCCACGCGCTCTTACACGCGCTTCAACCTGGCCATGGGTAGATCACTCCGCTTCGGGTCTAGATCACGCCACTGCATCGCCCTGTTCAGACTCGCTTTCGCTACGGCTTCCCCTCACGGGTTAACCTCGCGACGTAACACTAACTCGCAGGCTCATTCTTCAAAAGGCACGCTGTCACAAGCACAACACCATAAATGGCATCGCCCTGCTCCAACGGATTGTAGGCACACGGTTTCAGGTACTGTTTCACTCCCCTCCCGGGGTACTTTTCACCTTTCCCTCACGGTACTTGTCCGCTATCGGTCATCAGGGAGTATTTAGGCTTACCAGGTGGTCCTGGCAGATTCGCACGGGATTTCTCGGGCCCCGTGCTACTTGGGATCCTCTCCAAGCGGCAGCATACATTCCGGTTACGGGGCTAACACCCTCTACGGCCCGGCTTTCAAACCGGTTCACCTATGCACCTGCACTCACTTCACCGATCCGGCAGAATCGATACGGAAAGTCCCGCAACCCCAGTGATGCAACGCCCGCCGGCTATCACACACCACTGGTTTAGCCTCTTCCGCGTTCGCTCGCCACTACTAACGGAATCACTATTGTTTTCTCTTCCTGTGGGTACTGAGATGTTTCACTTCCCCACGTTCCCTCCACGCACCCTATGTGTTCAGATGCGGGTCACCCGGTCACTCGCGCGCCGGGCGGGGTTTCCCCATTCGGACATCCTGGGATCAACGCTCGGTTATCAACTCCCCCAGGCTTATCGCAGATTCCTACGTCCTTCTTCGGCTCCTGATGCCAAGGCATCCACCGTGTGCCCTTAAAAACTTGACCACAAAGATCAATAAATATTATCGCTATCGAGAAAACCATGACAAACCGGTCAAAAACCGGTCACCAGGTTTATCTGAAATTGCACTTAATAATTTTAAGATGCTCGCGTCCACTATGTAGTTCTCAAACAACAACCCCGTCACACCCCTCCACCACCACGTATTCACCGTGACAGCATCAGACCTGCGCAGGAACAATCAGAAACAACACGAACCCGTGTCCCTTCCAACCCTTCAAGAAGGCTTGAAAATTCTTCGGTCCTGTTATCTCAGGACCCAACAGTGTGCCAAACGGAAAAACCCGGTACTTGGATACCCGGCAGCATTTCCAACCCCGCACCGGCCCCCCAAAGGGAAACCGGCACCACGGCGTACTCTGCTGCCCGGACCAACGCCGGGCACCTGCTTATTGATATTCCACCCTTGAGCACCCACCGGGAAACAAATGTTCCCGATATGGGCATCTCCTGCAAAGCCCGCATCCAACACTGAGGAAGGACAACAGACCCTGAGGTGCTCCTTAGAAAGGAGGTGATCCAGCCGCACCTTCCGGTACGGCTACCTTGTTACGACTTAGTCCCAATCGCCGGTCCCACCTTCGACGGCTCCCTCCCACAAGGGGTTAGGCCACCGGCTTCGGGTGTTACCAACTTTCGTGACTTGACGGGCGGTGTGTACAAGGCCCGGGAACGTATTCACCGCAGCGTTGCTGATCTGCGATTACTAGCGACTCCAACTTCATGAGGTCGAGTTGCAGACCTCAATCCGAACTGAGACCGGCTTTTTGGGATTAGCTCCACCTCACAGTATCGCAACCCTTTGTACCGGCCATTGTAGCATGCGTGAAGCCCAAGACATAAGGGGCATGATGATTTGACGTCGTCCCCACCTTCCTCCGAGTTGACCCCGGCAGTCTCCTATGAGTCCCCGCCATTACGCGCTGGCAACATAGAACGAGGGTTGCGCTCGTTGCGGGACTTAACCCAACATCTCACGACACGAGCTGACGACAACCATGCACCACCTGTAAACCGGCCACAAGTGGGGGACCTGTTTCCAGGCCTTTCCGGTTCATGTCAAGTCTTGGTAAGGTTCTTCGCGTTGCATCGAATTAATCCGCATGCTCCGCCGCTTGTGCGGGCCCCCGTCAATTCCTTTGAGTTTTAGCCTTGCGGCCGTACTCCCCAGGCGGGGCACTTAATGCGTTAGCTACGGCGCGGAAAACGTGGAATGTCCCCCACACCTAGTGCCCAACGTTTACGGCATGGACTACCAGGGTATCTAATCCTGTTCGCTCCCCATGCTTTCGCTCCTCAGCGTCAGTTAATGCCCAGAGACCTGCCTTCGCCATCGGTGTTCCTCCTGATATCTGCGCATTTCACCGCTACACCAGGAATTCCAGTCTCCCCTACATCACTCTAGTCTGCCCGTACCCACTGCAGACCCGGGGTTGAGCCCCGGGCTTTCACAGCAGACGCGACAAACCGCCTACGAGCTCTTTACGCCCAATAATTCCGGATAACGCTTGCGCCCTACGTATTACCGCGGCTGCTGGCACGTAGTTAGCCGGCGCTTCTTCTGCAGGTACCGTCACTTTCGCTTCTTCCCTGCTGAAAGAGGTTTACAACCCGAAGGCCTTCGTCCCTCACGCGGCGTCGCTGCATCAGGCTTTCGCCCATTGTGCAATATTCCCCACTGCTGCCTCCCGTAGGAGTCTGGGCCGTGTCTCAGTCCCAGTGTGGCCGGTCACCCTCTCAGGCCGGCTACCCGTCGTCGCCTTGGTGGGCCATTACCCCAACCAACTAGCTGATAGGCCGCGAGTCCATCCAAAACCGCATCAAGCTTTCCACGAACCCCCATGCGGGGATCCGTCGTATCCGGTATTAGACCCGGTTTCCCAGGCTTATCCCGAAGTTAAGGGCAGGTTACTCACGTGTTACTCACCCGTTCGCCACTAATCATTTTGTGCAAGCACAAAAGTCATCGTTCGACTTGCATGTGTTAAGCACGCCGCCAGCGTTCATCCTGAGCCAGGATCAAACTCTCCGTAAATGTGTTACAGACACAAGACCGGAGCCAAGGAAAATTGGCTGCACAGTCCTGCACTAAATTCGAAACCAGCTAAAAAAGCCGTCCCATACCCACGGGGTGGGCGGTAACAGCCAGTTCAACCAATTAAAATAATTGGTATCAATAAACTTGGCACACTATTGAGTTCTCAAACAACAGA
>NZ_JBEPPM010000039.1:0-3466 GCF_040547315.1 Arthrobacter sp. UYP6
GGGCCCGTGGCACCACGCCCTGTACTCCCTTGTATTCCTGCGGAATACCAGCTTCCTACGCGGTGCCACACAAAGCAGCAAACGGGAGCTTCACTCCTCGTCTTCTTCGTCGTCGGAATGGCTCAGCAATTCCACCGGAATTCCTTCGGCCAAGCAAAAGGCCAGACCGGCCTTCAAGCCACCTCGGCGAACCTCGCCCAGCAGCTGCCCACCGAGTATCGAGTTGCGTGCAACCGGTGACCAATCGGTGACCAGAAAGAGAATGTCATCAGAGGTTCCAACCTCCTCGTCGGCAATCTCTTCGTCCGCCTTTTCGCCAATCCCAAACTCAGCTTTCAGCCCCGGCGACCAGACAAGAGCCCTTCGGCCTTTGCTGGCTTTTTCGTACTCTTCCCAGAGATCCCAATCGTCCAGATCTCCATCTCTTTGGAAATCCGCAAGGATCTGCCAAGGCGTCCGCGACTTCTGGCCACGTCCTGCTTTGGTCATGTTGCCGGACATCTCATAACTCATCGTCTTGGCCGACCGGGCAACCGTTTCGTCATAGCAAGACTTGGCGAAGTAATCGGCAAATTCGACCTTCGCATCAGTGACTTTCCGCAACATCTGCGCCGAGCGCAAGGGCTCCCCGAGTCCGAGAAACTTTGCAGCGGCCCTCCAAGCCCTAAATTCGGCTTCTGCCAGCCTGTCCAGCTGTTCCTGGCTTATGTTCCCCTCAAAGAGATTCACGGAGTGAATATGCGGGTGCCAGCCATTGCGGCCATGCGTGACCTCAGTGGCGCGAACGTAGCCGTAACGGCCTAATTCCTTCCTGAGCGCCCGTACACCCTTATCCTGCCCAACGCGCTTGTTACAGGCACTCAGAGCGTCCCAGAGCTTCGCCAGAGACTGACCTTTCTTGTGCCGCAGGGTAACGGTTCCAAAAGCGATGGTGCCCCGCGGTTCAGCAGCAGCCACCAACACACCAAGTTCCAAGCGACGAACGGCTTGGATGCGTGCCGAGCAGACCGGGCAGGCCCAAACAGAGCCGCATGTGGCAAGGCCACCGAAGCCTACTGTTTCGCCAGACTGCCGGACTTCGACAACTCCCGATGGCCTGACGCTGTTACGTCCGCAAGTAGCCACCCGAGGCAGCGTAGTCATGCCCCATAAAATGCCCCGCGCAGCCCACCGATCGACCCTATTTGCATCACCCTTCGATTCGGCCTCAGATCCCTGTAACGGCGCGGAAATCGGAGCCTGTTTCGTAGGCCAGTTACCAACCGATTTCGCGTAGTTATCAAGTAAGGGTCTCAGTGCTGCGCACTTCGCCCCTTTTTGGGCCTCCGGCCCCGGGGTACTTTTAGACTCCGGAGCAGCCGGGTATGCTTGTTCTGACGTCAACATTCAGCCACCTCCTATGTGGTTGATCAAAGAGCCTCGGTGTTTCCTCACCGGGGCTCTTGCTTTTTAACTCTGCTGGTAACTGTAGTTGCCTTTTATGCCATTGGGCAACTACAGTTGCTCTTATGAGTGCAGAACGAAACGCCAGACACCACGCCGAAGCCTTCCGCTGGTACCAGGGAAGCCCTGACATGAACGACGATGAAGCGGGTATTCGTGATCTAAAAGCGCTTGTTGATGCGGCCAACGAGCTTTTGGCCGAAGCAGTCGTTCAAGCCAAAGACGATGGCATGAAGTGGCAGCAAATCGGCGACGCGCTGGGAATCACGCGGCAGGGTGCAATGAAGCGGTACTCGCCTAAGTCCTAAACCCTTCGTCGGGCTGCGCCCGGAGGGGTACAAACAAGGAGATGCGTGTGTGAACGCAAGGAAGGCCAGAAAACTGAGCTCTGTTGCTCGGTTTTCTGGCCTTTTCTGTTTCTTGACTCTGTGATGCCTCCCGGCGGGGCGCCCTGGTGTCTCGTTCCTCGACATCAGGCCAAATAGCCGGCTACTCCAGACCAGCGTGGCCGGCCGTCGGATCAGAAAGCGCCGGCGCAGCCTTGGCGATGACTGTGCTGACACGTTCCCGGCGTGCTTCTGCCACTGTGCCCGTGAACTTCTCATACTGCCACCGCAGGGTTTGCCCATTCTTCATTGGCGTATCCAGGAACATCTCAAAGTCAGCAGGCTGACTTTCCAGACGCAGCACCTGCACCTCAAGCTCGTCTGAGGCCTGCTGCGCGGCTGCCTGAGCGCTTCGGAAGGTCTCAACCGCCCTCCGGGCCTCCTCGGTGCTTCTGAGGGCCTCTGAAGCCTTTACAGCGACTTCCTGAGCTTCCCCCTTGAGCTTGGTCTCTAACGCCACCAACTGCTTCTCCTTGGCCGTCACGTTGGATTCACGGACGCGAACACTCACCCGATCCGCAGCAACCGCGCTCATATCCTCCTGAACACGCCCGTAAGCATCCTTGGTGTACCCGTTCATGTGCTGTTCTTCGTCAAAATCCGGCGAGATGTCATAGCCCAGATCAACCAGGTGTTCCTTGAGCCCAGCGTGATAATCCCGCATTTTTGCCGGGCCTGACTTCATCTTCCCTGCATCGTCCCTCACATCACGATGCGCAAACCATGCCTTTGAGGCTTCTGCCCGGAGACTGTCCGGGTTTTTCGGATCCGGTGCGAAGGTATCCATGAGGAACTGGGCATGTGGTGTCGATTCGGAGTGCTGAATATCGAAGCCGAGCGTTGCAGCCTGTCCACCAGGAACCACCTCACCGGCAAGATATGCGTGAACGTCCATGAAGTACCGCCGCGCTTCATCACGATCACGAGCAACCCAGCGACTACGCGTCCGAGGGTTGCCCTCTGAATCAAAAGCTGGCTCCCCGTCCTTGTCCAAGATCGGATAAAAACCGGGCAACTCCTCACACATTGACTTCGGCAAGTGGGTAACGATCATCGAGGTTGTGACTGTCCCGCCCTGCATCTTGCCTGTCACCTTGTCGGGCTTATCTTCACGGAGCTTACGAGAGACTTTCCCGATTCGAGCATTACCGTAAGCAATCACTTCTTGCTTGTTCTGGCACCTGCTGAATCCACCATCTCCATCGTTGACATATGCCTCATTCAAGACCTCATCAGCAACCACGATGGAGGGATTTTTATCGGCCCAATACTCGATGGCATCGGGGTCCAACTCACGCATCATCTCGTGAAGAATTGCCCCGCGCTCACCTGCACTCTTCGTGTGGGTTGCGTGGAATCCTGCACGGCCGACTACTTCGCTCATTCTGACCTCAGCTAACAATATTGCGCTCTGGAACTACTGCGTAGGAACCAGTTTACAATATTGTCTTAACCCCGTAAGACAAAAGTTCGCAAGCTCATTTTGTCCGGGTCTCTGCGAGGCTAAAAGCAAAAACATGCAAATTCTGCGAATCAGCATAAGGGCCCGTGGCACCACGCCCTGTACTCCCTTGTATTCCTGCGGAATACCAGCTTCCTACGCGGTGCCACACAAAGCAGCAAACGGGAGCTTCACT
>NZ_JBEPPM010000040.1:0-3194 GCF_040547315.1 Arthrobacter sp. UYP6
TACTGGTCCTTGAAGTCCTGGGTAAAGGGGTAGCCGCTGGGCATCGCATCGCTCCTGTAGTTTCAGAGCGTTGCACTGACCATATGACTCTGCCCACCGCTACCGCAGAGGAGAACAACCATCATGAGCGGATTAGTTGAACCGGAGGTTCTGAGCGGAGCCGTTGAACCCGCGGTGGACGTCCGGGACGTACACCGGGTGTTTTCCACCGGTCGCGGACCCGTGACGGCCCTGGAATCCGCCAGCTTCACGGTGGCGCCGGGGGAGTTCGTCTCGCTGATCGGACCGTCGGGCTGCGGCAAGTCCACCCTGCTGCGTCTGATCGCGGATCTTGATGAACCCACCAGCGGAAGCATCAGCGTCTTTGGCCGCACCGCCCGGCAGGCGCGCCGGGAGCAGGCCTACGGCATCTGCTTTCAGCAGGCAGGTCTGCTGCCCTGGCGGACCGTGCGGGGGAACATAGAACTACCGCTTCAACTCCATGGAGCGGGGGCAGCAGTCCGCCGGAACCGTGCCGAGGAACTCCTGGGCATGGTGGGGCTCACCGAATTTGCCGATTCCTTTCCGGACCAGCTCTCCGGCGGCATGCAGCAGCGCGTGGCGATTGCCCGGTCACTCGCCGAGAGTCCGCGGCTGCTGCTGATGGATGAGCCGTTCGGTGCCCTGGACGAAATGACCCGCGAACGGATGCAGAACGAGCTGGTGCGGATCTGCGCGGAAACCGGTGCCGCCGTCGTCTTTGTCACCCACTCCATTCCGGAAGCGGTTTTCCTCTCCGACCGGGTGTTCGTGATGTCCGCGCGGCCGGGCCGGATCAAGGATGTGCTGCCGATCCGCCTGGGTGCGGCGGAGGATCGCGGCGAAAACCTGCGCGAAGAAACCGCTTTCTACGCGGCCATTACCGCTGTGCGGGAAGCGCTGCACGGCACCGAGGTGGCGCCGCTGCGCGGAGTGGAGACACGGTGACTGAGCTGAAGTCATCGGCGCTGAAAACTGCGCCGGCTGCTGCGGCCGCCACCTCACCTGCGCTGCTGGGCCGGGCGCTCGACGGCGGGAAGCAGGCACTGCTGCCACTACTGCTGGGGGCAGCGGCCGTGCTGCTCTGGCAGGGAGCGGTGAGCCTGTTCTCCGTTCCGCCGTTTGTCCTGCCGGGTCCTTTCGCCATAACTGCCGGGTTTGTGGAAAACAGAGCAAATATTGCCTCCGCCTCGCTCGTGACGGGAACCAACGCTCTGGTGGGCCTGGTGGCCGGCGGCCTGATCGGTGTGCTGGCCGCCGTCGTCGCCGCTTTCCTGCCCAGCTTTGACCGGCTGGCCGGGCCCACTGTGGCCGCGCTGTCCGTGGTACCCATCGTGGCGGCGGCACCGGTGCTGTACACAATGTTCGGCGCCGGCGAGGAAGCGCCGCGGCAGATTGTGGCGGGAATAGCGGTTTTTGTTCCGGTCTACGTCAATTCGCTGCGCGGGTTCCGGCAGGTCCTGCCGGTGCACCGGGACCTGATGCGCTCCTATGCTGCGGGCCGCTGGCAGGTGACCCGCGCGGTGACCCTGCCCAGTGCGGTGCCCTATATGTTCACGGGGCTGCGGATCGCCTCCTCCCTGGCCGTGATTTCGGCGCTGATTGCCGAGTACTTCGGCGGTCCGGTGGGCGGACTGGGCAAATCCATCACCTCGGCGGCTGCCGGCAGCAACTACACCCTTGCCTGGGCCTACGTGCTGGGCGCCGTCGTCGTCGGCCTGCTCTTCTTCTGCGCAACCGCCGCGCTGGAGAAATACAGTTCCCGGCACTGACACCGCCTCACCCACATCCGTTCCGTGTATCCCTTCTGTCTGGAGGGATGCTCACCTCGATCCATTCACACTCACTGGAGGCAATGACATGGCAAGTGCAAAACGTATCCGCACGGCCGCAGCGGCCGGAGCCGCCGCAGTACTGGTCCTGGCCGGCTGCGCCTCGGGCAGCGGAGCAGAAGCTGACGACGAACCGGCCGAAGGGCTGACGCCCGTCAAACTGCAGCTGCAGTGGTTCTCGCAGGCACAGTTTGCCGGATACTACGCGGCACTGGACCAGGGATTCTTTGAAGATGAAGGGTTGGAGGTGGAAATCGTGGAAGGCGGCGCGGACATCGTGCCCCAGGACGTGCTCGCTTCCGGAGACGTGGACTATGCCATCTCCTGGGTGCCAAAAGTCCTGGGTTCGATTGAGCAAGGGGCCAACATCACCAATGTGGCGCAGATTTTTGAACGCAGCGCCACCTTGCAGGTGTCCATGGCGGACTCCGGGATCGACGGGCCGGAAGACCTCGCCGGGAAAAAGGTGGGGTCCTGGGGATACGGCAATGAGTGGGAGCTCTTCGCCGGAATGCAGGATGCCGGCGTGGCTCCGGGCGACATTGAGCTGATCCAGCAGGCCTTTGACATGAACGGCTTCCTGTCCGGGGACATCGATGCCGCCCAGGCCATGACCTACAACGAGTATGCGCAGGTGCTGGAAGCCGTGAATCCGGAGACGGGGGAGCTGTTCCAGCCAGAGGACCTGAGCGTCATTGACTGGAACGAGGAGGGCTCGGCCATGCTGCAGGACGCCATCTGGGCCGACGCGAGCCGGCTGGCTGATGACACCGGGTATCAGGAAACCACCACGGCGTTTATCAAGGCCGCCATCAAGGGCTGGATCTATGCCAAGGACAATCCGGAGGATGCGGCGCGCATTGTGACTGAATCCGGCTCCACCCTGGGCCAGAGCCACCAGCTGTGGATGACCAACGAGACCAACAAGCTGATCTTCCCCTCCACTAACGGCGTGGGCATGATCGATGAGGCCGCATGGAAGAAGACGGTGGACATCGCCATGGGAACGCAGAATGAAACCGGGGCCACCATCCTGACCACCGAGCCGCCGGAAACGGCCTACACCAATGAGTACGTAGAGAAGGCGCTGGCGGAACTGGAAGAAGAGGGCGTGGACACCAAGGCGGCGGATTTTGAGCCCGTTGAGGTGACTCTGGCCGAGGGCGGAAACTAAGGAGCGGACGACGGCGGCAGGCAGGTCAACTTGCCGGCCGCCGTCTGCGCCGGGCGGCTCTAAAAAGCCCGGCTGGGAGCGGATTTGCGCGTCCCTCCAACCCCGTGTAGAGTCTTCTAAGTCGCCGCGGCCGGGAGTTGAGAAACTCACCGAGCATGGCGGCCAAACCC
>NZ_JBEPPM010000041.1:0-1651 GCF_040547315.1 Arthrobacter sp. UYP6
AGCCCCGTGGACTTTGAGCTGGAATACTCATCACAGGGCGCAGGGATCGACCTCGCCGCTTAGCCCCTGTCCACCATCCGGGGTCAAGGCCACCGCCTCGGTGCCGTAGGTTGCCTTATCCGGGCTTGGCGTTCCGCCAAGTTCAGCAGCCAAGGAGACTATCGCGGCCTCGGCGGGGGTATTGAGTCCGGGGGTCTAGGCGAGCACTGCGAACTCGACGCGTGCTTCGGGGTTCTGGGCCTTCATGATTGCTTCAATGCGCAGTGCTTCGGCACGGAAGTTTTCAATGAGCGCCACCGGATCATCGGCACCGATGGAACGGAATTCAAAGTGAAGTGTGCATAATGCCGGGATGGTGTTTACCGCGATACCGCCCTGAATCTGGTTTACCGTGGTGGTGGTGTAAGGGACGATGAAGGCTTCATCAGAGGCGCCGGCGCTGGCGAATTCCTTGGCCTTGGCATCAACAAACGCTGCAAAGTCGGCGGCCGCGGAAATCGCATTGACTCCCTGAGTGGTCAGTGAGGAATGTGCTGCAATACCGTGAAAATCTACCCTGATGACATTGACCGACTTGTGTCCCCGCACCACGCGCATGGATGTGGGCTCACCCACGATGGCACCGCGCGGCGTCAGGCCATCGGCGGTGATAGCCGCTACCAAGTCAACCGCTCCAATGCAGCCAACTTCCTCATCGTAGGAGAAGGCCAGGTGGATGGGTTCACTGAGTTTGGTCCCGACCATTGAGTCGAGTCTGGTCATCACCACGCCAATAAAGGCTTTCATGTCGCAGGCGCCCCGGGCATAAAGCTTGCCGTCGCGTATCTGAGGGGTGAACGGATCGGAGCTCCAGTCCTGTCCGTCAACCGGAACAACATCGGTGTGCCCGGAGAGCACAATGCCGCCGGTCCGCGTGCCATCGCCCGCGGGAATGGTGGCCAGCAGATTTGCCTTCTGCCCGGTTGCATCGTGGATGAGCTTTGATTCGATGCCCAGCGCATTGAGGCGTTCACTCACGTAGTTGATCAGGGGAAGATTGCTGTCGCGGCTGACTGTTTCAAAATTGATCAGTTTGGTGATTTCTTCAAGCGTTGCATCGCTCGGTGTAGGTGACATGTTTTACTCCTGGCATTCATCGAGCAACTGCTCAAATGTCCGCATTTTCAGCGAACGGCTAGCCGAGAGTCTGTCATTATGGGGCCAGCCTTGTCATACTGTCCTGGATTCGTGACGTCATAGTGTCCTTGAGCACCACTGACTTTTCCATGTTCTGCACACCAGTCCGCGCCGACCACATACATGTATCGCACCCAAGCTCGCATCTCGGGTTCCCTCCTGAGAATGAAGAGCCCGACGACTAGAACGCCGGCTGGCAAAGCGGCGAATCCTACGATGAACCCTACGGACCAACCTCGGTTACTGCCTCTCGGCCTTGCCTGCTTCCGGAGGATCGGTTGATTCTTGATTCTCCTCGCGAGCGAAGATCTCACGGCGAACCTCACGGGCTTCAATCAGATTACTGATCGCAAAGTAGCTCAGAGCAACACCAGCAGGAATGGCCTTGACCCCGGATGGTGGACACCTCACAAGAGAGAATGTTCACTATGACAAGAGCACGTCGGGAGTTCACTCCTGAATACAAGGACGAGGC
>NZ_JBEPPM010000042.1:0-1427 GCF_040547315.1 Arthrobacter sp. UYP6
GGCCGGTCGGTTCCGGCATGGTTTTTGCCCCCAGTCATCCATGATCCGGGGGGTGTTGCCACCGGAACCGACTTGGCGGCCGGTGGATCGCTAATAGAGGCACGACCCAACGGTTCTTCGTAACGTGGATGTGACTTCCTGCCGCCCAGACCAGCCAACACCGTCAGTCTCAGCGAATAGACGGGGGTAGCCATGATTCTGGAACACGAGAGCATCGACGTTTTCCTTGGCCTGGACGTCGGCAAGACCGGCCACCACGCCGTGGCCCTGAACCGGGCCGGGAAAAAGCTCTACGACAAGGCCCTGCCGCAGGACGAAACCAAAATCCGGGACATCATCACCAAGCTCGCCGGCCACGGGAACGTCCTGGTCGTCGTGGATCAACCTGCGACGATCGGAGCTCTGCCCGTCGCGGTCGCCCAAGCCGCCGGAGCAACCGTGGGCTACCTGCCCGGTTTGGCGATGCGCCGGATCGCGGACCTGCACCCGGGCCAGGCGAAAACCGACGCCCGGGACGCAGCCATCATCGCCGAAGCCGCCCGCTCCATGCCGCATACCCTGCGCTCCGTGGAACTGGACGATGAAACCCTGGCCGAGCTTGGCGTGCTCTGCGGGTTCGACGATGACCTCGCCGGTCAGATCACCGCAACGTCGAACCGGATCCGCGGGCTCCTCACCCAAATCCATCCCGCCCTGGAACGGGCCCTGGGCCCGCACCTGGATCACCCGGCGGTGGCGGACCTACTCACCCGGTATCCGACTCCTGCGGCGTTGAAGACCGCAGGGCGTGGGCATGTGAAAGCACGATTGAAGAAGCATGCACCGCGTGCTGCTGAACGGCTCACCGAGGCAATATTCGATGCTCTGGGCCAGCAGACGGTGGTGGTTGTGGGCACCGGTGCCGCCGGAATCGTGCTGCCGAAACTCGCCGAGCAGCTCCTGGCATTGCGCCGGCAACGCGACGACATCACATCCCAGGTTGAAGCCCTGGTGGAGGCCCACCCTCTTTACGAGGTCCTGACCTCGATGCCGGGCATCGGCGTCAGGACCTGCGCACGAATCCTCACCGAAGTCACCGGCAAACACTTCGCCTCCGCCGCCCACCTGGCCTCCTACGCCGGAATCGCCCCGGTCACACGTCGCTCCGGAACCTCCATCCGAGGTGAACACCCGAGCCGGCGGGGCAACAAGAAACTCAAACGCGCCCTGTTCCTCTCGGCCTTCGCCGCCCTGCATCATCCGCCGTCGAGGGCATATTACGACCGCAAACGCGCAGAAGGTAAACGCCATAACCAGGCAATCATTGCCCTGGCCCGGCGTCGTTCAGATGTCCTCTTCGCCATGCTCCGTGACGGCACCCTCTACGCAGACCCGGCACCAAAGAACCTGCCCTCAGTCGCTTGACGAAAACCATAGAGGCACCCCCC
>NZ_JBEPPM010000043.1:0-1358 GCF_040547315.1 Arthrobacter sp. UYP6
TATGAACCGTCCCGGGTTTGATGCCGCTATCTTCTGTGAGAAAGATAGTGACTATGCCCAAGCAGTTCCCTCCCGAAGTCCGTGACCGTGCAGTGCGCATGACATTGGATCGATTGTCCGAATATCCGTCTGTCTATGCTGCCTGCAGGGCACTGGCGCCAAAGCTCGGGGTCGGCCCTGAATCGCTGCGCCGCTGGGTTGTCCAGGCCCAGGTCGATGCCGGTGAGAAGACCGGACCAAGCACTGATGAGCTGGAGGAAATCAAGCGGCTCCGGGCTGAGGTGAGGGACTTGAAAGAGTCCAACGAGATCCTCAAGCAGGCCTCGATTTTCTTCGCGAGGGAACTCGACCCTCGCCGCCGCTGATCTGTCGATTCATCGACGAAATGCGCGCTGAAGGTTATGCGGTCGAGTCGATCTGTGCCGTCCTGCGGGAGCAGGACGTGCAGGTCGCCGCAAGAACCTACCGGGCGTGGAAGACACGACTGCCAGCCCTGCGCACCATCGAAGACGCCCGCATCACCGACGCGCTCCTCAGTTTGAAAGTCCCCGATGCGAAGGGACGTCCCCGGCCCGAGATCATCTACGGGAGGCGGAAGATGACGCAGTGGCTGCGCCGGAACGGTTTCCCGGGAGTCTCCAAGCACACCGTGGATCGGATCATGCGTGAAGAGGGTATGAACGGCCTGATTAGAGGTCGTAAGACCCGAACCACCATCCCCGGCAAGGACGGCCGCCGCGCCGGCGATCTGCTGAACAGGGACTTCACCGCTGCGGCCCCGAACCGGATCTGGGTCACCGATTTCACCTACGTCCCGGTCTACTCTGGATTCGTCTACGTCGCCCTGGTCATCGACCTGTACTCCCGGGCGATCGTTGGCTGGGAAACCTCAACCGCCAAGGACACTGCGTTCGTTGAACACTGCCTGCGGATGGCCCTGTGGCGACGCGAACACGCCGGGCGGCCGGCACCGGCGGGACTGATCCATCATTCAGATGCCGGCAGCCAATACACCTCGATCCGTTATACGGACACCCTGGCTCTGGAAGGCCTGCAGCCCTCCATCGGCAGCGTGGGTGATGCCTATGACAATGCAGCCGCCGAGACCGTAATGGGACTATTCAAGAACGAGGCCGTCGCGAAGAATTCACCGTTCCGCAGCGGGGCGCTGAAGACCGAAACCGACGTAATGGAGATCGTCTTCGAGTGGGTCCACTGGTACAACAACGAACGCCTGCATTCCGCCCTGGATCATCAGACGCCAGAGGAATACGAGCAGACATATTATGATCTACAAACCGGCTTGTTACCCGACGACGCCGCCAACAAACAGGCGGCATGATTCCCGGGACGGTTCA
>NZ_JBEPPM010000044.1:0-1121 GCF_040547315.1 Arthrobacter sp. UYP6
CAGTGAAGCTGGTCCTCACCACCGGCAGGGCGGTTGCCACTGTTGCCCGGGAACTTGGGCTGAACGAGGCCACTCTGGGCCGCTGGGTCAATAGCTTCAAGGCCCGCAACGACACCGGTGAGACCGCGGTGACGGAGTCCGAAAGAGCGGAGCTGCTGCGGCTGCGCAAAGAGAACGCGGATCTAAAACTTGATCGGGCGTTCCTAAAAAAAGCGTCCCTCTTCTTCGCCCAGGAAGCATCGGATACGAACAGCAGGCGTTCGAAGTGATGCACGCGCAGAAGAGCAGCTTCAGCATCGTGGCCATGGCGCGACTGCTCGGAGTCTCCCGCTCCGGGTACTACGCCTGGGTAGGCCGGGTCCCGTCAGCGACGGTGATCCGCCGGATACACATTGAGCAGAAAGTTGCCTACTTTCACGGAGATTCCGACGAGGTTTACGGGGCACCGCGGATCCTTGCGGATTTACGTGCCGACGGTGAAACCGTGTCCCGCAAAACCGTCGCTAAAGCCATGCGGTCCCTTGGGCTTGCGGGTATTTGCCCGAAAAAGTGGAAGACCACCACCATCACTGACCGCGCAGACGCGTATCCAGTTGATGCCGTGAAACGACAGTGGGACACCGGGGCTTTGAACCGAGTCTGGGTCGGCGACATCACGTATCTGCGCACGTGGGAGGGCTGGGTTTACCTGGCCACGGTGATCGATGCCCACAGCCGGCGCGTCATCGGGTGGGCGATCGCTGATCACATGCGTACGGACCTGATCCAGGATGCCCTGAAAATGGCTATCGTGCTGCGTGAAGAAAGACCGGCATCGATGATCTTTCACAGCGACCGAGGTACCCAATATGCCTCGGCCCAGATCGCCTCGTTTGCCGCAGCGAACGGCATCACCCGGTCGATGGGATTGACCGGTATTTGCTGGGACAATGCGATGGCGGAGAGCTTCTTCGCGACACTGAAAACCGAGTTCTATTACCGTCGTGTCTGGCCTACCCGGGCACGGGCAATCCGTGAGGTCGGGGTGTGGATAGAGGACCGCTATAACCAGCGCCGCCGCCACTCTTCAATCGCTAATGTCAGCCCCGTGGACTTTGAGCTGGAATACTCATCACAGGGCG
>NZ_JBEPPM010000045.1:0-1071 GCF_040547315.1 Arthrobacter sp. UYP6
TGTACTCAGACGGCACGTTAATTACACCGGGTGATCGGTGCTTTGCCTCCGAGGCTGCCGTGTGGCCGGTGGTTGTTGTAGAAGTCTAACCACGGTTCCAGGGCATCTGTGCGGGCCTGGTTTGAGTCGAACACGTGCCGGTAGGCCCAGCCTTCCTGCAGGGTCCGGTTGAAGCGTTCAGCTTTGCCGTTCTGCCAGGGATGGCGGGGCTTGATCAGGATGTGTTTTGCCTCCAGTCCGGCCAGCACGCCCTGAAAATCCTTCGAGAGCCGGTACGCGAACGCGTTATCGGTCATCACCCGTTTCACCGGCGCTCCGTGGGCGGCCATGAACGCGGCGGCCCGGGTGAGGAACCCGGCGCAGGTGGCACCCTTCTCATCCGGGTGGACTTCCACAAACGCGAGCCGGGAGTGGTCGTCCACGGCCACGTGGACGTAGTCGAAACCGACCCTGGTATGCCCTTTGGCGTGGTTGCGGGCGCTCTGGTTCGGGTCCGCCCGCCAGCCGCCTCCGTCGGGGATTCTCCCGAGTTTCTTCACGTCAATGTGGATCAGGTCCCCGGGTGCGTCGCGTTCGTACCGTCGGTCCGTGGCGCGTGCGGCGCGGATCCGGATCCCGGTCAGCGGGTCCAGGTCCCAGAGCTTGGGAACGTGCGCGCGGGCCAGGATCCGGGAAACGGTGCGGGCACCGACCCCGGTGCGGGCAGCCAGGTCCGAGGGCCCGGTGCGGTGCTCGGTCCGGGCCGCCAGGACCTCGGCTGTCTTCTCGGGGCTGGTGGCATGCGGGCAGGACTTCGGTCTGGAGGAGCGGTCTTCCAGGCCGGGCAGGCCTTCATCCCGGTACCGGCTCACCCAGCGGTAGGCGGTGGGCCGGGAAATACCCATTTCCTTCGCCACGTGCGCGACGGGCCGGCCTGAGATGACGCGCTGGATCAGGATCATTCTTCCGGCAGGGGCCAGTCGGGCATTACGGTGGGACATGAAGACCTCTTAGGTTCGGCGTGTGTGGTAACCACCAAATCTAAGAGGTCTTCACCCTATTTTCGTGTAATTAACGTGGTGACTGAGTACA